>JBEBWZ010000083.1:0-15186 GCA_040391865.1 Solimonas flava
GACCGCGGTGGGCAGGGCAAACGGCAGATCGATGATCGCGTCGAAAAAGCGCTTGCCGGGAAAGCGATAACGCACGAACACCCAGGCCACCAGGGTGCCGAACACGGCGTTGATCAGCGCGCCAATCATCGCGGCACCGAAGCTGAGTTTCAGCGCGGCGAGGGTGCGCGGCGCCGTGGCCACGTCCCAGAATCCCTGCCAGCCGAGGCCCGAGGCCTTGAAGAAAATGCCGGCGAGCGGGATCAGCACGATCAGGCTCAGATAGGCGACCGTGAAACCCAGGGTCAGTCCGAAGCCCGGAATCACCGAACGCTGCCGGATCGGTTTCGCGCGCGCGGGCAGGGGGCCGCCGCCGGCAGGGGTGAGCAGAGTAGACATGAGCAGGAAGGGCGTCGGACGAGCCGTTTATTGGATATAACGAAGCGGCATAGTAGACAGCCGCCGGCGCCGTTAAAAAGAATAATTGGTCACTCTGATATTCCTCGCGGATCTATCTCGTGTCCCGGATCGGGAATTCCTTTGTGCTTTAGCTTTTGTCGTCTTCGCAACAGGAGCGGAAAACACAGGTGATCAAGACCGTAACCGTACCCGCTGCGAAGACGACCAAAGCAAATCGCAAAGCCAGATTCAGCCCCTTCAGGACGCTAGAGAAACAAAACGTCTGCCGGCGCCCAACTGCGTTCCTGCGGCTGCGGCGCATGCCCCAGCGGAAAGCGGACGCGGTCGATCCAGCGCGTGCTGCTCAGCCACAACCCCTCGAACTCGGCGCCATGGGCGCGGTTGATCAACGCGATGCGGCGGTTGCGCTGGTCCAGCAGGGCTGCCTTGTTCTCCGGGCGCAGGCCAAGTTCCAGGATATTGATGAACGCATAGTCGCTGAGCACGCCGGGATAGCGCTGTGCCAGTGGCCGCAGCAGGTCGTGCGACAGATGCCAGGTATCGGAGCGGCCGGGCACGCGCAGATCCAGCGGCAGCGTGCCGTTATGCATCAGGTAGTAGCCGTCGAGGATGCGGAACGGGTGCACGTTGTCGATGCCGCTGGCGCCGCGGGTCTGGCGCCGCAGGTGCAGGGCGTACTCGGCCTCGGCGTGGCGTGCCTCGATGTCGAGCAGTTCATCGAGCTGCACCGTGGCATGCCGCTCCAGCAGCAGGCGACCGCCCGGATCGAAGCCCATCAAACCCCATCCGTCCGGGTTCAGCGTGGCCGCTGCCTCCAGCAGATCGGCCGGAATGCGCAGGCCGGCGGGTTTGTGAATGATCAGACACATCGGATGCATCCGGTTCTGTTGCGGTGTGTAAAGGTTCAGATGTCGGCCAGCTTGGCGACCATCACTTCGGTGGCCTTGAACAGCGCCAGTGCGTTGTCGCCGACGCGCAGCCCCAGACGCTCGATCGAACTGGTGGTGACCACCGCGGCGACGAAGCCGGCCGGGGTTTCGATCTCGATTTCCGAGACCACGGGGCTGCGATTGATGGCGACGACGCGGCCCTTGAACTGGTTGCGGGTATTGATGCCGGTGATGCTCATGGGAATCCGTTCACGAATGCGATGAGTGGCTCCAAAAAGTGGGCAGGCCGTTGCTGGCCTGCCCAGGCCTTGGAGAGAACAGCTTTGAAGCGTTGCGACGGTACAACGGTAAAACGGTGTATCAGTCAGCAGCGTCAACATGCCCTGGAGACGCCCAGTACAGTTGCTCCCCGTTCGTGTCGAGTACCGCACGCAGGGCGGTGTATCGAGGCACCGGCGCAGGCCCCTCGATACAGCGCCTGCGGCGCCACTCGGGGTGAACGTGGTGGTGGGTGTCCATGCAGAGATTCCCTAGCGCTTCTTTTCGATGATCTGGTCGAAGATGCCGCCATCGGTGAAGTGGGTCTTCTGCGTGTTTTCCCAGCCACCGAACGCCTCATCCACCGTGAACAGCTTCAGCGGTGGAAAACGGTCGCTGTACTTGGCCAGCACGGCCGGATCGGACGGACGCAGGCCGTGCTTGGCGAAGATTTCCTGTGCTGCCGGCGTGAAGTGAAACCTGGCGTAGGCCTCCGCCGCCGCGCGGGTCTTCTTCTTGTCGACCACCTTGCCGACCACGGCAATCGGATTGTCGGCGCGTACCGAGATCGAAGGCACAATGATCTCGAACTGATTGGCGGCGAACTCCGAGGCGATCAGCTGCACTTCATTCTCGAAGGTCAGCAGCACGTCGCCGATGCCGCGCTGCACGAAGGTGGTGGTCGCACCGCGGCCACCGGTATCGAACACCGGCACGTTGTAGAGGAAGCGCGAAACGAAGTCGCGGGCCTTGTCCTCGTTGCCGCCCGGCTGCAGGCGCGCGTACTGCCATGCGGCCAGATAGCTGTAGCGGGCGTTGCCCGAGGTCTTCGGATTCGGGATCACGATCGCCAGGTCCTTGCGCACCAGATCATTCCAGTCGCGGATGTTCTTCGGATTGCCCTTGCGCACCAGGAACAGGATCGTCGACCACGACGGGCTGCTCGCATACGGCAGCTGCTTGGCCCAGTCGGCGGGCGTCAGCCTGGCCTTGGCGATCGCGTCGATATCCAGCGAGCTGTTCATCGCCACGATGTCCGCCTGCAGGCCGTCGATTACCGCACGCGCCTGCTTGCTCGAGCCGCCATGCGACTGATCGACCTTGACCGTGTCGCCGGGGTGGTTCCTTGCGTACTCGGCGGCGAACACCGGATTGAGATCCTTGTAGACATCGCGCGATACGTCGTAAGCGGCATTCAGCAGCGAGGTGTTGGCCGCGTGAGCCGCAGGTACCGCGAGCAGCACGGCGCCGAGCGCGGCAGCCACGGTACGTTTGAGCTTGGTGAAGTTAGTCATGGTCGTCTTCTTTCCTTGGATGAGGTGGCGGCAGGAAATGCCTGTCGCCACCGCGCGATCATTTCTTCAGATAGATCTGGTCGAAGTAGCCGCCATCGGAAAAGTGTTCCTTCTGCGCCTTGGTCCAGCCGCCGAATGCCTGGTCGATGGTGAACAGCTCCACATCGACGAACTGGCTTGCGTACTTGGCCTTGGCTTTCTCGCCGGTCGGGCGATAGAAATGCTTGCCGGCGATGTCCTGTCCTTCGTCCGAATACAGGTACTCGAGATAGGCCTTCGCCACCGCACGGGTTCCCTTCTTGTCGACCACCTTGTCGACTACGGTCACGGTCGGTTCGGCGAGAATGCTCAAGGACGGCACCACGATGTCGAACTTGTCCTTGCCGAATTCCTGCTGCGCCAGGAACGCTTCGTTTTCCCAGGACAGGAACACGTCGCCGATCCCGCGCTGCACGAAGGTCGTGGTTGCGCCGCGTGCGCCGGTATCGAGCACCGGCACGTTCTTGAACAGCTTCTGCACGTACGCCTTGGCCTTCTCGTCGCTGCCGTACTGGCGTTTGCCGTATTCCCAGGCCGCCAGATAATTCCAGCGCGCGCCACCCGAGGTCTTCGGGTTCGGCGTAATCACCGCCACACCCGGTTTGGCCAGATCGTCCCAATCCTTGATGCCCTTGGGATTGCCGGCGCGCACCAGGAACACGATGGTGCTGGTGTACGGCGCGGAGTTCAGCGGCAGACGCTTTTGCCAGTCTTTCGGAATCAGCTTGCCGTTGTCATGCAGTGCATCGACGTCGCCGGCCAGTGCCAGCGTCACCACGTCGGCCTGCAGGCCGTCGACTACCGCGCGCGCCTGCTTGCCGGAGCCGCCGTGCGACTGCTTGATGGTGACGCTGTCACCGGTCTTGGCCTTGTAGTACGCGGCGAAGTGTTCGTTGTAGTCCTTGTACAGCTCGCGGGTCGGATCGTAGGACACGTTGAGCAGTTCGTAGCTCGCCGCATGGGCGAACAGCGGAACAGCCAGCGCCGTCGCGGCGATGAGGGCTTTCAGTTTCATGAGCGTGAATTCCTGTTGGTTCGGTCAGTAGGGCGCCGCATCAGAATGCGAGCTGCAGGCGGGTGAAGATCGACTTGTCGTCGTCCTGGTCCGCGCCGCTGAAGTTGGAATACGAGGTCTGGTTGTAGTTGAGTGCGAGCCTGAGGTTGCTGTTCAGGTACCAGTTGACGCCCACCGCCGCGTTCCTGATGGTCTCGACGCCGTTGGCGGCGAACACGCCGAGGGCAACGCCGTCCTCGTCGGCTTCGAGCTGGCCATAGCGCGCCGCCACTTCGAACGCACCCCAGCCCGGCTTGCCGATTTCGAACGCCTGCTTCGGTTTCACGCCCTTGTAGCTCGCGTTCTCGCCCGTGAGCACGTAGCTGGTCACCAGCTGCCAGGCGTTGTTGCTGATGCCATCGGTGCTGCCACCAAAGCTAAGTTCCTGCTTCGAGATGATGTACTCGCCCAGCAGGCCGAACGGACCGGTATACACATAGCCCTGCGGCGAGATGCGGGTGGCGTCGCCGTCGTAGGAAGCGCCGGCGACATAGCTGATGCCGTTGCGACGGTCCGGCGTCGAGTAATTGCGCGGCGCCTCGACCACGCTGCGCTTGCTGCCATGCGAACCGGCGATGCCGAAACCGATGCCTTCGACCGGTTCATAGAACACGCGCGCCGCGACTTCCTTTCGACCGTTGTTGTCGGTCGCAGCGCCGTCTTCGCCGTCACGGCTGCCGTTGTAGACGCCCACGACGTAGCTGAGGGATTTGTTGAGCACGACGCCCTGCAACTGCACGCCGAGTTCGCGATTGGGTGCGAGTTCGGTCGGCAGGCCGCGTTCGATGAAGGTGGTGGCACCGCCGCCCTGCAGGCGCTCGAGTCCCACCGGACCCTTGACCTTGCCGGCGCGCACGGTGGCCGCCGGATCGAAGTTCAGGTCGATGTAGGCGTCGACGATGGTGGCGCTGTTGCCGGCGAATTCCGGCGTCAGGCGGTAGCCGACCAGCTTGCCGATCGTGCCCTGGAAGGTTGGGCGGATGCGGCGGAAGGTGAAGGTATCCGCGCTTTGCGGCACGGTATCGCCGATGAACCAGCGGCCGTCCAGCTGCACCAGCGCGTTGAACCTGAACTCGCTGTCGCCCTGTTTGACCGACAGGCCGCTGGCGCCGACCTTCACCGTGGGCTGGTCCTTGGCCTTGGCGGCGGTATCTTCGGCCTCCAGCTCCAGCTTGCGTTCAAGCACACGCAGGCGCTGATCGACCGAATCAACGGAAACATCCTGAGCGACGGCCTGGCCCGCAATCGCGGCAATGGGCAGCAGGGCCAGCACGGTTAGACGACGAGACATGAGCGACTCCCTGATCAATTCGAAACAGCGGTTGTTGAATGTGGGGCGCATCTTGCCGGCCACTAAAAGGCCTGTAAAAGAATATGTGGTGAGTTATTAATTCCTGAAATGAATAAGAAGGTGGTCCGAACCGCCACAACGCAAATGGCCGCCGCTACCTGCGTAGCGGCGGCCTCTGATGGCGCTGAACCCGGTTTGAGCTAGAGCTGCACCAGCAGCGCGTCGATCTCGGCCAGATCGGCGGCGCTGAGGCGACCGGCCGAAGATTTCAGCCGCAGCACCGACAGCAGATAGTCGTAGCGCGACTGGTAGTAATTGCGTTCGGCGGCGTACAGCTGCTGCTGTGCGTTCAGCACGTCGATCGCGGTGCGGGTCCCCACTTCGAGCCCGGTTTCGCTGGCTTGCAGCGCGGTGCGGCTGGAGAGCACCGCCTGCTTCAGCGCACGCACCTGAGCCGCGCCGGTGACCACGCCCTGGAAGGCATTGCGGGTGTTGCGCTCGACCAGACGGCCGGTGCCTTCAAACTCCACTTCGCGCTGCTCGCGGGTCGCGATCGCCTGACGGACGCCGGACTGCGTCGCGCCACCGGAAAAGATCGGCAGCGTCACGCCGAGGCCCACCGACGAGGTGGTCGAATCGCTGGGGAACGCGCCGGCTTCGTTGCGACCGTCGCTGTAGCGACCCGACAGCCCCAGGGTCGGCAGATGCCGCGCCTTGGCGATGCCGACGCTGCGCTCGGCGATGTTGTAGTTCAACTGCGAGGCCAGCAGATCGAGATTGCTGTCGCGGGCGTGCTGGATCCAGTGATCGACGCTGAGCGGATTCGGTGTCGGCAGCGGAATATCGTCCTGCAGCGATGCCAGATCGCGCACCGGATCCTTGGTGATCTCGGTCAGGGCTTCCTCGGCAGCGGCCAGTGCCTGCTGCGCGGCCAGCTCGGTGGCCACGGTCAGGTCGTAGCGCGCCTGCGCTTCCTGCACATCGGTGATCGCTGACAGGCCCACTTCGAAACGGCGCTTGGCCTGTTCCAGCTGGCGCTCGACCGCGGTCTTCTCGGCCTGCGCCGAACGCAGGTCATCGCGTGCGCCGAGCACCCCGAAATAGGCTTCCGACACCCGCAGCAGCAGGTTCTGCTCGTTGTTGCGATAGATCACCTGCGCCAGCGCCACCTGCTCGCTCGACTGCTTTAGCCGACGCCAGTCTTCAAGGCTGAACAGCGTCTGGCTGAGGCTGATGCTGAGGCTGCGATCGACGCCCTCGTTGGAGCGCGAGAAACCCACTGGCGCACCAGTGGTGGCATCGATCGAGGTGCCGGTGGATTCCGATTCGCTGTAGCCGTAGTTGTAGCCACTATTCAGCTGCGGCAACAGCAGTGCGCGTGCCTGCGGCCGCACCTCCAGCGAGGCGTCACGGGCGAACTGTGCGGCGCGGATCGCGGTGTCGTTCTGCACCGCCAGTTCGTAGACGCGCAGCAGATCGTTGGCATGGGCCAGTCCCGGCACCAGTGCGGGCACTGCGAGTGCGAGGCAGAGTAGGCGAGCGGTAAGGCGCATGGAATTCCCTGGGAGTTTCAATTTTTCAGTAACGCGGGACAGTGGCGTCGATCTCGCTGGACCAGGCCTCGATCCCGCCGACGACGCTTGAGACATCCTTGAAGCCGTTGCGTTCCAGGAACCGTGCCGCCATCTCCGAGCGCACGCCGTGGTGACACAGCACCGCGATGCTGGCGTCTGGATCCAGATCGCCCAGCCGCGTCTGCAGTTCGGCCATCGGCAGATGCAGCGCGCCGGGCAGGGCGGCGATCGCCAACTCCTCGTCGGTGCGCACATCGATCAGGGTGGTGGAGCCCGCGGTCAGCTGGGCGCGCAAATCGTGCACGGAGATCAGTTTCATGGCGCGGAAGTCTAGCGCAGTACCATTACCGCACCTGGAAGCGCTGCACCCCGAGCAGTTGCCCGCCCTCGGTGACCACACGCACTTCCCAGTCCCCGCGCGGGTCCGCGGGAAAACTCAGCTTGTGCGTCCAGGCGCGATAGCCCTGTTCGCGACCGCCGCGGATATCCAGCCGGATCTCGTCCATCTTCTTGCCGTTGAACCACCAGTGGTGCTCCACATGTTCGGTCAGGCCGCGCGGCGCGCGGATCGCGGTCCAGGCGTAGAGACCATCCACGCCGAGTTCGCCGCTGCTGATCACCTTCAATGCCGGACCCGGCATTCGCGTTGACACGTCCACCTGCAGGGTAATGGCCGAGCTGCCGACCCAGAGCGTCGCCGGCGGCACCGCCACCCGCAGTTGCAGGATGCCGATCCCCACCGCGAGCCCGGCGAGCAGCGCCAGCGGCCAGCGGATCGCGCCCAGGCGTTGCAGCGCCGCGGCCCACGCCGGAACGCTGAGCACCGCGGCGCAGACGCTGGCCAGTTGCAGCGCCTGCAGGGTGGTCAGATGCCACAGCATCGGTGCCGCCGTCAGCACCGTGATGAACCCGGCGGCGGCATGAAAGCCCCACAGCGCCCAGCGCCGCGCCTGTACCCAGCGGAAATAGAATGGATCGATCATCGACCCCAGCGCCAGCAGCATCAGCACCCCGATGAACAGCGCCTGCGGGCTGGCCCAGGTGGTGGTGGCGAAGAAGAACGGCAGCGTGAAAAAGAACGACTCCTGATGCAGCCCCTGCGTCAGCCAGCTCAGCAGCAAGGGCGAGCCACGCAGCAGGCGACGACGTTCGGCCAGCTGCTGCAGCCAGGGGTCCAGCAGCACCAGCAGCCACGACAGCGGCAGCAGGATAACCAGTATCTGCGCGACTTTTTCCTGGCGCTCGATCAGCGCAAAGCTGGCGGCACCGGCCAGAAAACTGAAGACGGCAACGACATGGTGATAGCGCGCCCACCACGCCTGCCAGCGTGGCACGGGCGGCGCCGGATCATTCACGGCTGGTGGCCGCCGTCGGGGTAGACCAGCGCGGCCAGCTCGGTGCGGCTGTAGACGCCCAGCTTGCGATAGACGCGGTAGAGATGGTTAGCGACGGTCGAGGGCGCGACGCCGATCTTCTTCGCCGCCTGCTTGAACGACAGGCCCTGCGCGACACAGGTCACGATCTCGCGCTCGCGCGGCGTCAGCCGGTCCAGCGGGCCCGCCGGCCAGATGATCACCAGATTCAGCTCGCCCAGCGGCTCGCAGCGGATCACCAGATCCTGGAACAGCTGCGTGTGTCCGGGCTCGGGAATCGGCAGCGGCACCGTATGCGGATCGCGGGTCGGAAAGCGCTCGTCGAGCATGTCGAGAAACCGCGGCTGGGCTTCGTGGAAGCTGCCGCTGCGATCGAGCACCGCCGCCGCCGCACCGGTCGGGCGCTCCGAATGGGTGCGCATCAGATGCAGGAAGAAAGTGTGCGACGCGGCGTTGAACAGGTGATAGATCGCACGCCGCTGGTGCACATGCTCGGTTTCGGTGAAGTGCTGGTTGCGATCCTTGCGATACAGGCTCAGCAGCGAATACAGGCCGCTGCGCACGTCGAGGTGCGCGGTCGACAGGATGCGAGTGACGCCGAAGGGCTCGAAGGCGCGGCGATAGATCTCGGAGTCGAAGAACTTGTCGTCCGGCATCACGCTGGCCATGTCGACCGGCGTATCCAGGCGGCTCATCAGCCGCGGCAGGATCGGATTGATATGCGAGGTGCTCTCCAGCACCTGCGGGAACTCGGGCGGCAGCTGGTTCACCGTCACGGTCTGGAACTTCAGCGTCGCGCGCGAGCCGCTGCCCCACAGTGCGCCGTCGTGCGGCACCACCAGATTCAGCTGATTCAGCGCCCAGTTGCGGTACTCGTGCGCCGGCACCGAGGTGGCGGAGCGGTATAGCCGCGCAATCAGGCGATCGACCGGATCGACCGTGTCGTTGGGAATGGACTTAGGCATGAGTGCCATCCGCACCGAAGGTGCCGATGCACGGGGTCTGGCGCTGCTGCTGATGGATCTCCCTCAATGACATCCCACTCCCTGATTCTTGACGCCGCTGGTAAATATGCATCCCCGCGGCCGTTCTATAGTTTACCCCGATGTTTTAAGCGCTTTTTACTATCGGCTCAAGTAAGTCGTGCACCCATACTCGGGGTCCAAGCTGTATCGCAGTGGCCGCGGAGGCACGCATGAGAACCTTACGGGACTGGCTCAACGAGTATTCGGTGAGCCATCAGAACCCCACCAACAAGCTGCTGCACTGGCTGTGCATTCCGCCGATCGTGTTTTCCGTATTGTGCGCGCTGAAGGCGATCCCGGTCGGCAATGAACTGCTGAACCCGGCAATCATTGTCGGCGTGCTGGCGCTGGCCTATTACGCGCGGCTGTCGTGGCAGCTGGCGATCGGCAACCTGCTGCTGTTTCTGCTGCTGTACGGCGGTGTCGTTGCGCTCCAGCAGGCCACGGGGGCCAATTTCCTGTGGGTGGTGGCGGCGATCTTCGTCGTGGCCTGGATCGGACAGTTCATCGGGCATCATGTTGAAGGTGCCAAGCCCTCGTTCTTCAAGGATCTGCAGTTCCTGCTGATCGGGCCGCTGTGGCTGCTGGCAGATGTCTATCGCCGGCTGTCGATCCCGATGGGGCCTGGCGCGGTCGCCCGCCGCGCCTGAGGGGTTTTCTCGCGTCATACGGCGCCCGCCTTCATCCGGGCAAGATTGAACGCCCCCTCCAGTGAGGGGGCGTTTTTGCGATTGAAGGCCGCTGCAGAACAGCCCGTTCAAGAGACAGCGGCTACCATGCGCAGCGGATCTGCCGGGGGGCATGGATCGTGATGCAGTGGATCGGGGGAGTACTCGCGGGTTTCCTGTCGGCGACCGCCCTGGCGGCAGTGCCGGATATTCCTGCGGCCTTGGGTGGTTGTGCAGAACGGCCCCAGCCCTCGCGCTGGCTGATCATTGGCGAGCCCGACAAGGGCCGCACACCGGCGTTGATCTCGGCACACCGCGGCGCCGTGACGCTGGCGCCCGAAAACACCCTGTGGGCCTACCGTTATGCGCTCGCCTACGAAGTCGCGTTGATCGAGGTGGACGTGCGCCAGACCGCCGACCGGCGCTTCGTCGCATTCCACGATTCCGATGTCTCGAACAAGACCGACGGCACAGGCACGATCGAAGCCATGAGCTTCGATCAGGCACGCGCGCTCAATGTCGCCGCGTACGAGCCGTGGGCGGGCAGCGCCTACGACCCGGCGCAGATGGCCTCGCTGGAAGAGGTTTTGGAGCTGGCTCAGGAAATCGGACACGGCATCGAGTTCGACATGAAATTCATGCTCGACTCGCTGCCTGCGCCCGATCTTGTCGGTTTCGCCACCATCGTCAATCGCTATCCGGAAGTCCTCAGACGCTCGATCATCAACCTGCCGCCCGCGGTGGCACAGGTCGCGCAGGTGCTGATCCCGCAGGGGCGCTTCATCTATAACCTGCTGCTCGAAGATCCGCCGCCGCTGGTCTACGCGATCTCCGCACTGGCCAGCGTCTTCGGCTCCGACCTGGAAAAATTCTCGCCGCAGAAGATCATCGCCATCCACGACGGCTGTGGGCTGGTGATGCCGCATTCCTATGACCGGGGACCGGAACTCGAAGCCGGCGAAATCCTCAATGCGCGCGAGATGGGCGCCGACGGCGTGCAGACCAATCAGCCGGCGCTGGCGCGCGCGATCCTCGAAGGGCCGGTAGCAACCCGCCTGGAACCGGGCGCGACCGATCGCAGCGTCTGCCTGGTCAATGCCAACAACGGTTTGGGATTGCCGCAGAAGCCTTTGCAACTGGGGGCTGCAGGCGAGGTGATCACCGAGCTTGCCGGTTGCGCGGAGCTACCCGACACCTTGTCGCGTCTCGATGTCAGTTTCGCGGGGGATCGCTCGGCGGCGCCCGCGCACCTGCAGGCCATGGCCTCCGCGCGCAGGGAAGAGCGTTTCGGCGGCGCACTCGATTGGGTGCTATCAGGGTTGCTGCCAGCGCTGCTGCTGCGACGCTATCGTGAAAAATCCTTCCTGGCGGCGACGACAGGGCGATGCCAGTCTGCCGCGACCGACGCTTCCTCACGCGTCGGGAAATCCTGAGACCAGAAGGGAGCTGCACCCGATCGAGGCGGCAAACAGAGCGCCCTCCGCCTCAATCCAGCACCACCACCTGCCGCACCGCCTCGCCACGGGCCAGACGATCGAAGCCGGTATTGAGCTCATCGAGACGCAGCGTGTGCGTCAGCAACCGATCCACCGGCAGCCGCCCCGCGCGATAAAGCGCGATATAGCGTGGCAGGTCGCGTGACGGCACCGCCGAGCCCATGTAGGAACCTTTGATCGTGCGTTCCTCGGCGACCAGGCTTACGGCCGGGATCGAGAACATCCTCTGTGGATGCGGCAGGCCGACGGTGATCGTGGTGCCGCCACGGCGTGTCGCCTGATACGCCTGGACCAGCACCTGCTCATGACCGACGGTTTCGATCACATGATCGGCGCCGCCTCGTGTCGCTTCGCGCACCGCGGCAACGGTATCGGCATTCGCGGCGATCACCTGTGTGGCGCCCAGTGACTTTGCCAGCGCAAGCTTCTCCGGCACCACATCCACGGCCACGATGGGATTGGCGCCCGCAGCAACCGCGCCGAGCAGCGCCGCCAGCCCGATGCCGCCGAGACCGAAGATCGCCACGCTTTCGCCGGGCCGTACCTGCGCGGTATTGACCACGGCGCCTACGCCCGTCATCACCGCACAGCCGAACAGCGCCGCGATCTGCGGCGGCAAAGGCTGGTCGATGCGTACCGCCGAACGTGCCGACACCACGGTCATCTCCGCAAACGCCGAGACCCCGAGATGATGATTCAACGTCTCATGACCTGCGCCCTGCCAGCGGTGAGCGCCGGACAACAAGGTCCCGGCGGTATTGGCTGTTGCACCGGGTTCGCACAGCGCCGCGCGACCACTGGCGCAGGGCGCGCAATGGCCGCAACTGGGGACAAACGCGAACACCACCTGATCGCCTTTGGCAAAACCCGGAGTATCGGGGCCGGTCTCGACCACGATGCCGGCGGCCTCATGGCCGAGCACCATCGGCATGATCCGTGGCCGTTGGCCGTCGATCACCGACAGGTCGGAATGACATAGACCGGCCGCGCTGATCCTGACCAGCAGTTCACCGGGGCCGGGCGGCGCCAGATCCACCTCCTCGATCCGCAGCGGCTGCGACTCGGCATACGGCGCGGGCAAGCCCATCTGTCGCAACACGGCGGCACGAACTTTCATGCGGGTTCTCCAGGAACCGGATTGGTTTTGAGGCGCTCCATGCAGGCACGCAGCGGCGCTGGAATCGCAGCCGGGCGGCGGCTCTGTCGATCGACGAAGACATGCACGAACCAGCCCTCGGCCGCTGCGTTGTCAGCATGCTCGCGGAACAGGCCGATCTCGTAGCGCACGCTGGAGTTGCCGAGATGCGCAACCCGCAAACCGGCATGCACCATCTCCGGAAACGCCAGCGGCCCCAGGAATTTGCAATGCGATTCGGCGCAGAAGCCGATCGTGTCGCCGGCATGAATATCGAGCCCACCTTCACGAATCAGCCAGGTGTTGATCACCGTGTCGAAATAGCTGTAGTACTCGACGTTATTCACGTGGCCATAGACATCGTTGTCCTTCCAGCGCGTGGTGATCGGCAAGAAGTGCGGGTAATCGGCGCGGCTGCCCATAGGCTCTCTCTTAAGCTCTCTCTCGGTTATCGCCCGAGCGTACCGTAGGTCGACTCAAGCGCGCAGCGCAGAGCCGACGGCGTTCTCTTGTGCTCCTGACACGACAGCAGAATATGGTCAGCGCAGCAGCCGCCTCTGGCTAGCGGGTCGCCATCGCTCCCTCTCCCGCGCGGTGAAAGGGCGCCGGGATCATGTGCGTAGGTCGCGGCGATGTGCCCCCTCTCCCCACGCGTGGGGAGAGGGTTGGGGTGAGGGGCGGCCCACCGGAGACCTCCGAACTCGCGGGCTTCAACGGCAGCAGCGTCGGATTCGCCTGGCGATTCGGGATTGACAAACATCCCTCCTTCACGAATCCATACTCCCCAATCTGGCTCTCCGGCCGAAAGATAAAACCAAACAAACTCAGCGTCTTATCATGAATCAGCGCGGTGCGATCTGTCCCTTTTCAGATTCTTCGCGTCAGGGGCAATATAGACGCGTCCTCGCAGCCCGGAACCTCCGGCTGCAATGCACGTGCGCAGCAGGTCATGGGCATTATCTGATGAGTGCGCCGTTCCCAGTTGATGACAAGCCGGAACCCGGCAGCGGCCGTGCAGCCGACCTGACGGCATGGCTGACCGAGTATGGTCCGGCGTTTCGCGCGTTATTTGCCCGCCAGGGTGGGCAAGACCAGGGCGAGGATAAGGTCCAGGAAGTCGTTCTCTGTCTGCACACACCCTCGGTGGCCGAGCAGGTCGACAACGTCGAGCGCTACCTGTTCAAGGTCGCGCACAACGTCCTCACCAGCCGTCATCGCCACCGCATGGTGCAGGGCGCCAACCATCAGGTTGCACTGGCGCCTGAAGACGAGCCCACTGACGAACTGTCACCCGAGCGCATCCTGCTGGGACGGCGCGAATACGAGCAGGTCATCGTTGCCGTACGCCGTCTGCCGCCGAGAGCGCAAACCGCTTTTCTACTCCATCGTTTCCGTCAGATGACTTATCCCGCCATCGCCCAGCACATGGGCATCTCCCGCAGTGCGGTCAAGCAGCTGGTGCTGCGTGCCATGACGCAGATCATGGAAGACCTGGAGCGCATGGCATGAAGCCAGAGTCTCTGCCCCTCCCACCGTCCACGCTGCCTGCAGCAGAAGCCGAGGCGACGCGCTGGCTGGTGCGCCGCCGCGATGGTGCATTCAGCGCACATGACGAACGCGAGTATCGCGTATGGCTGGCGCGCGATCCCGCGCACCGCGCGGCGGCCGCCAAGGCCGAGCGCTACTGGCAACGGCTTGGCGATATCGGCGACGACCCGGAAATCATGGCCCTGACCGAGCGGCGCTTGCGTGAATCAAACCGTCCGGTCAAAGCGCTGCGATACTTTTCTGCGGCTGCGGTGGTGGTGGTTGCCATCGCGATCGGCTGGGCCTTGCGCCCCGGCGACATTGCGCCCGAGTCTTCCGTACCGGAAACCGTCGCGGCGACCGCAGCGGACACGGTCCGTCGAGAACAGACCTTCCGCACCAGCGTCGGCCAGCGCACCACCGTCACGATGCAGGACGGCTCGATCATCACGCTGGACACCGACAGCCTGCTGCGCACACATGACAGCGACAACGAACGTCGCGTTGAACTGCATCGCGGTCGCGCCTACTTCAAGGTCGCCAAAGACAAGCAGCGACCGTTTTTGGTCATGGCCGGTGGCAAGACCGTGGTTGCAACCGGCACCGAATTCGCAGTCGATGTCGCGCCGTCATCGATGGTGGTGACACTGGTCGAAGGCGGCGTGCGCGTCGAAGCGCCGCGGAAGATCCTTCCCGGGAAAGCGACCGTCGAATTGAAGCCCGGCCAGCAGCTGGTCGCCGCACTCGACACCGACAACCACTGGCGCACCGCGCGTGTCGATACCGAAAAGGAAGTGAGCTGGACCAGCGGCCGCCTGCATTTCTTCAACGACACCCTGGGCAAGGCTGCGGGTGAAATGAATCGCTACTCGGAAAAGAAAATCATCATCCGCGATGCCATCACCGCCGCACAACCGATCGTCGGCAACTTCCGCGCCGGCGACGTCGACGCCTTCGTCCGCGCGACAACGCTGCACGGCTTCGCCCGCGTCAAGGTGGAAACCGACGACGTTGTGGAACTGGTGCCTGCCGGCTGATCCCCGACACCCGCGTCGGCGCCGCGCGACGAGCATGAGGCCGACCAGCCGTGACCGAGATTCGGGCTTAGGAAAAGCCGACGTCAGCCAAACCCCCAAACCCAAACTCCAAGACACGCAATTTA
>JBEBWZ010000084.1:0-15174 GCA_040391865.1 Solimonas flava
CTGGCGAGCCTGACGCCGCGCGAAGCGAAAGTGCTGCGCATGCGCTTCGGCATCGGCATGAACACGGACCACACGCTGGAAGAAGTGGGCAAGCAATTTGACGTAACGCGTGAGCGCATTCGTCAGATAGAGGCCAAGGCGCTGCGCAAGCTGCGTCATCCGAGCCGGGCCAACTACCTGCGCAGCTTCTTGGACGAGTGAGCCATCACGCGTAACGAAAACCCCGCCATGCGGGGTTTTTTATTGGGCGCCTCGTTACCCCGCGATTGAGCAACACCGTGATTGGAGTCCAGCCCACGAGCAGGGAAGCCGGACGTGAGGAAGCGTTGCAGCTGCGCCTGTCTACGCCGCCAAGAACGTCGCGCGCCCATGGCCAGCAGCAGCGTTCACGGCGATCGGACTGGATCAGGCCACTGGCTTCATAGAAGCGGATCCTGGACGCAGGTAATCCTGTGCGCGCCGCAAGAACCCCAATTCTCATCGCCCTTCCCTCCCTTGACATTAAAGTGAGCTTAAAGCTTATGGTGTTCGCACCGTCAGTCCCGGCCGCTTGCCTCATGCCTCCTTTTCAACCCCTGCGCCTACCCAATGGCACCGTCATTCGGAATCGCATCGCCAAGGCGGCGATGGAAGAGAACATGGCCGACCACGAACAGGGGCCGTCCGAAGCGCTGATGCGCCTGTACCAGGCCTGGGCCGATGGCGGTGCCGGCCTGATCCTCAGTGGCAACGTCATGATCAATCACCGCGCGATGACCGGCCCCGGTGGGGTCGTGCTGGAGGATGATCGGCAACTCGACAAGTTCCGCCGCTGGGCGCAAATAGGGCGTAGCAAAGGCGCACAGTTCTGGCTGCAGATCAATCATCCGGGCCGACAGATGCGCGCCAACCTCGGCCAGCAAACCTGGGCGCCATCCGCAGTGGCACTGGAGCTGGGGCGTGCGTCGAAATTGTTTGCCGTGCCCCAACCCATGGGCGAAGAGGAAATTGCCGACGTGATTCGCCGCTTTGCCACAACCGCGGCGCTAGCCGAGAAAGCGGGCTTCAGCGGCGTTCAGATCCATGCGGCTCATGGCTATCTGCTGAGCCAGTTCCTTTCGCCGATCACCAACCAGCGCACGGATCGCTGGGGCGGCTCGCTGGAGAATCGCGCACGTATTCTTCTCGAAGCCGTGCGCGCGGCGCGTGCTGCGGTCTCACCCCAGTTCAGCGTTTCGGTCAAGCTGAACTCCGCGGATTTTCAACGGGGCGGCTTCGACGCCGACGATGCCAAAGCCGTCGTCCAGATGCTCAACGAATACCCGCTCGATCTGATCGAACTCTCCGGCGGAAGCTACGAAGCACCCGCCATGCAAGGTGACGCCCGCGATGGCCGCACTTTGGCGCGCGAAGCTTATTTTCTGGAATTTGCCAGCGACATCGCCGGCATCGCGAAAATGCCGGTCATGGTCACGGGCGGCATTCGACGACTGCCCGTTGTCGAACGGGTTCTGGACAGCGGTGTCGCCATGGCCGGCATCGCAACCGGCTTGGCCATCGCACCCGACCTGCCCGAAGCCTGGCGCGCCGGCCGCGAACTCCATCCGCAGTTAAGCCCAGTGACATGGAAAACCAAACCCCTCGCGGCCATGGCGACGATGGCGATGGTGAAATTTCAGCTGCGCAAACTCAGCCAGGGTCAGGCACCAAGACCCGAGGTCTCACCACTTCGGGCCTTCTTCATTGATCAGCTGCAGGCCGCTCTGAATACACGCCGATACCGGCGTCTGATGGGATCACGTCCGGAATAGCGCGCCGTCCCGGAGCTCGCGGGTTTTCGACTAGCGAACGTCCTGTGAGCTGGACGTGCTATCCGTTGAATCGCCCACTCTCTCCGGGGGTAGAAGCAACATGCAGATCCGCTTTCTCGTCGTTCTGGCCACCAGCCTGCTGGCCGCCTGTGGCGAAGGCGATGACGGCATCGGCTCACCAGCCAACAGCCTGAAACCGGATACGCGGAACTGCGCGAGATGAGCTGCAGCGATCAACGCTGTGACCATCACCGTCAGCGGATGGAACGACCTCGCCTTTCCCACCCTCGATCCCGAGAAACATGGCCGTTGACGACGGAAGGACTGAGAGGCCAAGCCGTGCTGTCGCTGGATGCCCAGGCGCTTGCTATGTGGATCTGCGAAGAAGGCAGTCCCACCGCGAACGATCCATCGTTTGGCGGCGCCGTACCGGATGGATGGGCTCACGCGACAGGAGGCGGGAGGCGGGGTGAAGATCAGGTGGGCCCTTGCAGGTACCGCACCGATCGCTAATGGAATCACTACGTCTACTTGAGATTGAAGTTCAGCATTTCCGACGGCTTCACGCCAAGCGTCTCAGCCAACAAACAGATGTTGTAAAGCGCAACGTTACGCAAGCCACGTTCGATGCCACTGACGTACGAACGTGCCAAACCGCTCTCCAGTGCAAGGCGCTCCTGAGACCAGCCCTTTTTCTTGCGCAGGTCAATCAGATGCTGCCCGAAAGCTTCAAGCGGATCGTAATCCATACGTCATGCCATTCAAGTCAAGAATGACAGGAAAGCTATGGATCAGTAACCAATGAGGCCACGCCCTATAGTTGCACGCACTATGAGTTACATATAATCTTGCTGTCGTTGCCGTGGAGATCCCCATGCACCAAACGACAAGCGAGCAGCTTTTAGGACAGCGCCCAGATGGCCTTTCTTCTCTTCTAAACCACCTGCAAGGCAACGGCCCCACGGTCGAGGCCGACGCCGGACTGGCACGACTTAGCAAGGAACGCCTACAGGCGATTCGCCATGGCGCACGAATGCAGTCGTTGGACTGCCTCCATGACTTACAGAATCTGGCGCAGTTACTGGCTGTGCTTGTAGCGAACACAGAGGTAGGCGAGGCGTTACATCTGCGCCTGCGTGCGACATCAAGCCAGCTGTGCCGACTGGCCGAGGATGCGATCCGCTGGCAGGAACTTTCCGAGAGCGCGACTTACTACGAGGGGAATCCAACTGTCGCCCAGAATGTGGCGCGGCTATGGTCGCAGTGCTCTCACCACCTCTCAGAGTGGCCTATTCAGGAGACGGCACCTCCTGTCCTAGCGAAGTGATCGCCGGCTGGGACATTGCTAGCAAACGGTGAAAAATAAATCTGTCACCTTTTCTCGCTAGTGACCATGAATGATTTCAGATCGGTTCAATAGGAAGAATGCCACCTCCAGGACAATAAGCGATAACGGAACGAGCACCGGCGGATAGTAGAGAGACCTTTGCAGCGCGACATGTTGCATGGCTGACCGGCCAAGAAATATGTTGCTGATGAGCAGAAGCCCGGTGACCAGTTGCGGAACGCTGTGGATGTAGAAGATCCCGACGGCTGCAGCAAAACACCCAGCACCTGTGCGCCGCGAATGCAGGTCCATGACGACGGCCAGATAACGCCAGCGGCCCGCACACTGCAGATACGTCACATCGCCGACCCACACCTGATTCTGTCCGGTGATCTGTCGATCAAGAATTTGGTTGGGAATCTGGGCGAAGAAATGGCGCACGCCCTGTGCACGCCGATAGATATATCCGGCTCGCGCCACCAGTCCGTGCTGTTTCATCAAGCGAGCAACCCGTTTCTCCGACACGTGCTCACCGCTGTCTTGGAGTGCGGCATGTATGCGAGGACTGCCATAGGTGCCTTCGCTGGCCTTGAAAATAGCCTTGATGCGATGAAGAAGTTCCTGATCACGGCGGGCGTGGCCGCTTACTCCCCGACGCTTCCATGCGTAGAACGCTGCCCGTGACACGCCATAGCGAGCGCAAAGCAACTTCACCCCAAATCGGTCCCGCTCCGCCTCTATGAACGTGAAGAGGTCGTGCGTCGTTCGGAACAGAACCGTATGGCTTTTTTTAAGAGTTCGTGCTCCTCCTTAAGTAAAGCCAGCTCCCGCTTCACGCGGGCCAGCTCTTCGATTTCCTGTTGCTGGCTGATATCCAGTTCTGGAACAGATGCCTTTTCGAAAACGCCTGTCGCCGCCTGCGTACGCCACTTCGAGAGCATCCATGGATGAATCTCCAACGCTTCGGCGACGTGCTTCACTTGAACCCCTGGAAGCTGTGTCAGCTTCACCGCCTTGAGCTTGAATTCATCCGTATATCGATACAGCTTGCGTGGCCCTGTGATCTTGGCCATATCACCTCCAACTCTGTTAGGTCGGAGTGTTAACTAAATCGGGGGAACTTCCACGTCGGCTTGAACACCTTGTTGGGCCGATGTGAACTCGATGGCCGCGAACGATAAACCTTGCAAACCAGAAACCGAGCTCAAGCTTGTTGCTGAACATTGGCGCTGACACAGACCAACGAATGAACCGGTACGCAGCATCAAAGCTCACTTCTTAAGCGATTTATCTCTAATTCGCATCTTCTTATTTCATTTTCCAAAGCAATACATTGCTCGTTGGTGAGTTGTCCCGCATGTATAATTTCTACTGATTTCTTAATTTTTAATTCTAGTTCTACGATTTTTCTCTCTACATCTTTCAGCTTAGAGCTAGTGGATACTTTTGCATTTGCACTTCTTTGTTGAATCTTTTCACGCATTTCCTCACTGAGATCGTCACGTTTTAAGAGTTCCCTATCGTTTTTTTCGATAAGATTTGGAATTCCTTCTTGAATTGCATACTTGCCAAAATCAACCAAGGTGCTGCCAACCGCTTTCCAAAAACTCATTTAACGTCTCCAAGTGAGATAGAACTCTCCACGCCGAGCTAAAGCAGCGAGCTCGATCCGAGGCCGCAGGATGTGCGGTGAAACAATTCACCCTTTATTTCTTAGGCTCGCCCTGACCCGTGGCACTCTGGGCACGTAATGATTCCGCTTCCGCCGCAGGCTGGGCAGTTATCGTGCGGATCAGCTCCGACGTCGCCCGTGCAAACACAGGCTGTCTTGCCTCGACCGTTACACTCGCTGCACTTGCGTGACGCCATTACGTGAATACCAGCAGGAGCGCTGTGTGGGTTAAGACCTGGCGCCGAGATCGGCGTGTAAGTTTGAATGCTCATGTGACTTCTCCTTCGACAGTGAATGTGACGCAAAAGATAAGGGCTTGTAGCAGCGTCGCCAAGCCGTAAGCCCAACGCTTAATTAGATTCCACATCGTGACGTCTAAGACGATCAATGTGACGCCTAAGACAATAATGATTTCATGCAAGCGGTTGATTAACATAGATTCTTGAAATTTCTTGCCGGATTAGGCCGCTTTCAACAGTTCCAATTATTTATTCTCCGGCAACCTTCCAAGATTCTCCGACTCTCTCCCTTGCCCTGATGCTGCATGGGTTTTTCTGGAAAGGCCACTGTCCGTTTGGACAGTCCTTCTATCCAACTTACTTTGATAGCGCCGCGGTTCCTTCTAGCGACTTCAAACTGATCCCTCGGATCAAATCCACAAACTCTCGTAGATACGCGCTTTGCACCAAGCTCGGTGACGCGGCGGCGTAGAGCTCGCACCACAAACCCTGTTCACCGATGCTGCGCGCAGCGATGTAGCCGCGCTCCAGATAGGGCTGCACGCTCCAGCGCGGCAAGGCGGCGATGCCGCGGTTGCTGGCGACCAGTTGCAGGATGGCGACGGTGAGTTCGGCGGTGCGGCGACGTGGGCTGATGCCGGCGGGTTGCAGGAAGTGTTTGCAGACGTCGAGCATTTCTTCCGGCACCGGGTAGGTGATCAACAGCGGCTCGGCGAAGTCTTCGGCGCTCAACCATTCGTGTGCAGCCAATGGATGTTGCGGTGCCATCAGCGCCACCGATTCATAGCGGAACAGGGGCAGGTAGGTGGCGCCCGGTCGTGCGGGTTGCTGGTCGTGAATGATTACGAGGTCGGCGGCGCCGGCATCGAGCAGGCTCAAGGCGTCGCTCTGGAAGCCGGAGACCAGGTCCATCTCCACATCTGGCCAGCGCTCGCGGAAAGCGTCCATCGCCGGCATCAGCCAGTCGAAGCAGGTGTGGCATTCCACGGCAATGCGCAGTTGCCCGGCCTCGCCCTGCACCAATTGCACGATGCGGCGTTCGGCATCCTCGACCTGCGGCAACACGCCCTGTGCCAGTTCCACCAGCCGCCGCCCGGCGGCGGTGAAGCGCAGCGGCCGGGTGTCGCGCTCTACCAGCGGCGTTTCGTACTGGGTTTCCAGCATGCGCAGCTGGTGCGAGAGCGCGGACTGCGTGAGGTGCAGGCGCTCGGCGGATTTGGACAGGCTGCCGGTCTCCTGCAGGGCGAGCAGGGTGCGGAGATGACGCAGTTCGAGCATCGATGCCATGAGAATGTTTCACCAACTCAGTGAAAATTATGAAGTGGACGAATACTAGCGGGTCTCCGATGCTGTGCGCCCTCGTTTTCGACTGAAAGAAGAAGGCATATGGCACAGGCGCATCTCCTGGGATTTCCGCGCATCGGCGCACAACGCGAGCTCAAGCACGCGCTTGAGGCCCACTGGAACGGCCAGCTCTACGAGGAGGGTTTGCGCACGGTCGGCCTCTAGCTGCGTACCCGTCACTGGTCCTTGCAGCAGGCCGCGGGCCTGGGCCATGTCACCGTTGGCGATTTCGCTTATTACGACCATCTGCACAACGCTACTGCGTTGTTCTCGGCGGCACCGGCGCGCTTCGGCCTCAACGGCGCGGTGGATCTCGGCGGCTACTTCGCGATGGCGCGCGGCACCCAGGCGCAGCCGGCGCTGGCGATGAAGAAGTGGTTCGATACCAACTATCACTACCTCGTGCCGGAGCTTTCGGCCGACACGCGCTTTGCACTGAACCGCGACTGGCTGTTCCCGGAAGTCAGCGAGGCGCTGGCACTGGGGCATCGGGTGAAGGTGGTGTTGCCGGGCCCGCTGACCTGGTTGTGGCTGTCCAGTGCCGGCGCCGGCTTCGACAAGCTGAGTCTGCTGTCGCCGCTGCTCAACGTGTATTACGCGGCGGTCGCGGAGCTGAAGCGCCGCGGCGTGAGTTGGCTGCAATTTGACGAGCCGATTCTGTCGCTGGATCTGCCGCGCGATTGGCTGGATGCGTATCCGGTGGTTTATCGCGAGCTGTCGTCGGTGGCGCCACCGATCCAGCTCGGCACCAAATTAGGCGGCGTGGCCGAAAAAGCCGCGCTGCTCAAGTCGCTGCCGAACGCCGGCCTGCATCTGGATCTGGTGCGTGCGCCGGAACAGCTCGATGCGTTTGCCCATGACTGGCCGGAAGACAAGGTACTGTCACTGGGCGTCGTCGATGGCCGCAATCTGTGGCGTACGGATCTGACCCGCGTGTTGTCGGTGTTGCATCCGGCCAAGGCCCAGTTGGGCGAACGGTTGTGGATCTCGGCGTCCTGCTCTTTGCTGCACGTGCCGACCGATCTTGCGTTCGAAGACAAGCTCGACCCGACCATCAAGCACTGGATGGCCTTTGCCGCGCAAAAGCTGGAGGAGTTGTCGCTGCTGCTGCGCGCGCTCAATCAGGGTGAGGCTGCGGTATGGCGCGAACTGTATGCCGCCGCATCGGCCATCGAAAGTCGCCGCAGCGCGCCGAGCACGCAGCGTACCGAAGTACGTGCTCGCGTTGCCGCACTCAAGGACAGCGATGCGCAACGCCATTCGCCGTTTGCACGACGCATCGCCGCACAGCAGGCGGTGTTGAATCTGCCCAGGCTGCCGACCACCACCATCGGCTCGTTCCCACAGACCGCCGAGATCCGCGCGGCGCGCGCCGCGTTCAAGGCCGGCAAGTTGGGCGAGGCGGAGTACATCGCGGCAATGAGGGCTGAGATCAAGCTGGCCGTCGACCGGCAGGAGCAACTGGGTATTGATGTGCTGGTACACGGCGAGGCCGAGCGCAATGACATGGTCGAATACTTTGGCGAACACCTGGACGGCTATGCGTTCACGCAGAACGGTTGGGTGCAGAGTTACGGCTCGCGCTGCGTGAAGCCGCCGGTGATCTACGGCGACGTGTCGCGCCCGCAAGCGATGACGGTCGAATGGTCCCGCTACGCGCAGAGCCTGACGGACAAACCGATGAAGGGCATGCTCAGCGGCCCGCTGACGATGCTGTTCTGGAGCTTCGTGCGCGATGACCTGCCGAAGCGCGAGGTGGCGCTGCAACTCGCGCTGGCGCTGCGCGACGAGGTGGTGGATCTCGAAGCCGCCGGCATCAAGGTGATCCAGATCGATGAGCCGACGATCCGCGAAGGTCTGCCGCTGCAGCAGGCGGCATGGCCGGAGTATCTGGATTGGGCGGTGCGCGCGTTCCGCATCACCGCCTCCGGCGTGCGTGACCAGACGCAGATCCACACGCATATGTGCTACTCGGAGTTCAACGACATCCTGCCGTCGATTGCCGCACTGGATGCCGATGTCATCACCATCGAAACCTCGCGCTCGCGGATGAAGCTGCTGGATGCGTTTGTCGAGTTCCAATATCCGAACGACATCGGCCCCGGCGTCTACGACATCCATTCGCCGCGTGTGCCGGCACAGGCGGAGATGCGCGATATGCTGCAGCGCGCGCTGCAGGTGGTGCCGGCGGAGCGGCTCTGGATCAACCCGGATTGCGGTCTAAAGACCCGCGGCTGGCCGGAGACCGAAGCGGCCCTGGCGGCGATGGTGGCTTCGGCGCGGGAGTTGCGCGCAACGCTGAACTGAAGGGAGTGCCTGTGCGAGATACCGCGGCAATGCCGCGGTATCTCGCCGGGAGCGATGCACTTATCCAGGCGCTCGTCGCCCGTTACCGACAGCTGGCGTCGGCTCCGCGCTGTGCGCTTAAGGCCGGCCTGCAAAGTGCGGAGAGCCGACGGCTGCGTGATCACGGTGCTTATCGGTACGCCAACCAACAGACGACACGAATACGGCACCGCATTCTTCAGGCGATATACGTCGCCCGACAGACGCCGTCGCCCTGTCGGACGGCAGCTAAAAAGCCGGCATTCCCGCTGCATGGCATGCCTCGCCTTCGAGAACGTCCGCCGTATTTCAGGAGAGTGTCACCCATGGGTCAAGTCACCACTACCGCACCCCATCCCTACGCCTCAGACAGGCCGTACCTTTCGGAACCAACCGCCTTGCCCTCCATCGTGTCATGGGGCGCTGTCTTTGCCGGCATTGTTCTTTCCCTCATGGTCTATCTGCTGCTGTCGACGCTCGGCACCGCGATTGGCGCCTCGGCCATCGATCCAATGGAGGCCGGAAATCCGTTCCGCGGCTTTGGCGTCGGTGCCGGCATCTGGGCCGGCCTGACCACGCTCATCGCCATCGCCGTCGGCGCCTTCTGTGCGGGTTATCTCGCACGCACCGAGGGCGCGCTGCATGGCCTGCTGGCCTGGGCGATGACCACGCTGGTCACGGTGTATCTGCTGAATCAGCGCCACGGGGACCGCGATCAGCGCGGCCGGCAGTGCGGCCAAAACCGGGCTGGGCATGGTCGGTGCCGTTGCAGGAGCCGCCGCACCGTCGATCGGCGGTGTCATCAAGGACGAGATGAACGAAGCCGGCATGTCGATGGATACCGGCGGCCTGATGAACGAGCTGGAACAACTGTTGCGCCAGACCGGCAAGACCGAACTGCAACCCGAGCACCTCCGGTCCGAGGCGCAAACCGCGGCGGCCGAAGGTCCGGCGCGTGCGGACCACGCCGCCGCAGATCCGCAGGCGGCCTCCAACGATCTCAAGGCCTGGTTGTCAGGCGTCACCCAGCGTGCCGGTCAGGCGCTGAACGCCGCGGACAAGCAGGCGCTGGTGAACATCATCGTGGCGCGCACCGGCAAGTCGCGCGAGGAGGCGCAGCAGATCGCCGACAACTACGAGCGGACCTACAACCAGGCCTTGCAGCGCTTCGAGCAGGCCAAGGTGCAGGCCGAACGCAAGGCGCGTGAATCCGGTGCCGAGGCGGCGAAGGGCATTGCCAAGGGCGCCTGGAGCACGCTGGCGATCCTGATCATCGGCGCACTGCTTGCAGCCGGTGCCGGGGCATACGGATACCGGCGCCGTCGTCCGGAAGTGGTTGTCGTCTGATTCAGACGGTTCGCCGATTGCTTGTTCGTGTCTCTCGCTGCGCGGCATCCGTCGCGCAGCGAGAACATCGGCACTCACTCCACAACGCCGCATTCATCCGCTGCTGATGTGGGATGTCGGCAGCCATCAGGCTGCGAGGCGCGCCAGGATCGCGTCCGCTTCCGTCTTGGCAAACCCGGCGTGCAGCCAAGTACCCCTCGAAATCACCGGCCGCTTCACCAACGAAGGTTGGCTGGCGAGTAGCGCCGCTGCGTTGGCCGCCGTCATGCCCTCGCGCGTGGCTTCGTCGAGCTTGCGCCAAGTGGTGCCCTTACGATTCACCACCACATCGACCCCCAGCGCATCGATCCAGGTCTGCGCGAGATCGCGGCTCAAGCCTTCTGTCTTGAAGTCATGGAATCGATACGCGATGCCTGCCGCGTCCAGACTTTTCAATGCACGTTGGACGGTGTCGCAGTTCTTGATGCCGTAGAGCGTGATCATCGGATTATCTGTCTTGAGAATTAAGTGAAGTAATCATCCAGCGCGCAGTTCGATCAACGCTTCCGCCAGTGCCATCACGGACAGCGGCGCCGAACCTTCTGCCTTGTTGCCGAAGGTGACATACGCCGGATAGCCGGCGTTGGTGGTGCCGGCCATCACACGCGCCAGCGTGGCTCGTGTTTCCGGATCTGGATCGACCAGGCGGTTGAAGTCACCGTACAGGCGCTTCGCTTCCTCGTAGCCATACGCGCCGTGCCTGCGATGCAGGTTCCAGCGGCAGACCAGAGGGCCGGGCCAGAGCGCACGCAACGTGGGCAGCTGCTCGGCAATCGGCGGCATCTTGGCGTGCAGGCCCAGACAGTAGGTGGCGCCCGCATCGCGCAGCGTCGTGGCGAATGCCGGCACCAGAAATTCGGGATTGCGCACTTCCACTGCCACTACCGCACCGGGCGCGATGGCCCGCAGATCAGGCAAGGCACGCAGCATCTCGCCGAGCCGGCGCAACAGGTTCGGCAGATCGCGCAGCAGGATCTCCGGCACCGGGCTGAGCTGGAATACCAGCGCACCCAGCTTGTGGCGCAAGCCTTCCAGCGCCGGCTCCGCGAAGGCACGCACCGCGAGGTCGGGATCGAGAAACGTGGGGTTTGCCTGCATGCCGCGTCCGGATTCGTCGCGACGCAGCGCGTCGGCCACCAGGCTCGGCGCTTTCACCACGAAGCGGAAATCATCCGGCACCTGCACCGCATAGTCCGCATACTGTGCGGCATCCAGCGGCCGGTAGAACGCGCGATCGAGGCTGACGGTACGCAGCAGCGGATGTTTTGCATACGCGCGCAGTCCCTGCTTCGACAGCCTGGCTTCGGAATATTCCTGCGCCCAGACCGTGCCGATCCAGCCGGGATAACTCCAAGACGAGGTGCCGAGATACAGCGTGGCCGGCAAGGCTTCGCGCAGCGCCGCGGCGGCCGTCGAAACCGCGGCCGCCTCCACCCCCGCAGCGCGTCCGCGCTTGCGTGCCTTGGGCTCGGCCTCGATGGCTTCTGGTTTGGGAAACAGCGGATTCTGCATACGCCATTCTCGCCGCAGCGCGGCGAGTCGTCATCCGTCGCAGCTCAGCGCTCGGCCACGAAGCGGTAGCTGCCCGAACCCACTTCGTAGACCACGCGATCATCTTCCATGCCGATCAGCCGCACGCCGCTGGCCAACTGCGCGGGCTGTGCGCGAACCAGCCCCTGCTCGCTGACGTGATCGGGCGATAGCGCCGGAACATGGACGCGCGCGATCACATTGGCCGGCACGCGCAGATCCAGTTCGAAACGATCCTGATGCTGGCGCCACGCGGTTTCGACGCGACCGCGCACCGACTCGTACCAGGCCGATGCATGATCCACGCCCGGACCCGGCTCGGGCCGGATCACCAGACGCTCGAATCCCGCTGCGTTGTCGTCGGTGGAAAGACCAGCCAGCGTTTCCATCATCCATTCGCCAACCGTGCCGAGCACATAGTGGTTGAAGGAGTTCATTGCCTCGTTCTGGAAACCGCGCGCCGGGTGGTAGCCGTCCCAGCGCTCCCAGATGGTGGTCGCGCCGAGTTCGGTGATCGGATAACCCCAGGACGGAAAGTCGCGATTGGTCAGCAACTGGAACGCGAGATCGCGCTCGCCGTTCTCGGTCAGCGCCGGCAGCAATTCGCGGGTGCCGGCAATGCCGGTGGCGACATGATTGTCGTGGCGTGCCAGCGATTCGCGAAAGCGCGCGAGCAGTTGCGCACGCCGCTCCTCGGGCACCAGCCCGAAGCGCAGCGCCATGGCATAGGCGCTTTGGGTATCGCCCTTGAGGCGGCTGTCGTCGTCGAGAAAACGTGCGATGAACCCGGCGCGAATCCTTTCATGCAGCGCCTGATATCTCGTGGCTTCGTTACTGCGTCCGGTGGCGCGCGCCATCTTCGCCATCAGCTGCGTGGTGCGCGCGAAGTAGGCGCTGTTGACCAGCGCGGTGTCGGTGGACTCCAGCGACAACCAGTCGCCGAAATCGACCGGACCTGCGCCGCGCGTGCCGTCGTTGCGTGCGGTGGATTCCTGCTGATCGATCCAGGCCACCATCGCGTCCCAGTTGTCGTCGATGTAGCGGCGGTCGCCGTGCAACCGGTACAGCTCCCAGGGCACGATCACCACCGCATCCGCCCACACGTTGACGCCGGAGAACAGGCGCGGCACCGGCTGGCAGTTGCAGCCGAAGAACACATCCGGCACCACATGCGGGATCACGCCGTCCTTGCGCTGCGCATCGCGCACGTCCTGCATCCACTTGCCGAGGAAGCGACGCAGGTCGAAGTTGAGCGCGCCGGTACGCGCGAACAGCTGCGCGTCACCGGCCCAGCCCATGCGTTCGTCGCGCGAGGGCGTGTCGGTGGGCACGCTGATGTAGTTGGCGCGTGCGCTCCACTGCAGGTTGGACCAGAGCTGGTTGAGCATCGGGTCGGAAGTCTCGACACCCCCGATCACGGTATCCACCGAGCTGACGATGCGCGCAGTCAACACATCCAAGGTCGGCGTGCCGGGATAGCCGGTCACTTCGATGAACTGGAAACCGTGCGTGGTGAAACGCGGTTCGTAAATTTCTTCGCTGCCAGTACCGGCCAGCACGAACACGTCTTCGGCGCGGGCCGCGCGCAAATTGCCGGTGTAGAGCGTGCCGTCATCGTTGAGCCGCTCACCGTGGCGCAGATGGATTTCCGTACCGGCCGGACCGGTGGCGGTGATACGCATGCGCCCGGCCAGGTTCTGGCCCAGATCGAAGATGTAGACACCGGGTTGCGGCTGCGTCATTGCCACCGGCTTGCGCTCGCCGACCACGCGCGGCGGCGCGCCGATCTGCGCGCTGAGCTGGCGCTCGGGCGGCAAGCGGAAGTCGCGCAGGATGCTGCGCAGGTCGCGCTTGAGTTCGATGCCGCTCCTTGCCAGCACGCGTGGCAGACGGCTGTCGTCGAAGGCGGCGGTGCTCCAGCCCTGCGGTTCCAGTCGTGCATCAAAGTGCTCGCCATGCAGCAGGTCGGCACGGCGGATACCGCCGATCAGGCCGGCCCAGCTTTCATCGCTGGCCACGGTGGTGCGCGTACCGTCCGCGTACTCGATCTCCAGCTGCAGGCGCAGTGCCGGCTCGTTGCCATACAGCCGCGGCCCCCAGAAGCCGACATGTCCCGAGTACCAGCCATCGCTCAGGCGCACGCCGATCGCATTGGCGCCCTGCGTCAGATGCTCGGTCACATCGTAGGTCTGGTACTGCACGCGGCGGTCGTAGTCGGTCCAGCCCGGTGCGAGCACATCCTCGCCGACGCGGCGGCCGTTGATCTCGATCTCGTACAGGCCCATCGCCGTCGAGTAGATGCGCGCGCGTACCACCGGCTGGTCGAGTGCGAATGCCTTGCGCAGATACGGCGCCGGGGTCTGGTACAGCTCGGGCGTCTGCAGCGCACCATTGACGAAGGGTGCGCCCAGACGTTCCAGCAGCGTCTTCACCGCTTCCGGCGCCGAGGCCTGGAACTCCGAAGAGGTGACCAGAAACTGGATCAGGAACAGATAGCCATGCGGCGAGAACGGCCCGGCGGGCAGCGACAGCAGGTCGATCGCGACCCGCTGCAGGGCGCCGCGATCCAGCTGTATCCATTGCGCCTGCCAATCCGCGGCATCGAGAAACGCGGTCTCGAACCACGTCGCCGGGGCCTCTGTGCTGGCCGTACCGGTTTCATCCCAGACCTGCACGGTCCAGTGGTAACGCGTGCGCGATTGCAGTGCCACCTCTGTCAGTTCGGCATGCGGTTGTGCGCTCTGCACGCGCCCGGAATCCCAGATGTCCGCCGCGCCAGCCGCCAGCAGTGCGGGCGAGGAGGCAACGCGTACCCGATAGGCGCGCTGCAGGATGCCGCGACGTTCACCGCGCAATTGCCAGGACAAACGCGGCTGCGCCTGATCGATCCCCAGCGGCGTGGTCATCGATTCGGTTTCCAGCCGCGCCACGCTCACCGCGTTCCGCGATACCTCGCCATCCGCGGGCGCACTCGCCGGTTCACTGCTGCCGCATCCGGCTGCTCCCAGCAGCCACAGCCCGGCGATGCCGACAGTGAATGCCTGCCATGCGCGTGTGCTCATCGTTTTCCCCGGAAAACCGCTGACGATCTGATCTTGTTGTCAGCGGATTATCGCGATTTCGGCGCCGGGGGTGCGCCTGCAGCAACCTACGACTTCGGCTCTTCGTTCGCCGTGGCCGCCTTGTCGGCGGTCGGTGCGTCGGCGCCGTAGAACAGCACGCCAAGCTCGATGCGTTCGCGGCCCTGGGCCTTGCGATGGCGGTTGGTGTCGCGCAGCGAATAGACGCAGCCGCAGTATTCCTGCTGGTAGAAGTTCTCGCGCTTGCTGATCTCGATCATGCGCGCGGAACCGCCTTTCTTGCGCCAGTTGTAATCCCAGTATTCGATGCCGGGATAGCGCGTGGCGGCACGCGCGCCGCAGTCGTTGATCTGCGCCATGTTCTTCCAGCGCGAGATGCCAAGCGAGCTGCTGATCAGCGAATAGCCGTGCTCATGCGCGTACAGCGCGGTGCGCTCGAAGCGCATGTCGAAGCACATGGTGCAGCGGATGCCGCGCTCGG
>JBEBWZ010000085.1:0-15024 GCA_040391865.1 Solimonas flava
ATCTTCATCAACCAGATCCGCATGAAGATCGGCGTCATGTACGGCTCGCCGGAAACCACCACCGGTGGCAACGCGCTCAAGTTCTACGCCTCGGTGCGCCTGGATATCCGCCGCACCGGCGCGATCAAGAAGGGCGACGAGGTGGTGGGCAACGAAACCCGCGTCAAGGTGGTCAAGAACAAGATGGCGCCGCCGTTCAAGGAAGCGCATTTCGAGATTCTCTACAACGAGGGCATTTCCAAGTTCGGCGAACTGATCGACCTCGGTGTCGAACACGGCATCGTCGACAAGTCCGGAGCCTGGTTTGCCTACAAGGGCGACAAGATCGGGCAGGGCAAGGACAATGCACGCAATTACCTGCGTGAGCGCCCGGAAGTGGCCGAGGAAATCGAAACCGCCATCCGCAACAAGATGAACCCCGAGCGTGCGGAGCGGGCAGCGGCGCGTGTCGAAGCGGCCGCCGCCAAGTAAGGGGCGCCGCGAGCCGCGCGAACGCGCGCCGCTGGATCCCCAGTCGGCACGCGGTCGCGCGCTCAAGCTGCTGTCACGGCGTGAGCATTCGGCAGCGGAACTGACCTTCAAGCTGAAGCTGCGCGGTGCCGATGAAACGGTGGCCGGGCAGGCGGTGGCGGCGATGGCCAGCGCCGGTTGGCAGTCCGACCAGCGCTATGCCGAGATGCTGGTGCGCAACCGCTACCAGCAGGGTTACGGTCCCTTGCGGATCCGTTCCGAACTGATCGCGGCGGGAATCCCGGAGAGCGAGGCACGGGCGGCGCTGGATGCCGTGGACGGCGATTGGCGGGAACGCTGCATCGAGTTGTGGCGCCGCCGCTTCGGCAAGGTGGCGGTCACCGCCGCCGACTGGCAGAAGCAATACCGGTTTCTGGCGACGCGCGGCTTCGGCAGCGATGCGATCCGTGCGGCGCTCGGGACTACTCGAGCGCCGGCGGCGGACGCCGCGGAATTTGACCCGGACTCGTTGCCGGAAGCGCCGTTCGAGCCGTAGCGTCAGCGCCAGTTGCAGCGGCTGTCGCGGGGAGCGTGGGCGGCAACAACTGCGGTGCCATGCGCTCGTTCAGCTTGCTGCGGATCTGGGCCATCGCCGCCAGTGCAGCGCGTTCCCCTTGCAGGATCGCCTGTTGTTTCGATTCGAAATTGCTGGAGGTGATGCCGCTGAGGTCGGGGCGGATCACCACATCGGCCTGCGGCAGTTCTGCTTCGCGGATCGCCTGTCCCATGATCTCGAAGGTGCGCATCAGCACATCGAGCTTGCCGGTGGTCGCGGCCGGATTCGGCGGTGTCGAGACATCGACCGCGATGATGAAATCGGCGCCGAGCTGGCGCGCGTAGCGGATCGGTACCGGGCTGACCAGACCGCCATCGACATATTCATGACCGTCGATCAGCGTCGGCTGGAACACGCCGGGCACCGATGACGAGGCGCGTACCGCCTGACCGACATCGCCACTCAGGAACAGCATCGCCTGGCCGGTATCGACGCGGGTGGCGACACAGGCAAAGGGAATGCTGAGGGCTTCGATCGGACGATGCTTGACCGCGAGATTGACGAACTTCTGCAGCGCTTCGCCACGGATCAGGCCCTTGCCGAACATCGACCAGTCGGTGATCGTCGCGCGATCCAGATCGAAGGCCATCTGTTGCAGGTCGAAGCCGTTGTAACCGGCGGCATAGAGCGCGCCAGCGACGCTGCCGGCGCTGGTGCCGACGATCAGGTCCGGCTTCAACCCCTGCGCATCCAGCATCTTCAGTACGCCGACATGGGAAAAGCCGCGTGCGCCACCGCCACCGAGTACCAGGGCCACCTTGGGCGGCGGTGGGGGCAACACGGGCGCTTCGACCGGAGCAACAGGCGCGCTGCCGCGGCAGGCGCCAAGCAGCAGCGCGAGTAGAGCGGCAGCGGAGAACAGCAGGGCGTGGCGGCGGACGATCATGGGCGGCGATTCTAGCCCGGACGGTGGCGGGCAGCGGGCGCTGCTTGTGACCGGAAGCCGCCGGAAACGTTCGCCGCCGCCGGTCATGGTTCCCGAGTTGCCGATGACGAGCGCCGGGCAGACGGCGATGCTGTGGCGGCGGCTCGGGCAACTGGCTACCATATCGCCCCTTTTGCGTCTCAATCGCGTCCAAATCCATGAACAGCAACGAGTTACGGGCCCGGTTTCTGGAATTCTTCCAGAGCAAGGCTCACACGATCGTGCCCTCGTCACCGCTGGTGCCGGGCAACGATCCGACGTTGCTGTTCACCAATGCCGGCATGGTCCAGTTCAAGGACGTGTTCACCGGTCAGGACAAGCGCCCGTACACGCGTGCGGCCAGCAGCCAGAAATGCGTGCGTGCCGGCGGCAAGCACAACGATCTCGAGAACGTCGGTTATACCGCGCGCCATCACACCTTCTTCGAGATGCTGGGCAACTTCAGCTTCGGCGATTACTTCAAGAAGGATGCGATCCACTACGCCTGGGAATTCATCACCTCGCCGGCGTGGCTGGGCATCGACAAGAACCGTCTGCTGGTCACGGTCTATCACACCGATGACGAGGCCTACGATCTCTGGCACCAGGAGATCGGCGTGCCGGCCGAGCGCATCGTGCGCATCGGCGACAACAAGGGGGCGCAGTACGCCTCCGACAATTTCTGGGCGATGGGCGATACCGGCCCCTGCGGTCCCTGCACCGAAATCTTCTACGACCACGATCCCGACGGCAGCAAGGGGATCTGGGGTGGCCCGCCGGGATCGGCGGAAGAGGATGGCGATCGCTGGATCGAAATCTGGAACGTGGTGTTCATGCAGTTCGACCGCGATGCCAGCGGCACGCTGACGCCGCTGCCGGCACCGAGTGTCGATACCGGCATGGGCCTGGAACGCATCAGCGCCTTGCTGCAGGGCTATCACGACAACTACCAGACGGATACCTTCCGTCATCTGATCGAGGCGGTCGCCAGGCTGGCGGGGCAGGCGCCTTATGCCAATGCCTCGCAGAACGTGATTGCCGACCACATCCGTGCGACCAGCTTCCTGATCACCGATGGCGTACTGCCGTCGAACGAAGGCCGCGGCTATGTGCTGCGCCGGATCATGCGGCGTGCGATCCGCCACGGCTACAAGCTCGGACTCAGCGAGCCGTTCTTCTACAAGCTGGTGGCACCGCTGGCCGAGGTCATGGGCGCGGCCTATCCGGAGCTGAATACGCAGCGCGCGCAGATCGAGAAGGCGATCCGCCAGGAAGAGGACAGCTTTGCGGTCACGCTCGATAAGGGCATGAAGCTGCTCGACGACGCGATCGCCAGGCTGCAGGGCAAGACCCTGCCCGGCGACGTGGTGTTCAAGCTGTACGACACCTACGGCTTCCCGGTGGATCTCACCGCCGACATCGCGCGCGAGCGTGAGCTGACGCTGGACATGGACGGCTACGAGCGCGAGATGGAAGCGCAGCGTACGCGTGCCCGTTCTGCCAGCAGCTTCAAATCGGGTGCGGCGCTGAGCTATGACGGCGCCGATACCTGCTTCATTGGTTATGACGGCCTCAGCGGCGATGCGCGCGTGCTGGCGCTGTACCGCGACGGCCAGCCGGTTGCCGAGCTCAAGGCGGGTGATGCCGGCGTGGTGGTGCTCGACAACACGCCGTTCTATGCAGAATCCGGCGGCCAGGTCGGCGATACCGGGCACTTGGTTGCGGCCGGCGGCGAGTTCACGGTTGCCGATACGCAGAAGCTCAAGGGCAGCGTCTTCGGCCATCACGGCAGCCTGAAGAGTGGCGTGCTCAAGGTCGGCGACCGCTTGAAGGCCGAAGTCACCGACAGCGTGCGTCGCGCCACCATGCGTAACCATTCCGCCACGCATCTGCTGCACCGCGCACTGCGCGATGTGCTCGGTGTGCATGTGGCGCAGAAGGGGTCGCTGGTCGATCCATCGCGCACCCGTTTCGATTTCTCGCACAACCAGGCGGTGACACCGGCCGAGATTGCCGAGATCGAACAGCGCGTCAATCGCGCGATCCTCGCCAACGTTGCAGTCGGCGCGCAGGTGATGTCGTACGACGACGCGATCAAGTCCGGCGCGATGGCGCTGTTCGGCGAGAAGTACGGCGACGAAGTGCGGGTGCTGGCCATGGGTGACTACTCGACCGAGCTTTGCGGCGGGACGCACGTCAGCCGCACCGGCGATATCGGCCTGTTCAAGATCGTGTCCGAAAGCGGCGTTGCCGCCGGCGTGCGTCGTGTCGAAGCGGTCACGGGCGAGAATGCGCTGAGCTATCTGCGCGACACCGAAAACACGCTGAAGCGCGCGGCCGATCTGGTGCGCGGCGGCACCGACGAGCTGACGCAGAAGATCGAACAACTGCTGGAACGCGGCAAGCAGCTGGAAAAGGAAGTGGCGGCGCTGAAGGGCAAGCTGGCGTCCAGCGCTGGCGGCGATCTGGTGGCGCAGGCGCGCGAGATCAAGGGCACCAAGGTGCTGGCGGCGCGCGTCGATGATGTCGACGGCAACGATCTGCGCACGCTGCTGGATGATCTCAAGAGCAAGCTGGGATCCGGCATCCTGCTGCTGGGCGCTGCGAACGGTGACAAGGTCAGCCTGATTGCCGGTGTCACCAACGATCTGACGGCCAAGGTCAAGGCGGGCGATCTGGTGAAGTTCGTGGCCGAGCAGGTCGGCGGCAAGGGCGGCGGTCGTCCGGACATGGCGCAGGCGGGGGGCACACAGCCTGCGGCGTTGCCCGCGGCGGTCGAGTCGGTGTTTGCCTGGGTGGAACAGAAGCTATAGCGGGAAGGGCGTTTCCGGCGGTCGGTTCGCAGTTCGCGAGAACTGACGTCGCGCCACCGGAAACCGGCAACCGGTAACTGGAAACAGCGTCAACATGGCACTCATTGTTCAGAAGTACGGCGGCACTTCGATGGGCTCGGTCGAGCGCATCGAGCATGTCGCGCGCAAGGTGGCGGCGTTCCGCGAACGTGGCGATCAGGTGGTGGTTGTGGTGTCGGCGATGTCCGGCGAAACCGACCGCCTGCTGAAGCTGGCCAAATCGATCGATCCGCGCGGCAGTCGCCGCGAGTTCGACCAGATCGCCGCGACCGGTGAGCAGGTCACGATCGGCTTGCTGTCGCTGGCACTGCAGAAGATCGGGGTCAAGGCCAAGTCCTATACCGGCCATCAGGTGGCGATCCGCACGGACGACGCGCATCAGAAGGCGCGAATCAAGTCGATCGACCCCGAGCCGCTGCGCAGTGCGCTGGCGGCAGGCATCGTGCCGGTGGTTGCGGGCTTTCAGGGCGTCGAGCCCGGCGGCAGCCTGACCACGCTGGGACGGGGCGGTTCCGATACCACGGGCGTGGCGCTGGCCGCCGCACTCGGCGCCGACGAATGCCATATCTATACCGATGTCGACGGTGTCTACACCACCGATCCGCGCGTCGAGCCCAAGGCGCGGCGTCTCGACAAGATCACGTTCGAGGAGATGCTGGAACTCGCCAGCCTCGGCTCGAAGGTGCTGCAGATCCGTGCGGTTGAATTCGCCGGCAAGTACAAGGTTCCCCTGCGCGTGCTGTCCACGTTCGTGGATGGTCCGGGCACATTGATCACGCTTGAGGACAGTTCCGTGGAAGATCCGCTTATCTCCGGCATCGCGTTTGCGCGCGACGAAGCTCAGCTCACCGTCACTGGCGTTCCCGACCGTCCTGGCATTGCCGCCGCGATTCTCGGACCGGTCGGCGATGCCAATGTCGAAATCGACATGATCGTGCAGAACGTCGGTGCCGATGGCACGACCGACTTCACATTCACCGTCAACCGCAATGACTATGATCGTGCCCAGGAGATCACCCGCAAGGTTGCGGAGGAGTTGGGGGCCACGGGGGTCAGCGGGGCGACGGACATTGCCAAGGTGTCGCTGGTGGGGGTGGGCATGCGCTCGCACGCCGGCATCGCTTCGCAGATGTTCAAGGCACTGGCTGCGGCCGGCATCAACATCCGCATGATTTCCACGTCCGAGATCAAGGTCTCGGTGGTGATCGACGAGATGTATCTGGAACTGGCGGTGCGTACCTTGCACAAGGCGTTTGGACTGGAAGAGAGCGGCGCCGCGGCTGGCGCCTGATCCTCCGCCGGTCGGCGGTTCAGCCCACAGCACAGGGAGTCGCCGGGACGTACGCCAGAGACCCATCGCAGTTTCATGGAGGAAATTGCATGCTTATTCTGACGCGGCGAGTGGGGGAAACGGTGATCATCGGTGACAGCATCGAGGTCACCGTGCTGGGGGTGAAAGGTAACCAGGTCCGCCTGGGTGTCACGGCGCCGCGTGACGTAACCGTGCACCGTGAAGAGATTCACGCGCGGATCAAAGCGGAGGAAGAGGCGCAGGCCGAAGGGACCGAAGGCGATTTGCAGTAATTCTTTGCCTTCGTACCAGCGTGTCGTTAAAATGCCGCCCCTCCCGCAAGCGTTAGTGTTTTCGGGAACGGAGCGCCCGTAGCTCAGCTGGATAGAGCACTTGGCTACGAACTAAGGGGTCGGAGGTTCGAATCCTTCCGGGCGCACCATTGAAGCTGTCGCGGGACCGGACAGTGCGGTAAAGCGGTAAAGATCAGAGAGCAGTCCCGGACAGATGGCCGAGTGGACGAAGGCGCTCCCCTGCTAAGGGAGTATATGGTTTAAAGCCGTATCGAGGGTTCGAATCCCTCTCTGTCCGCCATCTGCAGAGATGGTCGATCGATAATGCTGAAAGCTTGTTCAGGTCACGGGGGATTCGAACCCTCGATATCGGAACAGTTGGGTTCGGCCCATACGCGTCAGCGGATGGGTGCCACTCGCAGGAGTGGCCCCGAGCGACAGCGAGGGGTGAAGCGCCGAAGGTGCGAAACCATCCTCTCTGTCCGCCATCTGCAGAGAGGGTCGATCGGTAATGCAGTACGTTTGTGCGGTCAGTTTCATCTGCGCCCGTAGCTCAGCTGGATAGAGCACTTGGCTACGAACTAAGGGGTCGGAGGTTCGAATCCTTCCGGGCGCACCAATGCAAAACAAAAAGCCTCCGCTGATGCGGGGGCTTTTTGTTTTGCGGGGTTCCGGAACGGACGTCTCCGAGGGAGGCTGCGGCGGGGCCATCCCTGGCACGCGTCCTGTACTGGCGCTGCTGGCTCGCTGCGATCGGACCCTAAGCGCATCCCTGCGCTAGGGGTCGAATCCTTTGTGCATCCCCGACTGCTCTTGGCGGGCCCCGCTCCGGCCCAACGCGAAAGCCCCCGCGGTTTGCGGGGGCTTTGGGCACGCGAGGGGCAGATCAGGCCGTCGGCAGCTTGTAGTCCTTCAGCTGTTCGCGCAGCAGCAGCTTCGAGACCTTGCCGGTCGCGGTCATCGGCAGTTGATCGATGAACACGACGTCGTCCGGCGTCCACCACTTGGCGATCTTGCCCTCGTAGGCTGCGATCAACTCGTCGCGGGTGACTTCGGCGCCGGGTTTCTTGACCACGACCAGCAGCGGACGTTCGTCCCACTTCGGATGGTAGGCGGCGACCACGGCGGCGATGGCAACGGCGGGGTGGGCCATTGCGATGTTTTCGAGATCGATCGAGCTGATCCATTCGCCGCCGGACTTGATCACGTCCTTGGAGCGATCGGTGATCTGCAGATAGCCGTCGGGGTCGAGCGTGGCGCGATCGCCGGTGGGGAACCAGCCGTCAACCAGAGGGCTGCTTTCGCCGCGGAAGTATTCGTTCACCACCCAATGCCCGCGTACCAGCAGATCGCCGGAGGTCTTGCCGTCGCGCGGCAGCTCCTTGCCCTCGTCATCGACGATCTTCAGGTCGACGCCGAAGCTGGGGCGGCCCTGCTTGACCTCGACCGCGAAGCGCTGGTCATCGCTGAGCGCGAGATGCTTGTTCTTCAGGGTATTGAACGAACCCAGCGGCGACATTTCGGTCATGCCCCAGGCGTGATGGATCTTGATGCCGTAGTCGTTCTGGAAGGCTTTCATCAGCGCCGGCGGGCAGGCGGAGCCGCCGACCACCATCGATTTCAGCGTGGTCAGCTTCTGGCCGGTCTTCTGCAGATGCTGCAGCAGGCCCAGCCAGACCGTCGGAACGCCGGCCGACATCGTCACCTGCTCGTTCTCGAACAGTTCGGTCAGGCTCGCGCCGTCCATGCCGGCACCGGGGAACACCAGCTTGGCACCGGCCAGTGCGCCGCAATACGGCACGCTCCAGGCGTTGACGTGGAACATCGGTACGACCGGCAGGATCGAATCGCGCGACGAGACATTGAACACGTCGGGCTGGCAGGCGGCATAGGTGTGCAGCAGCGTCGAGCGGTGCGAGTACAGCACGCCCTTGGGATTACCGGTGGTACCCGAGGTGTAGCACAGCGCGGCGGCGGCGCGCTCGTCGAATTGCGGCCAGGTGTACTGATCGTTTTCGGCGGCGACCAGATCCTCGTAGCACAGCGGCTGCACGTTCTTCATGGACGGCAGATGTGCGCGATCACACATGGCGACCCAGCCCTTGACGCCCTTGCAGTGTCCGGCGACGGCATCGACCAGCGGCGCGAAGGTCAGATCGAAGAACAGGTACTGGTCATCGGCATGGTTGGCGATCCACGCGATCTGCTCCGGGAACAGGCGCGGATTGATGGTGTGCAACACCGCGCCCATGCCGGAGATTGCGTAGTACAGCTCGAAATGCCGATAGCCGTTCCAGGCCAGGGTGGCGACGCGCTCGCCCTGCTTCACGCCCAGGCGTTCCAGCGCATTGGCCATCTGGCGCGCGCGCCTGGCGGCGTCCGCGTAGGTATAGCGATGGATCGGCCCTTCCACGGTACGCGACACGATCTCGGCATCGCCGTGGTAACGCTCCGCGTGCTCCAGCAGCGTGGAGACCAACAGCGGTCGGTCCATCATCTGACCCATCAGTGGCGCGGACATTGCCTTCTCCTTAGTTGTGCAATTGAAGTGCGGGCTGAGGTGCGCCTGCTTCCCGCGGGAATGCGCACCTTACCAAACAGGGCAGGATCTGCGCCGATCTTTGGTTAGGGTTGCCGGGCCGGTTCTGACCGGGGACGGCCCCGGTCGGTGGCGGGTTCATTCCCCTGCGGATGCCGGCTGGGCCTTGGCCTGCTGCAGACGCCAGAGCCGCGCATAGGCCCCGTCTGCCGCCAGCAGTTCGGTGTGACTACCGCGCTCCAGGATGTGGCCGTGGTCGAGATAGACGATCTCGTCGGCGTCGGTCACGGTGGACAGGCGATGGGCGATGACCAGGGTAGTGCGCTGGACGGCAATTTCGCGCAGGGCACCGAGAATCGCCTGTTCGGAACCGGAATCCAGCGATGAGGTGGCCTCGTCGAAGACCATGATCGGCGGGTCCTTGAGCAGGGCACGGGCGATGGCGATGCGCTGCTTTTCGCCGCCGGACAGTTTCAGGCCGCGCTCGCCGACCAGGGTCGCGTAGCCGTCGGGCAGGTGCTGGATGAAGCTGTCGAGGTGGGCGAGCTGCGCCGCACGTTCGACCTCGGCCACGGTGGCGTCGGGCCGACCGTAGCGGATGTTGTACTCGATCGTGTCGTTGAACAGCACGGTGTCCTGCGGCACCACGCCAATGTGCGCACGCAGACTTTCCTGGCTGAGATTGCGCAGATCGTTGCCATTGATGCTGACGCTGCCGCGATCCGGGTCGTAGAAGCGGAACAGCAGCCGTGCCAGGGTCGATTTCCCGGAGCCGCTGGGGCCGACCACAGCCAGTTTGCGGCCGGGCGCGATCCTCAGGCTGACGCCATGCAGGATCTGCCGCTGCGGACCGTATCCGAACTCGACCGCATCGAAGCGTACCTCGGCGCTGTGGGTGGCCAGCGTCGTCGCCGCTGCCTGATCCGCGACCTTGGGCTGCGTATCGAGCAGGCTGAACATGCGTTCCATGTCGGACAGCGCGCGGCGGATTTCGCGGTAGACGAAGCCCAGTACCCCGAGCGGGATGAACAGCTGGATCATGTAGGCGTTGATCGCCACGAAATCGCCCAGCGACATCGCGCCCGACGTCACGCGGCTGGCCGCCAGCACCATCATCCAGGTCAGGGCGCCGGCCACGATCAGCGCCTGCCCGGTGTTCAGTGCCGCCAGCGACAGGCGATTGCGCTGCTGCGCACTTTCCCACTCGGCCAGAAAATGATCGTACTCGGCGGCTTCGAAACGTTCGTTGCCGAACAGTTTCACCGTTTCGTAGTTCAGCAGGCTGTCGATGGCACGGGTATTGGCGCGGGAATCGAGCTGGTTGGCCTCACGCACGAAGCGCGTGCGCCACTCGGTGATGACCACCGAGAATGCGACATAGGCGCCGACCGCGACCGCGGTGATCAGCGCAAACGCAGTGCCGTAGTTGAACAGCAGGATGCCGGCGACCAGCGCGATCTCCAGTAGCGTCGGCAGGATGTTGAACAGCATGAAGCGCAGCAGGAAGCTGATGCCGGCGACGCCGCGTTCAATGTCGCGCGACAGGCCGCCGGTGCGGCGCGACAGATGAAAATCGAGATCGAGCCGATGCAGGTGACGGAACACACCGAGTGCCGCGCGCCGCATCGCACGCTCGGCCACGCGCCCGAACACCACGTCACGCAGTTCCGCGAACAGCACATTGGCCAGACGCAGTGCGCCGTAACCGAGCAGTAGGCCTAGCGGCAGCAGTACCAGGGTGTGCTGCCCGCCATCGAGTGCGTCGACGATGTGCTTGAGCAGCAACGGCAGCGTGACGCCCGCGAGCTTGGCGGCGATCAGACAGCCCAGCGCCAGTGCGACCCGGCCGGGAAATTCCTTGAGGTACGGCAGCAGACGCCGGAGTACGCGCCAGTCGGTCGACGGAGAATCGGCGGTGGTCGCGGGCGATTCCGGTAAGCGGCTGGGTCGGCGCAAGAGATCCGTGGCGGGCAGGGAAAGGGCCGCGATTGTCCCGTACCCGCCGGATTCACACAAACAACCTGGTACGACCACCGGGACAGGCGCAAACGCCCGCCCCGGCGCCGGACATCGCTAGCTGCCGAAGCGCGCGCGCACCGAACCCAGACCGCTCACGCGTGCTTCGAACAGATCGCCGGGCTGGGCCGCCACCATCGGCCCGAGCGCGCCGGACAGGATGATGTCTCCGGCCAGCAGCGGGCGGCCGCTGTCGACCATCTTGCGCGCCAGCCACAGCGCCGCATTCAGCGGATGCCCGAGACAGGCTTCGCCACGGCCTTCGGAGATCACGGCATCGCCGTGGGTCATCTGCATCGTGCAATCGCGCAGGTCCAGACCGTGCAGCAGTTGCGGCGTGTTACCGAGCACGAACAGACCGCTGGAAGCGTTGTCGGCAATGGTATCGACCAGAGTGATGTCCCAGTTGGCGACGCGGCTGCCGACAATCTCGATGGCGACCACGGCATATCCGATCGCGCGCATCAGATCGGCGACGGTGGCCTGCTCCTGGTGCAGGTCGCGCTCCAGCACGAACGCGATTTCGGCTTCGGCCTTGGCTTGCGATACACGCCCCGGCGCAATCGCTTCGCCATCGCAGACCGCCATGTCGGCGAACAGCATGCCGAAGTCGGGCTGGTCGACCCCGAGCTGTTTCTGCACCGCGGGGGAGGTCAGTCCGATCTTGCGACCGACCAGGCGGCGCCCCTGCTGCAGCCAGCGCTGTGTGTTGATTTCCTGTACGGCATAGGCGGCTGCGACATCGCCGGCGGCAATCACGTCACGCACCGGGGCGCAGGGAGTGCCCGCATAGGCGTGCAGCAGGCGGTCGGCGGCTGCGGTGAGGGTCGAGCCGCTGGCATGCATTTCCGGATGGGTCATGGCCTTATCCGGTCCGACCGGAGAAGAACTCGCGGGCGACCTGATTGAACTCCTGCGGTGCTTCGTACTGCGGCCAATGCGCGCCGTCGGCCTGCATCACGTACAGCGTCGAGTCCTTGATCCGTTGCTGCGCGGCCTTTGCGCATTCGAGATCGTGGATCGGATTGTCGCGCGTCCAGAGCAGCATGGTCCTTGTTGCGATCTGTTCCAGTGGCAACAGGAATTCGTCGTGGCGCGCCAGCATGCGATTGACCATGGGCGAGACCTCGCGGCCCTCGGGCATCGTGTAGTAGTGCAGGCGCAGATTCACCAGCTCATCGGTGATCAGATGATGATTGTCCGGATGGATCAGCCATTCGATGCGGGCACGCACACTGTCGAAGCTGGGCGCCTGTCCCGCGGCTTTTTTCGACAGGGCCATCAGATTGTCCATGTCGGCGCGGCCCTTGGCGCTGATGATCGGAATCCCTGCGCCGGTATTCAGCATCAGGCGATCGACGCGCTCGGGATACTTCACGGCAAAGAATCCGGAGACCCAGCCGCCCAGGGATTCTCCGGAAAGATGGGCGCGTTCGATGCCCAGGGCATCCATCAGTTCGCGGACTTGTTCGGCCAGGACCGGCGGCGTGTACTCCATCGCCTGGCGATGGGACAGCGCGTGGCCGACGTAGTCGAATGCGATGGTGTGAAACTCGTCGGACAGCGGGACCAGATTCTTGCAGTAGGCTTCGAGATGACCACCGATGCCGTGCTGGAACAGGATCACCGGCGCGCCGCGGCGGCCGGCTTCGGCAATGCGGATGCGGCCGTAGCTGGGGGTGTCGACGTAGCGGATTTCAGTGCCCAGCAGGTCTTGCCACAACGTGGTCATAGGTAGTTTCCAGGTAGCGTTTTCAAATGGCCGGCTAGGATCGTTTTCCACTCCGCCAGCACCGCGCGGAACAGTTGCTCATCCTTCTGCCAGAGGGCGCGCACGGCGAAGCCGCGCACGATGCTGATGGTGATCCAGACGATCTTGTTGGCCTTGTCTGCGGGTAGCCCGTGGCTTTGCAGGACTTCGGTCCAGGCATCCTCGACGCTGACGCGGCTGCTGCGCGCCGATTTGTAGACCTGCTTGCGCAGCGCGTTGCTTTTGCCCGATGCGATCACCAGATCGAGAATCACCGAGAAATCGGCACCGAGGAAGAAGTCCATCGAGTCCTGGATGATCGCTTCGATCGGATCGCCGGCGAGACGCGCCGCATCGGCGCGTGCGGTACCGCGTTGCAGGCCGCTGTCGAGCAGGTAGGCGGCGGTTGCCACCACCAGGCCGTCCTTGTTGGGGAAGTGGTGATGCAGGGCGCCGCGCGAGACCTTGGCCGCGCGCGCCACTTCATCGGTGCGCAGTCCGGCATAACCCTTGCGGCGCAGTTCGACGGCGGCGGCCTGCACCAGTCGCAGCTGCATCGACTCCGAGCGTTCGGCCTGGGTGCGCCGCGGTGCGGCGACGGGTTTGGCGGCAGCGACTTTCGCCACCACGACCTTGCGTTTGCGCACGACGCTAGAACTGGACATGCACGATCCCGTCGATCACCTTGACCGGATAGGTGCGCAGCGGATCGCTGCACGGCGAATTGGTGGCGGCGCCGCTGTCGACCGAAAAGCCGCACAGATGCCAGCCGCAGATCACGTGCTCGCCGTCGATCATGCCCTCCTCCGACAGCGATGCATTCTCGTGCGTGCAGGTGTCGTCGGTGGCATAGAACGCGCCGTTGATGTTGTAGAGCGCGATGCGCGTGCCATCCGGCAGCGAGGCTCCGCGGATTTCCCCTTCCAGCAGCTCTGCGGTAGGGCAAACGGCGATTTGAGTCGTCATGGGATTCGGTGAGGAAGGGAAGGGATTGCGCGGCTCACAGCATGGTGGTGCCACCGTTGACGCTGACCACCTGACCGGTGATGAACGATGCTTCGGCGCTGGCCAGATAAGTCACCATCGATGCGATCTCGGACATCTCGCCGGCCCGCCCCATCGGAACGATCCCGGTGACCTTGCGCACCAGTTCCGGATCGCGCAGCGCCACTTCCTGCAGCTGCGGCGTGTTGATGACGCAGGGCGCCACCGTGTTGACGGTGATGCCGTCGCGGGCAAACTCGCGCGCAAGCCCGGTGCTCATGGCATGCACGCCGCCTTTGGCCGCGTTGTAGGCCGCGTGATCCCACAGGCCGTTGCGCACCGAATCCGCGCCGAGGTTGACGATGCGGCCGTAGCCACCGGCTTTCATCAGCGGCAGCGCATACCAGCAGCACCAGATCGCGGTCCACAGATTGCGGTCGATGGTGGTGCGCAGTGTTTCCGGCGTGTGTTCGAGAAACGGACGCAGAATGCCGCCGCCGGCGTTGTTGACCAGGATATCGAGGCGACCGTAGCGCTTGGTCGCGGCGGCTATGGTGCGTGCCGCCACCGCCTCCTGTGCGAGATCACCGGCTTCGGTCACCACTTCGGCGCCGCGCGCCTCCAGCTGCTTTGCCGCCGTGGCCAGCAGCGTCTCGTCGAGGTCGGCCAGGACCAGTCGTGCGCCTTCGGCGGCAAAGCGTTCGGCTACGGCATAGCCGATACCGCGCGCGGCGCCGGTGATGACCGCGACCTTCCCGGTCAGCGCGCCACTCATCGTGCGGCCTCGCCGGTTTCGATACGACCGATCTTGCCGAAGGCGGGCGTGGGCACGCTGCCCCAGGTGTCGAGTGTGCCGGGCGCGGGCTCCAGCAGGCGTGGTTCACGCCCGGCATCCTCGGGGATGCACTCCATGCCGAAACTGTATTCGACGGTCATGCGATCCGGATCGAGGAAGTACAGAAAGATGCTTTCCGAAGGCTGATGACGACCGGGGCCGAAGACGATGTCCACCTCCTGCTGCTTCAGGCGGTTCATGCCGCGGCCGACATCGTCGATATCCTTGACCATGAAATTGACGTGGTTGAGGTGATCGTCGGTACCGGTGAGGATCGCCAGCGAGTGATGCAGCGGATTGGGAAAGCAGCGCAGGAATGCGGCAAAACCCGGCACGAAATCGGAAACGCGGAAACCGAGCTGCTCGGTCATGAATTTATGGCAGGCGCAATACCGCTGTATAGCTTCGTTTTCATTATTGCATTAGGGAACGACTATAACATCTTCATGATTTCGGACATCTGGAACAATCGCAGGCGCGGGCTCGGAGATCGG
>JBEBWZ010000086.1:0-14891 GCA_040391865.1 Solimonas flava
GCTGCGGAACCGCTCGGCGATCTCCAGCAGTCGCTCGGTGCCATCGGCGCGACGATTGAGGATCACATCCTCGATGCGCTCGCGCAGTTCGGCATCAAGCTCGTCATACACCACCAGCGCGCCGGCGTTGACGATGCCCATGTCCATGCCCGCACGGATCGCGTGGTACAGGAACACCGCATGAATCGCTTCGCGCACCGCATTGTTGCCGCGGAAGCTGAACGACACGTTCGACACGCCGCCGGACACCTTGGCGCCGGGCAGGTTCTGCTTGATCCAGCGCGCGCCTTCGATGAAGTCCACGCCGTAGTTGTTGTGTTCGGCGATCCCGGTCGCAACCGCGAAAATGTTGGGATCGAAGATGATGTCCTCGGCCGGGAACCCGACCTGCTCGACCAGGATCTCGTAGGCGCGTGCGCAGATCTGCTTGCGCCGCTCCAGATTGTCGGCCTGGCCCTGCTCGTCGAACGCCATCACCACTACGGCGGCGCCGTACTTGCGGCACAAGCGCGCCTGTTCGATGAATTTTTCCTCGCCCTCCTTCATCGAGATCGAGTTGACGATGGGCTTGCCCTGCACGCACTTGAGGCCGGCCTCGATCACTTCCCACTTCGAGGAATCGATCATCACCGGCACCCGCGAGATATCCGGCTCGCCCGCGATCAGCTTCAGGAAACGATCCATGGCGGCGACGCCATCGATCATGCCCTCGTCCATGTTGACGTCGATGATCTGCGCACCGGACTCCACCTGCTGCCGTGCGACCACCAGCGCCGCGGCGTAGTCACCAGCCTTGATCAGATTGCGGAACTTGGCCGAGCCGGTGATGTTGGTGCGCTCGCCGACGTTGACGAAATTCAGTTCGCGCGTGAGGTTCAGCGGCTCCAGTCCGGCGAGGCGGCAGATCTTTTCCGGCGTCGCCGGGATGCGTGGCGCCTGGTCGGCCACCGCCGCGGCGATCGCCGCGATATGCGGCGGCGTGGTGCCGCAGCAGCCGCCGACGATATTGACCAGACCGCTCTGCGCAAACTCCTGCAGGATCGCGCCGGTATCCTGCGGCCGCTCATCGTACTCGCCGAAGGCATTCGGCAGGCCGGCATTGGGATAGCAGGACACCGCGCATTCGGCGATCCGCGACAGTTCGGCGATGTACGGCCGCATGTCCTTGCCGCCCAGCGCGCAGTTGAGCCCGATCGCCAGCGGCTGCGCATGCCGTACCGAGTTCCAGAACGCTTCGGTCACCTGCCCCGACAGCGTGCGCCCGGAGGCATCGGTGATGGTGCCTGAGATGATCACCGGCCAGCGCTGACCGCGCTGCTCGAACACGGTCTCGCAGGCAAAGATCGCCGCCTTGGCATTGAGCGTGTCGAAGATGGTTTCGATCAGCAGCAGATCGGCGCCGCCATCGAGCAGCGCATTGCCCTGCTCGACATAGGCCGCCACCAGCTCGTCATAGGTGACATTGCGTGCGCCGGGATCGTTGACGTCCGGGCTGATGCTGCAGGTGCGGCTGGTCGGGCCGAGGGCGCCGGCGACAAAGCGCGGCCGCTCCGGCGTCTTCAGCGTCCAGGCATCCGCCGCCTGTCGCGCCAGCTTCGCCGCCTCGAAATTGATCTCGTAGGCCAGCGCCGACATGCCGTAATCGTGCAGCGAGATCACCTGGGCGTTGAAGGTGTTGGTCTCCACCAAGTCCGCGCCGGCTTCCAGATACTGGCTGTGGATGTCGCGGATGATGTCCGGCTGCGTCAGCACCAGCAGATCGTTGTTGCCCTTCAGATCCTTGTGCCAGTCCTTGAAGCGCTCGCCGCGGTAGTGCGCTTCTTCGAGCCGATGGCCCTGGATCATGGTCCCCATGGCGCCGTCGATCACCAGAATGCGCTGGCGCAGCAGGGTTTGAAGTTGCTCGTAAACGGGATGGCGCTGCATGACGGCTCAGGCTGGAAAGGATCGGCGCAAAGTATATCCTTTTATGCGGATAGGCGGATATTGACTGCGCATGCCCGGCCTGAATGGCGCCCGCTTGCCGCTTGTCCGCTCCGCAGCACCTCATGTCCCACCGTCCGACATGGCGCGAAAGCGGCGCGATAAGGTGTGCTCACTGGATCAGCGGCGACTAACAGGACGCGCCAACGAACCATAACGACCCCCCAACCCGGATTTCCCCAACCTTTCCGGGTTACTCAGGCCAGACCACCATTGTCTGGCCTTTTTTTTGCCCGCGATTCGCGCCGCCATTCTACTGCGAGCATGATGGCCGCCGGCTGCGCGGCGCTTCCCTAACCATAGTTGTGGGACAAGCCCGCAATGCTTCGGCTAAGATGCGCCGCCTTTTTTACTGCCTGAATTCAGAGACTTCCCATGCCGTTCAAGAAGTGGCGTTGCCTGATTTGCGATTACATCTATGACGAGGAGCAGGGCTGGCCCAGCGACGGCATCGAGCCGGGCACCCGTTGGGCCGATGTGCCCGAGTCCTGGACCTGTCCGGACTGCGGCGCCTCCAAGGCCGACTTCCAGATGGAAGAGATCGACTGACATGTCCCAGCTCGATCAGGTCAGCGTTCTTACCAAAGCCAACGTCTACTTCGACGGCAAGTGCGTCAGCCACACCGTGCTGCTTGCGGACGGCACGCGCAAGAGCGTCGGCGTGATCCTGCCCTCGACCCTGGTGTTCACCACCGGCGCAGCGGAGATCATGGAACTGGTCGACGGTCGTTGCCGCGTGAAACTCGCGGACGAAACCGAGGCCCGGGATTACCAGGGCGGCCAGTCGTTCTCGGTGCCCGCCAATTCCTCGTTCGAGATCGAAGCACTGGACGCGGTGCATTACGTCTGTCATTTCGGCTGAACCCAGCCTGATGCAGACCGGAGGCCGCGCTTGCGCGGCCTCTTTCGTTTCGGTCATGGCGATTCAGTGCAGGCTCATGTTTTGAGCTTGAGGCTCCGTATAACGAAGATCACTTCTTCCGGAGCCGCACATGTCCACCGACCTGCCCTCGAAAATCTCTACGCCGTTCCCGGCGTCGGCACTGCCGCCGGTCGGCGCAGCCCTGGAGATTCCGCACCGCGGCTCGATACTTCAACAGCGGTCCCGTTCATTTCACGGAGATCCTGCCATGAGCAACGCAAGCGTGGTTGAACTGGAAACCGGCCTGACGCTGGAAACCTTCTGCCGGTTGCTGTGCACGGAGCTGGGCGCGGGATTCAGCATTGCTCGCACCGCACGTCAGCCGGACCAGCTGCTGATCTGGACGCCGGATCGCAGCTGCATCTCGGTACAGAAGCGTGGCGACGAACTGCTGTTTGCCGCGGCCGACTGGCCGGTGATCGATGAACTCGGTTTCAAGCGCAGTTTCAGCCGCGAGATCTCCGCGAAGATTTCCTTCGGCCGCGACCTCAAGGCGGCCGCGCAGGATCTGCGCCGCCGCGTGATCCTGCCCTTTGCCGAAGCCCTGCAGGAAGAACGTCGCAAGGCCGCCACCTATCGCGCGGTGCTGCATGACGTCGCGCGCTGCCTCAGCCATTCCGGATTCCGTCCGGATGACGGCCATGTCGTCGGCAAGACCCTGCAGGCGCGCAAACCGCACGGCGCACTCGATGAAGGCTGGACCCTGGCGCCGACCGTCAGCGACACCACGATCACGGTGCAGGATCAGGGCGCCGTGGGCAGCGTGGAAATCCGCTACCTGTCGCTGGACGAAGTCGAGGCCGTGCACGGCTTCATCGACAAATTGATCGCGCGCCGGCGCCCGGCACTGCGGCTCAGCGCCTGAGCCGCAGCCGCCTGCAGCCCGCCGTCGCTGACACCTCCGCGCAACCGTTGAAGCCCTGCACCGCTGCGCGCCACGCGCGCTTGCGGTGCGCACAGCGCAGCACAGGCTCCGGGCCGAGCGGCGCCCGCCGCATCCGCCCGAACGCGCGATGTCGCATAATTGCGCCCCGACGCAGGGCTTGCACGCTGTCATCGCCAGGCGCCGCCCAACACCACGAGGCCCGATCGCCATGACGCAGACCTCCACCGCTGACGCCGGTTTCCGCACCGCAATCGCCACCGGAAAACCCTTACAGATGGTTGACGCCTGCGCACTGCCGCACGCAGCGGACTGAGCCCGGCGATGCGCAGCGGTGTCGTCCGTGGCTTCTGGCTGATCGTTGCGCTGCTGTGTTCGGGCTGCAGTGCGACCCAGCTGGCGTACAACCAGGCCGACCTGCTCGCGCGCTGGGAGCTGGGCCGCTATCTGCGACTGAGCGAGGCGCAGAAGCCGGTATTCGAGCGGCATTTCAACGAGACCTGGCAGTGGCATCGCAGCCACGAACTGCCACGCTACGCCGATGAGTTGCGGCAACTGGCCGCCAGCACCGCGCAAGCCTTTCCACGCAGCCAGACCGAAGCGACGATCAGCCGCTATCGCGAGCACTGGCAGCAATTGCTGGCACGCGTGCCGCCGCTGGCCTGCGAACTGGGGCCCAGCCTCGACCCGGCACAGGTCGAACGCCTGCTGGCCGCGATCGATGAAGACCTCAACGAGTATCGCCACAAGGAAGTCGAACGCGACGCCAGGCGCCGCAGTGCGGACGCCCGGCGTCAGCTGCTGCGTCAACTGCGCCGCTGGCTGGGCAGCGTCACCGATCCGCAACGCCGCCTGATCGACGACTGGAGCGCGGAGCGCCCATCGGTGCACGGCGAATGGCTGGCCTATCGCGAAACCTGGCGCGATACCGTCGCCGCACTGTTGCAAAACCGCGACGCCCCCGAGTTCTGCCCGCAGATCAGCGCGCTGATCCTCGATGGCACCTCGCTGTGGAGCGAGCCGCAGGCCGCCGCCTTTGCCGCCAATCGCGAGCAGTGGCTGAACCTGTTCGAGCAGCTCGGCGATACCCTGAGCGACGCGCAACGTGCCCATCTGCGCAACCGCTTGCTATCGCTGGCCGGAGAACTGGAGGCACTCGCCACCCCCGCCGCCGGCACGCCACCAGACGATGAAATCGACGCCTGACACCCGATTCAGGGACAGGTCTGCGCACCAATTTCGCTCAAATTCTGGGTGTTATTCGGTAAACCTTCGGCTAGACTTGCGCACCGCGTCGCGTCAGCAGCCTGCGCCGGAGCGGCAAGACATTGATATATAACCGCTTTTGATCAAGTGTATACGGAGTATCACATGCCGGTAAAACTCGCCGTGCTCAAGGAGACCCGCGCCAACGAGCGTCGTGTTGCCCTTGTCCCCGCCGTCGCCGACAAGCTCGCCAAGCTGGGTTGCGAGATTCACATGCAGACCGCCGCGGGCGCTGCCAGTCGCATTCCCGACGACGCCTATAAAGGGGTGACGTTTGCCGCCAATCCGCAAGGCCTGGTCTCGGACGCCGACATCGTGGTCTCCGTACAGCCGCCGTCCGCCGACATCATCGATGCGATGAAGGACGGCAGCATCCTGCTCTCGTTCGTCTACGCGCACCGCGAGCCGGACGTCACCAAACTGCTGCGCGACAAGAAGATCACCAGCTTCGCGATGGAACTGGTGCCGCGCATCACCCGCGCACAGGCGATGGACGCGCTGTCGTCGCAGGCGGCACTGGCCGGTTACTACGGCGCACTGCTCGGCGCGACCAACATCGCCCGCATGATGCCGATGACCACCTTCGCGACCGGCTCGATCCGCCCCGGCACAGTGCTGGTGATGGGCGTCGGCGTCGCCGGCCTGTCGGCCATCGCCACGGCACGGCGCATCGGTGCCAAGGTCGAGGGCTATGACGTGCGTCCGGAAGTGAAGGAGCAGGTCGAGTCGCTAGGCGCCAAGTTCATCGACACCGGCGTCGATGCCCGCGGCGAAGGCGGTTACGCCCGCGAGCTGACGCAGGAAGAGAAGGACAAGATCAACGCCGTCGTCACCAAGCACATCCAGTCCGCCGACATCATCATCACCACCGCCGCGATTCCGGGCCGCCCATCGCCGAAGCTGATCAGCAAGGCACAGGTCGACGGCATGAAGAACGGAAGCGTCATCATCGACCTCGCCGCGGAAGGCGGCGGCAACACCGAATACACGCAGCCGGGCGAGACCGTGCAGGTCGGCCAGGTCACCATCGTGGCACCGCTGAACGTGCCATCGCTGCTGGCCGAACACGCTTCCGAGCTGTACGCCAAGAACCAGTTCAACCTGATCGAGCTGTTCGTCAAGGACGGCGCGATCAACATCGACTGGACCGACGAAGTGCTGGCCAAGGCCGCACTGACGCACGGCGGCGAGATCAAGAACGAAGCGGCCAAGAAGGCCATCGAAACAACATGAGGCGGCGGGCGTGAGGGGTGAGGCGTAACCGCCCACTCGCCTCACGCATCACCCCTCACCCCTCACGGAGTAACCATGGACGCTACTACTGCTATCACCGGCTTTGTCGCTCTCTACATCTTCATGCTTGCCGCTTTCACCGGCTACGAGATCATCGGCCGCGTGCCGTCGATCCTGCACACGCCGCTGATGTCGGGCTCCAACTTCATCCACGGCATCGTCGTGGTCGGCGCGCTGTGGGCGCTGGTCAACGCCAGCTCCACGCTGGAGCAGGCCATCGGCTTCTTCGGCGTGCTGCTCGGCGCCGGCAACGCCGCCGGCGGTTACGTGGTCACCGAACGCATGCTTGAAATGTTCAAGCCTTCCGACAAGAAGAAGGGTTAAGCCATGACTGCCCAATTCATCATCGACGCGAGCTTCATCGTCGCAACCCTGCTGTTCGTCTACGGCCTCAAGCGCATGTCGTCGCCGGTCACGGCGCGTTCCGGCATCGTGGTCGCCGGTGTCGGCATGATCGTCGCCGTGGCGGCGAGCTTCCTGTACATCGCCGACGTTAATCCCAAGGCCGAGCCGTTCCTCACCACCAACATCACCCTCGCGGTGATCGCGCTGGCCGTCGGTCTCGGCTGGGCCTGGTGGAGTGGCAAGAAGGTCGCGATGACCGAAATGCCGCAGATGGTCGCGCTCTACAACGGCATGGGTGGCGGCGCGGCTGCGGCCATTGCCGCGATCGAGCTGTTCGGCCACAAGGCGCACGGCGACATCATCCTCGGCATGGCGGTGCTCGGCGGCGTCATCGGTGCCGTCTCGCTGTCCGGCTCGATGATTGCCTGGGCCAAGCTCGACGGCCGCGTCAACGGCGTCTGGCGCTTTCCCGGCCTGCAGGCCGTCAACGGCCTCATCCTGCTGACCATCCTCGGCATCGGTGCCTGGACCGTCTACCAGGGCGGCAACGTCGGCCCTGAACTGATCACTGCGTTCTTCGTGCTGTCGCTGGTCTACGGCGTGATGATGGCGATGCCGATCGGCGGCGCCGACATGCCGGTGGTGATCTCGCTGTTCAACGCCTTCACCGGCCTTGCGGTCGGCTTCGAAGGTTACGTGATCGGCAACCCGGCGCTGATGGTCGCGGGCATGGTGGTCGGCTCCGCCGGCACCCTGCTGACGCTGCTGATGGCCAAGGCCATGAATCGCTCGGTGAGCAACGTGCTGTTCTCCAACTTCGGTGCCACCGGCGGCGAAGAGCAGGGCGAGATCAAGGGCAGCATGAAGCCGGTCGATGCAGGCGACGCCGGCATCAACATGCGCTACGCCAGCAAGGTCATCATCGCGCCGGGCTACGGCCTCGCGGTGGCGCAGGCGCAGCACAAGCTGTTCGAGTTCGTGAAGCTGCTGCAGGACGCGGGCGTGGAAGTGAAGTTCGCGATCCATCCGGTCGCGGGCCGCATGCCCGGTCACATGAACGTGCTGCTCGCCGAAGCCGGCGTGCCGTACGACATCATCTACGACATGGAAGACATCAACAACGAGTTCAAGGAAGCCGACGTTGCCATCGTCATCGGCGCCAACGACACCGTGAACCCGGCCGCACGCACCAACAAGTCCTCGCCGATCTACGGCATGCCGATCCTCAACGTCGACATGGCCAAGCAGGTCTACGTGGTCAAGCGTGGCCAGGGCAAGGGCTACTCGGGCGTCGAGAACGAGCTGTTCTTCCAGGACAACACCAACATGGTGTATGGCGACGCGCAGAAGGTCATGGTGCAGATGATCCAGGCCGTGAAGTCGCTGGACGGCGGCGGACACTGAACCCGAGCATGGTCCGCAAGGAAGCTGCCGCAAAAAGGCCACCGAAAGGTGGCCTTTTTGCTTCCAGTCCTGATCCCGGCATTTTCAAATGATGCACGCAAACAGCACGCTTGCTATCGTGGCGGCCTGCGAACCCGTTGCGGCGCTATCGCCGCAACTCCAAGATCAACGCAATGGTGCAAGCAAGCTATGTCTCCCGAGGCCCGCGCGGTGTCGCCGCAGAACGGGCGATTCTCGACGCGACGCTGAAGATCCTCAGCGAAGGCGGATATGCCGCACTGACAATCGACCGCGTGGCTGCGACCGCGCGTGCCAGCAAGACGACCATCTACCGACGCTGGAAAACCAAGGAACATCTACTTCTGGCACTGTTCAACCAGCTGCCCATGGCAGAGCCTCTTGCGGGGCCAAGCCTGAAAGCCGATCTGACGGCATTGTTCCAGCAGTTCGCGCAGATCATGGAAGACTCGCCTCTCCGGGACGTGCTGCCAAGGCTTGTCGCAGATTGCGTCAACAACCCCCAACTGTCCGTTCCGCTGCTCCAGGTCAACGAACGACGCCGCGCACCGATCCGCCAGGTGTTGAACCATGCGATCCGCCGCGGTGAACTGCCGGAGGATGCAGACATCGAGCTGGCTATCGATGTCATTCAAGGTGCGATCTCCATCCGCCTTTACTTCCTGCTTGATCGGCTCCGCGAGGAATGGATCCGCGGGCTGGTGCAGTTGCTGCTGCACGGACTGAGCACTTCTCCGGCGAACACCGTGAAGCGGGCAGCGGTCGCCAAACCAACGATACGGCGCCCGCTGAGCGGCTGAGCGGCTGAGCGGCAAATACAGTCGTCCGTTTGGAGGATGAATGTGTACGATACGTATCGTATCGTCTACTGATGGGGATCGCACATGTAGTCATTACCGGCGGGGCGAGTGGACTGGGACTGGGGTGTGCCATGCACTTCCGACGCCTCGGCTATGACCTGACGCTTGCCGACATCGATGCCGCCGCCTCCCGGCGTGCGCTGATGATGCTTGCTGAGTCGCCCGGTACCGGCAGCTTGGAGGCGCAGCCACTGGACCTTGCCGACGCGAACAGCATCGCCGAAGCCGCAAAGGCTCTGCGCGATCGCGGCAGGCCGGTGGACGTCCTGGTCAACAACGCCGGGATTTACCCTCCGGCGATTCGTCGTCTGAATTCCGACGGCCAGGAATTGAGTTTTTCGATCGCGCATCTCGGTCACTTCCGCTTTACACATGCATTGTGGCCTTTGCTGGAAACGGCGTCGGCAGCACGCATCGTCAGCATCTCGAGCCTCGTGCAACGCCAGGCGCGCATCAATTTCAGCGACCTCGCATGGCAGGACGGCTATACACCGATTCGCGCCTATCAGCAGACCAAGCTCGCCTGCCTGCTGTTCGCACTTGAACTGCAGCGCCGCCTCGGCGCAGTAGGGCACGGCATTGCGAGCTACTCCGCCCATCCTGGCGTATGCCGCACTCATATTGGAAAAAACCGGCCGCGCTCTGCACAGGACAAGCCGCTTCAGCGGCTCGCAACCGCCGACCTGGCCAGAGGCCTGAACCATGTCGGCCAATCGCCTGAAGCCGGCGCGCGCTCGGTGATCGCAGTTGCGACAACAAACGAGTTTCCGCCAGGCACGCTGGTCGGGCCGCGCTGGCTCAACGAAAGCTTTGGCCAGCCGGTACGCATCACTCCCGGACCGGCAGCCCGCGATCCCACGCTAGCCGCCATGTTGTGGGCGCTGACGGAGCAACTGACGGGACTGCGCTGGGAGCTGTAGATGAGCGCTGCCTGGCATCAATGCCGAGCCGCGAGATAAAAACAAACCGAGGAGAGCGTCATGACGAGGCAGATGCAGTTGCTTGCGCTGGCATTGGTGACATGGCAGATCTCCCCCGCAGGGGCGCAGGAGCGTTCCGGCGACATCGAGATACTGTTGGAGGATCAGGACACTGCTGCTGCAGATGCGCCCTCGCTTGCGAGCGCCGATGCGCTATCTACCATCACGGTCGAATCGCTGCGCGCAGCTCAGCCACCGCCAGTGGAGACCGCGGGCGGAGGCTCGATGCAGCTTGAAGAGATCATCGTGACCGCGCAGCGCAAGGTTTCTTCGCTGCAGGACACCCCGATGTCGATCGAGGCCTTCAATGAGGAGCAGCTACAACTGCGAGGAATCGGCGGCGTAGAGGACCTGGCCTCCAACGTGCCGAACATGGTCATCGAACCACATCCTCTGTCAAACACGACGCTGCGCATTACGATCCGCGGCGTCGGCATCACCGACTCCCAGGTCACCCAGGATCCCGCCGTCGGCATCTATCTGGACGGTGTCTATCTGGCGCGCTCGGTCGGCCTGGCGCTGGATCTCGCCGACATTGAGCGAATGGAGGTACTGCGTGGTCCACAGGGGGTGCTTTACGGGCGCAACTCCACCGGCGGTGCGGTAAACATCCTGACCAAAAGGCCTGACCCATCCATATTCCGTATGGATCACAAGCTCACGATGGGCGACCGCAACCTGTTCGTCGGCAAGAGCTCCTTCAATATGCCGCTCGGCGACGACTTCGCGATCAAGCTGGCGCTGCTTGCCAAGCACAGCGATGGCTTCGTCGAGAACACCGGCGAAGGCGAAGACTTCGGCGATCGCAAAGCGCTCGGACTTCGCTTTGACGCGCGCTGGCTGGCAGCCGACGCGCTGACCGTCGACTATGGCTACGACTACACGGACCTCGAGTATGTGAACTACATGTTCCAGGGCGTGCTGTTGCCGCAGACACAGCATGGTCTCGCCGAGTTCTTCAAGCCCTACGCAGTGGCCAACTCGGTCTATTCCAGCCGCCGTCTCGACCAGCTCGCGTCCGGTGCACCGATGGAGGCCTCCAATGCTCGCGTCAGTGGCCACACGCTCACGCTGGCACAACAGTTCGAATCGTTGGAACTGAAGTACATCGGCGCCTACCGCGAACTGGAAGACTCCCAGTATCCGGATCTCGCCGGCGGCGGCGGCGCCAACGGCTACCGTATCGACCTCAACGTCTACGACAGTGCCGCGGCGCGTCTGGCCAATGGCGGACAGCCAACACCGCTGGTGATCCCGACCTCGTACCAGGAGCAGTGGTCACACGAGCTGCAGATCAATGGTACGGCCTGGGATGATCGGATCAGCTATATCGCCGGCCTGTACTACTTCACCGAAGAGGGTGGTGAAGACGGCGGCCCCCTGCACCATATCCAGAGTGCGACAGTCGATCCGCAGCAGTCCGATGTGCTGTTGGACCTATTGCCGCCGGCGCTGCGCGCGCTGCTGCAGAACAATGCGCTGCCGCGGCTTTCAGCCTACTGGGACTACAACTACGGTATCCGCAACAAAGCCTACGCCGCCTACGGCCAGCTCAGCTTCCGTCCGGACGCGATCGATCGCCGCCTCAACTTCACTGTCGGCCTGCGCGCCTCGCGTGACGATCGATATGCAATCAAGGATTTCATTCAGCGCCAGTACCTCGAGGTACGCCTTGCCGACGCCAGCCTCGCCGCGGTGCCGGTACCCGCTGCCATCGCCGGCAGCGCCGACGATTTCGTCGGCGTCGAAGCCCGCAGCACGTACGACAATATCTCGCCGTCGGCCACCGTGGAATTCGAGCTCACCAAGATGGCAACGACCTACCTCTCGTACTCGACCGCCTATAAGAGCGGCGGATTCAATCTGCGTGATCCGCAGGTGTCAGGCGCATCCGGTCCCGCATCCGACGGAACGAGCTATGGCTTCGGCTTTTCCGAAGGGTTTAAGCCCGAGCGCGTGAGCTCCTGGGAACTCGGCCTGAAAAGCGAGTGGCTGCAGCGCGCGCTGCGACTGAACGGTGCGGCGTTCTACAGCGACTATGCAGACATGCAGACCAACTTCATGATCTCCGGAACGATCTCCGATACCAAGGCACGCAACGCCGGCAAAGCGCGTATGACCGGGTTCGAGCTGGAAGGCACCTTCATTCCCGTCGAAAGCCTGATACTGGGCCTCCAGTACGGCTATCTCGATGCCCAGGTACTGGAAGTGATCGACCTCAACGGCAACAACGTCGCGCACCTGTACCCGTTCATTGCCGCACCGCCACATTCAGGCGTGCTGTTCGCCGACTGGACCGTCGCCCGCCCGGCGTGGGGCGATCTGCGCGCCTACCTCAACTGGAGCTACATCGGCGACCGCAAAGGCTTCGTCATCACCGAGGAGCGTCGCGGCCTGACGGCGATCGACGGCTACGGCCTGCTCAACGCGCGCCTGATGGCAAACGGCATCCCTGTCGGCAGACAGGGCACACTCGACATCGCGCTGTGGGGCAAGAACCTGCTCGACAAGGAATTCGAACTCACCGCCATCGACAACCTCCCGCAAGCGGACCGTGCCGTGGTCTGGGGAGATCCCCGCACCGTCGGGATCGACTTCATCTACCGCTTCCGTCACTAAGGAAACTCCGCACAGACCCTCCATTCACCGTCATGCGGTATGACGGCCGTGCAGGATTTTCCTGAGGGCCTGTTCGCGATCCATTGATCACAGCGCCCCATGGATCACGAACAAGTACCGAGGTAGCCCTCACACCAAGTCCGCGCCCAGCGATAAAGGTTCCGACACCGCCATGAACGAAGAACTCGACCGCGCCTACGCCCGTTGGACGCTGGGGCCACTCACGCTGCGCAATCGCTTCATCAAGAGCGCTACCAACGAGGGCAATGCACCCGGCGGCGTGCCGACACAGGCACTCGTCAAGCATCACCGCTCAATGGCCGCCGGTGGCGTCGGTATGACCACAGTGGCGTACTGCGCGGTGAGCCCCGACGGCCGGACGTTCGAGGACCAGGTGATGCTGGGGCCGGCGACACGGCCGCATCTTCGCGTGCTGACGGACGCGGTACACGCAGAAGGGGCCGCCGCCTGTGCCCAGATCACTCATGGAGGGGCATTCAATTTCCTCCCCCGGCTTTCTACGTCCTCACCGGTAAGTGCATCGCGCGGCGTCAACCCGCCAGGGTTCCTCAGCGGCCGCCTGTTCAAGCACGCCGCCAGCACCAGCGAGCTGCGCAGCCTGCGTGCAGATTTCGTCCGTGGCGCATGCGAGGCGCGCGAGGCAGGCTTCGACGCCATTGAAATTCACATGGGGCACGGATACCTGTTGAGCCAGTTCATCTCGCCGGCCTACAACCGCCGGCGCGATGAGTACGGAGGCTCCCCCGAGCATCGCGCCCGCTTCCCGAGAGAAGTCCTGTCAGACGTACTCGACGCCGTCGGCGACAGCATGGCGGTGACCTGCAAGCTCAGCATCTTCGAAGGGATGCGTGGAGGCGGCACGGTCGAAGACGCCATCGTCACGGCGCGCATCCTTTCGGACGCCGGCGCCCATCTGATCGTGAACAGTGCCGGCATGAACGTTGAGGCTCCATGGCACATTTTCGGCAGTGTGATGCCAGAGGGCATCGGCGGCGAGCACGCATCGACCATGATGCGCATCGGAAATCGCATGATGAAATGGCAGGAACCGCGAATCGAATTCCGCGAGATGTATCTGCTGGAGGCCTCACGCCGGATTCGAGCTGCAGTGCGGACACCCTTGGCCTATCTCGGCGGAGTGACGTCCGTGCAGGGCATACACACGGCAATGGCCGAAGGCTTCGACGCCATCGTCATGGGGCGCGCTATGCTCCACCGTCCGGATTTGCTGAAGGCATTCCAAAGCGGAGAGCTGGACCAGTCGGGCTGCAATCACTGCAACCGCTGCATCGCCATGATGTATTCGCCGGGCGGAACGCGTTGCGTACTCACGAGTGAAGAAGATCCAGAAGCAAATCGCGTCCCTGCCACCGGATTTTCCGCAGCGTGATTGCCGCGCCTAAGGCCGCCAGTCCAGGGATCACGGCAGCACTGCACCAAAGCAGTCGAGTCTTCAGCCTGTCATTCACCTGGAAAGCACGGCGCCGCAGGGGGGCCCACGCAAGGCGACATCAATGCGTGCGAGCATCTGCTCGATCTGCTGGGGTGTGAATCCTCCCCGATGCTGGTGAATGATCTCGGCGTGGCAGTTGTACAGCAGGACGTGGGGGATCCCTGCATCCAACCCGAGTGCACGTCGGACCCCGCCCGTATCATCCACCACGAAATGCACATCCGGTTCCGCATTCTTCTCGGCGCTGAGTTCGCCTTCCACCATCAGGGAGGCGCCCCACATCGCATCGTCGAGGTTGACGATGCTCGTGGATGACAGGCGCCGATAGTCATAAGCCTTTGCGCCCATCGCATCTTCAAATGGCGCAATCTCCTTGCGCGTGGACAGGCGGGCAGGCAAGACCATGAGCATGCCGATATGCTCGGATGCATGCGGCGGCTGCAGCAGCCATCGTTCATAGCGAACACTGCCACGCTCATCCAAAACCAATTCTCCGCGCGTATCCACGACCAACTGCGGAAGCCTCGCGCGCGGAACCTCTCCCGAGTGACCGAACAGCGGCGCCAGCATCAATGCCGCGGCCCATGCAGCGACGGTGAAGCGTTTCGTCATTATCAGGAGTCTCGCTTGCGCCACATATTGGTCTCCAACGGCAGACTGGAAATACAACCCGGAGCCCACTCTATCGCGACATATTGCCGTCAGGAAGCCTGGTCGCGCCGAGCTGCACGGTACCTTTCACGGCAACTCTCGCTGGCGTTGGCTGCAATAAAACGCCGACGCACAGAATTGTCTACAAGAATACCTATGCTGCCGCTCCGACCTGCTCGCGAATCAAAGCCTG
>JBEBWZ010000087.1:0-14726 GCA_040391865.1 Solimonas flava
CACGATCAGCGTGGTGTTGTTGAAGCTCACCGCCACGCCGGGATCGGTGGTGGCGGAAATCGCTTGCGTACCGATGCCGCGAATCTGGAAGTTGTAGCCGGAAAAATTGGTCTTGCTGAAGGTAACGTTGGGAATGTTCTTCAGAAGATCGAAACCGCCTTCGATTTTCTGGTTATCCAACTGCTCCATGCTGAACGCACTGATCGCGATCGGCACGTCCTGAATGCGCTCTTCGCGCTTCTGGCCGGTGACGATGATTTCCTCGATACCGCCGCGGCGCGTGGTTTCCACCGACGCAGTGGTGGATTCGCCGGTGGCATTCACACCAGAATCAACGTCCGCCGTCCCCGCGATACTTTCCGCTGGAACGGCTGCGGCTTTTGGGTCGGCGCTGCTGCTGTCTGCGGCGTTGCTGAGAGAAACGGTACCTTCGGCAACGACCGTGTATTGCAGGCCGCTGTCGACGAGGAGCCGCTGCAGTGCTTGTTCCGGCGTGAAGACTCCGGATACGCCAGGCGATTCGAGCCCGGCAAAATCGGGGCTGGAGCCAACGACCTGGATGCTGGCCTGGTCGGAGTAGGCGATCAGCGCGCTGGCCAGATCCTGGGCCGGAATATCGAACGGCTGTTCGCGCGTGGACAGGCTCTGCGCCTGGGCCATGCCGGCGAATATGACCATGCCGGCGAACAGCAGCAGTGACCACATGCTCCCTTTCAGCGATGTCATTTTCATCGCACTCTCCTCTCATGTTGTTGGCTTGAGCCGCTGTGGCGCGGTCTTTTGCAACAACGTAGAGGGGTGGTGATGTGGAAACAGTGGTTGCGTTTTTTTTGCACCTCCTCTCCCGCGAGGGGAGAGGTTTACATGCGCTTTCCCACGCCTCTCCCACGCGGTCTGGTGTGGATGTATCTCACATGAGGTACGCGGAAGAGCGCCTGCGGCGCGCGCCTCACCCTGGCCCTCTCCCCGCAGGCGGGGAGAGGGGCTTTATGAGGTCAGTTCATGGCGCGTGCAGCGTTGGCTAAGGGAGAGGCGGGATTCGGGATTCGGGATTCGGACGCGGACTGCTGCCGATTCCGAGTCGTTCATCGCCCATTCCGGGGTTTCTTGTCGGCTCCGCGCTGCGCGCTTGAGACCGACCTACGGGGGAGGCGGGATTGGGGATTGGGGATTCGTGACGGCGGGCTTCTGCCAATCCCGAATCCCTAATCTCCAATCCCGGGATTCCTGAGCCTCAGGAGGATTTTTCTTTCGGCACGATGACGATGGTGTCCGAGCCGCGGTGCTCGACCCGCACGGGGAAGACGTTTCCCAAGGCATTGAGCCAGTCTTCCAGGCGGTTGCCGAAGACCGTTCCGGTGTAGCGCAGTTGATTCAGCTCCGGACCGGAGAGTTCGATCTTGCGGGTGGAGTAGCGATTGAGGTCGGCCACCACCTCTTCCAGCGGCTCGTCCTTGAATTTGAGCACGCCTTCGCGCCAGGCGATGGCGACGCTGGGATCGGTGGGCGCCAGTGCGATGTGTCTGTCGCGGGCGGAGAAAACGGCCTGCTCGCCGGCACTGGCCTCCAGCGGGTCTGCCTTCGAGGCGGCGGGCGCATCCTGAGAGGCCAGGCGCACGCGGCCTTCGCTGACCGTCACCACGACGCGCTCGTCGCTGCGGCGCACGTTGAATGCGGTGCCGATGGCGGTGACGGTCAAGCCGCCCGCTTCGACCACGAAGGGACGCGCAGCATCCTTGGTCACCTGAAAGAATGCCTCTCCGGATTCGACGACGACGCGACGCCGATGCTCGTCGAAGTCTGTGCGGATGCGCGACTTGGCACCCAGTTCGACGCGCGAACCGTCTTCCAGCAGGCTGCTGCCGTGCATCGCCACCGGGGTGCTCAGCGTGTGCAGGCCGCCGATCAGCTGCGGCAGCGTGAACAGCAACAGGCCCAGGCCCATCGTCAGCAGCAGCGTTGCCGCCAGGGCCAGACGGACATGATGCTGCCTGCGCCGGCCGGCAGGCAGGTGCGGAACCGGTGCTGATTCCGGTGCCGGTGCTGGCGGCGGCGGAACAAGCAACGGCACGTCGGCGGCGATGGCAGCGCGGCTTGCGTTTGCGCTTGCGCGTACGGCTTCGCCGGTGGCATCCCAGGTGTCCTGCACTTTGCGAAATGCCTCGAAGTTTTCCGGCGTGGCTTCGCACCAGTTGAGCCAGTCGGCCACCAGGGCGTCGTCTTCCGGCTGGTCGCGCAGCAGGATCAGCCAGTCAGCCGCTTCTTCCAGGCGCCGCAGGTTGGGATGGTGATCGGCGGAGGGCTTCATCGCTTCATCTGCTCCCGCGCCTGCTCTGCCGTCACGCCGTCGCTGCGCAGGTGGCAGTAGATCAGCGCCCGCCCGAGGTGATGCCGGATCATGCGGCCCGTAACGTTCATGCGCTGCGCGATTTCTTCCACGCTCAGCCCCTCCAGCCGGTGCAGCAGGAAGGCGCGGCGACAAGTCTCCGGCAGCTCGTCGAGCGAGCGTTGCACCAGGCCCAGTTCTTCGGCGGCGAGCACATTGCGCTCGGGTTCATCCACGTCATCGAGTTCATCAAAAAGTTCGGCGCGCGCGGCACGCAGTTCAAGATTACGACGGCGGAGACGATCCACCGCGAGATTCATGGCGATACGGAACAGTTGCGCACGCAGAAAGCTCTGTATGCCCGGCCGGTCGAGCTGCAGGAGACGCACGTAGGCTTCCTGCGCCACTTCCTTGGCCTCGTTCTCGGATTGCAGCCGCAGCGTCAGGAAGCGGACCAGGGCGTGGTTGTGCGCGCGGAACAGGCTCGCGATGTCGAGTGCCTCGCCGGGCGCCGCCGGGACCTCGTCTTCCGATGTCTGCGGCGGCTGTTCGTCGCCTTGGGTTTCCATGCCGTGTGCGCTCATCTCCCGCCACCGCTTTTGCACTGTTGCAGCTTAAACGTACGGGGGAGCGAAAGTGGAAACGGTGCTGCGGCATCGCTTGCTGTGCCGGGACTCCGGATTGGGGATTCGGGAGCGCGGGCTGCTGCCGGCTCTGAATCGCCAGGCGACCATTCCGGGCCTCTTTGTCGGCTCCGCGCTGCGCACTTGAGACCGGCCTGCGGTTGAAGCGGGATTGGGGATTCGGCAGCGCGGATTTCCGCCAGTCCCGAATCTCCGATTCCGAGCATTCCCTCAGACCGGATCAGGCCTCAGGCGGCTCCAACGCGGCCGCGGTGGCCGACCACCAGGCGTGGAGCAAGGCGGCCAGCACCGTCAGATTGATGGGCAGCAGCAACGCGACCCACGCGGCATTCAGCTGCTGCGGCGCCGGCAACATCGCGGCCAGGGCACAGCCCAGCGAGGCGAGCATCAGCGCTGCCGCCAGTTGCGCGGCGAGGCGTGACGGCCGCCATTGTGTGCGTGCGCTGCGTACCGCGCTGGGCAGCAACAGCAGCCACAGCGGATTCACCAGCAACAGGTTGTAGTTGCCCCAGATCACACGGTGATCGGTTGCCAGCCAGGCCAGCAGCAGGATCAGACCGGCCAGACCTGCACTGAGGGTGTAGAGCGTCGCCAGCGTTGCATAGGCCAGGCGCGCGGCGCGCAGGTGCGGACGCGCCAGCGCCAGCAGCGCCAGCACCGCGCCCGCGATCAGGCCGATGGTCAGGAAGCGCAGCAGCAGCGAGGGCGGTGCTTCCGGCAGCAGCGGGTCGGGTGCGCGCAGCAGCCAGCGCTCGCCGAGCACCAGCGGCCTTTCCACGCCATTGCCGTCCCGCAACCGCACGTCGCGCACGGCCTGCATCAGCACGCCGGGCAGGAAGGCTTCATCCCAGATCGTCAGTGCACTGTCGGCCAGCGGCCCCATGCCGAAATCCATCGCCAGCATCAGCGCCGGCTCCGGCGCCATCAACCGCCCGACCTCGAAGCGATAGCTGCGCGAGGTCAGCACCGCCGCCGCGTTCTGCCGCAGTTCGCCGCCGATCACGCGATCGATTGCATCGCGCACCCGCGTCGAGCAGTTGTCGGAGAAATAGTCGTAGCGGTATTCGGCGTTCTCGGGCAGCGCGTTCCATTCGAGAAACTGCACCAGGGCATAGCGCTGGATCGGATCGAGATCGAGCACCTGTTCGTAGACCCAGCGACCTTCCCGCTGATAGCCGTACAGCGCATCCCGCAGCGGGTGTACCGCCAACTGGTACAGCATCTGCCCGCGCGCGAAGTTCAGGAAAAAATTCTTCTGCGCAAAATCGAACACGCCGTAGTTGTAGACGCGCTCACCGGCGCGGTCGCGGACCAGCAGTGCGTTGTGGCCGAAGCGCTGCCAGTAGATCTGCCCGGGTGCGAACGTCAGCAGGCTGATCTGCGGCGCGTTGCCGTCATCCGCCGCCCGCACCGCAGACGCGGGCAGCAGCCAGGCCGCTGCCAGCAACAGCGCGCACCACCAGAACGCTGCACGCGGCATCCGTTGCGGCAGCATGCGTGGCTCAGGCCGTGGCAATGGTGACGTGCAGCAGATGCACGCGGCGGCTGTCGGCGCGCTGCACATTGAAGCTGAACGCGCCGACGCGCACGCTTTCGCCGCGCTTGGGCATGTGGCCGAATTCGTGCAGCACCAGCCCGCCGACGGTATCGAATTCGTCGTCCGGCAGCTTGGCCTTGAAATAGGCGTTGAATTCCTCGATCGGGGTCAGCGCATTGATCAGATAGCGGCGCTCGTCCTGACGCAGGATGTTGGCGCTTTCGGCGTCGTCGTATTCATCGGCGATGTCGCCGACGATCTGTTCGAGCACGTCTTCGATGGTGATCAGGCCGGCCACGCCGCCGTATTCATCGACCACCAGTGCCATGTGATTGCGCGAGCGGCGGAAATCCTTGAGCAGCACGTTCAGGCGCTTGGACTCCGGCACGAAGGCCACCGGACGGATCAGGCGCTCCATGTCAAAGGTTCCGGGATCGAAACCCGGCACGCTGGAGCTGAACTTGAGCAGATCCTTGGCGAGCAGCACACCGGCAATCTCGTCCTTGGAGTCGCCGATCACCGGGAAGCGCGAATGCCCGGATTCCACCACCACCTGCAGCAACTCATCGAGCTGCCAGGCGCGCTCCACCACCACCATCTGTGCGCGCGGCACCATCACGTCGCGCACCGGCGTTTCCGCCGTCTGCAGGATGCCCTCGAACATCGCGAGCGCTTCCGCATCCATCAGTTCCGCTTCGCTGGCATCGCGCAGCAGTTCCAGCAAATCCTCCCGGGTCCGCGGGCCGCCCGCCAGGCGGTGGGTAACCCGGCGCCACCAGTGGCTGAGACCGTTTTCTTCTTTGTGACTACTACTGTCGTCGTCGTTCATAAGGGGTGATAAGGGTCTGGAAAGCCCAGACGCTTCAGAATCCTGGTCTCGCGTGCTTCCATGCGTTCGGCCTCGGCATCGTCTTCGTGGTCAAGGCCCTGCAGATGCAGGCAGCCGTGCACCACCATGTGCGCCCAGTGTGCCCGAAGCGTCTTGCCCTGCTCCGCCGCCTCCCGCTCGACCACCGGCGCACAGATCACCAGATCGCCCAGCACCTCGGCATCGCCGCCGAAGGACAGCACGTTGGTCGGCTTGTCCTTGCCGCGATAGTCGCGATTCAGGGCCTGGCTCTCGTCGAGATCGACCAGCCGGATCGTGAGTTCGCCATGACGCTTCGGCAACGCCGCCTGCGCGAAGCCGCGCAGCGATGCTGCCGCCGGAATGCCGCGAGCCGCGACCCGGCGCTGGACTACGATCTCGCTCATGCCGGGTCCGAGGGCGCGAGCCGCTCGTGTTCCTCGTAGGCCTGGACGATCGCCTGCACCAGCGGATGCCGCACCACGTCTTCCTTCTTGAACTGGGTGACGCTGATGCCCGGCACGCCGCTGAGCACACCGAGCGTGTGGCGCAGACCCGAGGTCTGATGCTTGGGCAGGTCGATCTGGGTCATGTCGCCGGTGACCACCGCCACGCTGCCGAAGCCAATACGGGTCAGGAACATCTTCATCTGCTCGACCGAGGTGTTCTGGGCTTCGTCGAGAATGATGAAGGACTCGTTCAGCGTGCGGCCGCGCATGAACGCCAGCGGCGCCACTTCGATCACGCTTTTCTCGACCAGCCGCGCAACTTTCTCGAAGCCCATCATCTCGTACAGCGCGTCGTACAGCGGCCGCAGATAAGGATTGATCTTGTCGGCCATGTCGCCCGGCAGGAAGCCCAGTTTCTCGCCGGCTTCGACCGCGGGCCGCACCAGCACCAGACGGCGCACGCGATCGCGTTCCAGGGCCTGCACCGCGCTGGCCACCGCGAGATAGGTCTTGCCGGTACCGGCCGGGCCGACACCGAAATTCAGGTCATGCGTGGCGATGCTTTTCAGGTACGCCTTCTGCTGCACGCCACGCCCGCGCACCACACCGCGCTTGGTGCGGATCACCACTTCGTCGCGCGGGCCGGCGGCGGCTTCGTCCTCGTCTTCGAGCACGCTGGCATCGCCGCTGTGCTCGGCCAGGGCCAGATGCACATGCTCGGTGGTGACGGTGTCTTCGAGCGTCAGATTGAACAGTTCCTGCAGCACCGCTTCGCCGCGCACCACGTCGGCGCGCGTGCCCAGCAGCTGGAAGCGGTTGGCGCGATTGCGGATCTCGATGCCCAAGCGCAGCTCGATCTGACGCAGATGCGCGTCGAACGGGCCATTGAGATTGGCCAGTCGCTGACCGTCATCGGGCTCCAGCACCAGTTCAGCGCGCGCCTGCGCGTTCTTCGACGACACCAGGCTCATGCGGGCACCACCGGTTCGGTGAGCAAACGACCCTGCAGCGAATTGCTGCGGGTCTCGGTGACCTGCACATCGACGAACTGCCCGATCAGGCTTTCCGGGCCGTCGAAGTTCACCGGCCGGTTGCAGGAGGTGCGACCGGCGATCTGGCCGCCGCCCTTGCGCGCCGGCTTTTCCACCAGCACGCGCTGGGTGGTACCGACCAGGCCCTGCTTGAAGGCGTCATCGAGCACCCGGATGCGCGACTGCAGGATCTGCAGGCGGCGATTCTTTTCCTCGAGCGGCACGGTGTCGCGCAGGTTCGCGGCCGGAGTACCGGGACGCGGGCTGTAGTTGAAGCTGAAGGCGCAGTCGAAGCGCGCTTCGGCGATCAGGTCCATGGTCTGCATGAAATCGTCTTCGGACTCGGTCGGAAACCCGATGATGAAATCCGAGGACAGCGACAGCGTCGGCCGTGCCGCGCGCACGCGGCGGATCTTGTCGAGGAACTGCGCGCGGGTGTAGCCGCGCTTCATCATGCCGAGAATGCGGTCAGCCCCCGACTGCACCGGCAGATGCAGGTAGTTGGCCAGCTTCGGCTCTTCGCCGAAGACATCGATCAGCGCGTCGCTGAACTCGGCCGGATGCGAGGTGGTGAAGCGGATCCGCTCGATCCCCGGCATCCGCGCCAGATAGCTGATCAGCAGCGCCAGATCGCACAGTTCGGTGGTGCCGCCCATGCGCCCGCGATAGGCGTTGACGTTCTGGCCCAGCAGGGTGATTTCACGCACGCCCTGCTCGGCCAGCTGCGCGCATTCCAGCAGCACGTCGTCGAGCGGGCGCGAGACTTCGGCGCCGCGGGTGTACGGCACCACGCAGAAGGTGCAGAACTTGGAACAGCCTTCCATGATGCTGACGAAAGCGGTCGGGCCGGTGGCGCGCGGTTCCGGCAAGCGGTCGAACTTCTCGATTTCCGGGAAGCTGATGTCGACCGCCGGCTTGTGCGTCACTCGGGTCGCGTCGAGCAGTTGCGGCAGACGGTGCAGGGTCTGTGGGCCGAACACCAGATCGACATACGGCGCACGCTCGGTGATCGCCTGCCCTTCCTGGGAGGCGACACAGCCGCCGACGCCGATCACGCGCGCGGGGTCCGCCTGCTTCCAGTCGCGCCAGCGTCCCAGCTCGGAAAATACCTTTTCCTGGGCCCGTTCACGGATCGAGCAGGTATTCAGCAGCAGCAGATCGGCTTCATCCGGATTCTGCGTGCGTTGGTAGCCATGACTTTCGGCGAGCACGTCGACCATCTTGGTCGAGTCGTACTCGTTCATCTGACAACCATAGGTAATGAGATACAGCTTCTTGGACACGAGAGGCGTCAGTCGAAACGGCCGCTGATTATAGACGACACCCCGGTCCGGCTCTCCGGCCGCGAAAACGGCCGCGGCGGCGCCTCAGCCCAGCTTCGGCAGCCAGTCGTCGATCCCGGCCTCGATGTCGCGCCAGGCCTGCTCGAACGCGGCACGCGGCAGCCGGTAGGGATCTTCCACATCCTTGTTTTCACGCCATTTCAGGATCTTGTGGACGCGCCCGCGCAGTTGCGGGTACTGACGGTTGAGCCAGTCGCTGTGGGTCTGGTCGAGGGTCAGCACCAGATCCATCGCCGACAGCAGCGGCAAGGTCGCCTGCTGCGCACGGTGCGCGGTGATGTCCAGACCGTGTTCGGCCGCCAGCTCGATCGCCATCGGATCGGCCGGATAGCCCACCAGCGCGCCGGTACCGGCCGACAGCACTTCGATACCGCGACCGGCGACGTGCTTGCGCAGCAGCGCTTCGCCCATGGGGCTACGGCAGATGTTGCCGGTACAAACGACCAGGATTTTGTTGAACATGACGGAACTTGAGGAGCGGAAGCATGCGTCGCGGCAGCTGCGACGGCGGGCAGGTTAGCCGCATTCGCTCAAGAACGACACCCGCGGGCCCCGCACGGCGCTGCGCTTTCAGCACGCAGCGGGGCCTGTGGCAGGTCTCAGCGCGGGGCGGCCCCCGCGAGGCAGCTGATCGATCCGATGCTGTTGGCGCCGTGGATCAGCGCCCCACCCTCGTCGCGGTTGATCGGCAGATGCGCCGGCACGTAGAGAGAGCAGAGGGTGCCGGTCCGCCGGTCGCGAATCCGCTGGATCAGCGTGCCTTCCGCAGGCCCGGGAAACGTGGCCTCGACCACCAGCTGTTCATCCGCCAGCGGTCTTTCGGTGGCGTTCGCGACGGGCTTCTGCGCCGTAGCGGTCAATGGCAGGGCCAGTGTGGCGGCCAGCGCCAGCATGGAAAACTTCGGGATCAGACGCATGGGCATGCTTCTCGAAAGCGGTGGACGAAATGGCTCAGAGCACACCAAGGCGTCGCCACGCCGGCAGGGTCTGGGCGATGAAGGCGGAGACCAGGGCCGTGGTCTGCGCCAGTTGCGCATCGGCCTCCTGCAGCACCTGAGCTTCCTTGAGGATGGTGCGGCCGGCGGCCAGCAGGTCTTCGCGCAGCGTCGCCGCCAGGCGTTCGGGATCGACTGCGGCCCCCTCGGCGAGGCGACGGTATAAGGCCATCTCGACCACACCCGCGTTGACCGCAGTGGCGGTCCCCCGCGCGGCCAGATTGCCGTAGGGCGCGAGATCGGCGAGCACCGCGTTGGCGATCACCCGGTTGAGCCCGACCACGCGCTCGTCCGACCGCTGTGCGCTGCCCAGCGAGACATGTCCGGCATGCAGCAGCATGGTCGCGATCTGGATCACGTTCTGGCGCGTATGTCCCTGTGCAGCCGCGAGCCGGATCAGTTCCGCCAGCGACTGCGGCCCCTGGGCCAGCGCGTCCGCCATCAGGGCGGTGAGCGCCGGATTCAGGGTCAGATTGCCGGCCGCAGAACCGACTTCCCGCACCTCGCCGCTCATGCTCGCATTGGCCAGCAGAACGTAGGGCTCCAGCAGATCCAGCGATCGCTGGGTCGCGCGCGGGCCGCGGCAATAGATATCGCGGCGGAACGACTGGTTGATCGCGAGATCGATCAGTTCCTGCTGCATGATCGTGCCCTCGCCCGCACGCACGATGTCGCGCAGCGCGGGTCGCAGCACGCCCGGCAGATAGTTCTCCGGCAGCGTGGCGGTCGCCACATAGTTCAGCTTGGCGCCGCCCAGTTCGCCGGCCACCTGCGAGAACCACAGCGGATGCCAGTTCTCGTGCAGATATTCCTGTACCAGATAGGACGGGTTCTGGGTCTTGATGCCCTCCAGTCGCACCTTCAGCGGCGGCTGCGCCTGCGCAACCGCGGCATCGGCCGCAATCAGTTGATCGAACAGTTCGACCCCCTGACGAATGACCTGCGGCCCGGACTGCGCCGACTGCTGCTGCAACTGCCGCAGCATGTGCTGCAAGGGCACCGCCGACAGCCAGCCCGGCAAGGTGTTGTAGGAGTTGTAGACCAGCGCGCCCGGCGCCGTGGCCCGCTCCAGCACCTGCACCAGTGCCGCGCGCAGCGGCACCGGCACCCACGAGTAAATCCCGTGCAGCACCGCGTACTGGAACTTGCCGTAATCCGCAGGCCACTGCTGTGCCAGCACCGCGAAATCCGCTTCCTCGAAGCGCACGTTGCCCAGGCCCGCCTGCTGCGCCAGCTCACGCGCATGCGCCACGTGTTCCGGATTGAAATCGATGCCGAGGAACTCCGCCTGCGGATAGCTGGCGGCGAGCAGGCACAGGCCGAAGCCCTGACCGCAGCCGAGTTCGAGATAGCGGAAAGCGCCGCTGGCGTCGGGCACCCGATAGCCGTGCAGCAAGGCCGCGTAGTTCAACCAGTCCGGTGCCATCTCGCGGTAAAAACCGTAGGTGTAACCCGACGAGACGTTATAGCCGTGCGACCAACCCATGGATCTTCCCCCTGGCCGGGGCCGCAGGAACCGGCCCCCTGAAACAGGGAAGTTTAAGACGCGCAGCAGCAGCGAACTGCAGCGAAATATGGCCTTTTGTGTCGCCGGGTCTGCGCCACGCCCGGCCTGCAGACGCGGCCCGGATCAGTACGGCTGCGCGGGCCGCTCTTCGATCGAGAACGCAATCGTGACGCGGAATTCCAGCTCGCGTTCTGTCAGTGCCTGCGGTGGCGGTGGCAACGGATTGGCGCGCCCGATCAGGTCCACGACGGCTTCGTCGAGCCGGCGATAGCCGCGACTGCTGACGATGCGCTGCGCCAGCACGGTGCCGTCGCGCGCCACCTGCAGCTGCACCGAGACGTGATCCTCCTGCCCCAGAAACTGCGCCATCGCCGGATAGCGCTTGTGCTGATCGAGGTACTGCAGCACCTGGAGTTCCCATTGCTGGCGTGCGTCCGCCACCGGCGTCGAGGGCACCGTTCGCGGTGGCAGGACGGCAGCGGACGGTGGCGGCAACGCCTGCGACAACGCGGCATCCGCAGGCGGCAGCGGCTCGGCCGCACCGTCTGCCGCCGTCGCTGCTGCGGCAGCGGCTCCGTTCACGGTCGGCGGCAGCACCTCGGACGGCGGCGGCGCCGGCGGCATCAGCGGTGGCGGCGCAGCGTCCGTCGATACCGGCTCCGCAGGTACAGGCGCTGGCGGTGACGCCGGTGCGATCTCGACAGCCGGCAACAGCTCGACCACCACGAGCGGCGGCGGCGATGACGGCAATGACACCCGTGAACCGACATACAGCAATGCGCCCGCCATCAGCAGATGCAGCAGCAGCGCCGCCAGCACATAGCTGCGGCGGCTCGAGGGCAAGACCGCGCGACATAGCCGGCGCATCGGCTCCCGCAGCCTTCTCACGCCATCACGATGCCGTCCGCTCACGTCGCCATGACCTGCGGCAACGGTAAGAAATACATCGACATCACGCGGCGTCATCAGCGACGGTGTGGCTCAACAAGGGAGCATCGGATGATAGCCGAAGGTCCCCGCGGCACTGCGCAGCAGGCGCGGGATCATCTGCGGCAACGGACCATCCGACGCGTTCGCGTCCACACCAGCGTCGACAGCACCAGCAGCAGCGATCCCGGCATCGCACCACCGCCGCGGTCCTCGCCCGGCTCGTCGGCCGTGGCACTGCAGTCCAGTGCTGCCGCCGCACCCGGCTCCTTGCCGGCGATGGCCAGGCAGCCACGACCGTCGGGGTCGAGGTGACGCTTGAGTTGCCCGCCCTCGCCGGCCGCCTGCGGTTGCCAGGCGCGGTCGAGGCGACCATAGAAATCGGGGCGATCCGGCTGACTGCAGGAGGCACTGCCGCCGGACAGCACGCCGATCAGCTGGTGCCGGCTGTTCCACAGACCGCTGCCGGAGGAACCGCCTTCGGTGGTGCCGCCAGCCCAGGTCACCGACCAGGCGTCCACCGTGAAACTGCCGAGGCCGAGCAGGCCGCTGCTGATGCGCTGGCCCGCCACCTTTTCCGGCGGCGCGGTGTAGAGGCTGATCTTCTTGTCGTCGCCGCTGGGGTGATGGATGCCGGCACCGGACCTCGATGCCGGTTCGTCGCGCACATTCCAGCCGGCGTAGTACACGTCGAACTCCGCAGGCGGCGGCGTCTTCAGTTCGAACAGTGCAAAGTCCGAGCGGGCATCGCTGGCCAGGAAGCGGATGCTCTGCAGGTTGTGATCGAGGCTGCCGTGGCTGCCGTCGCCGCAGGCGCTGCGCTGCACGTTGAAGTAGGCGCGCACCGAACCGATGTTGAGCGGCGAAATCGCGCAGTGATTGGCGGTGAGAATCAGCGGCCGGTCGTCCTGGCGCACGTTGTTGATCAGGGTGCCGGTGCACAGCGACTTGCCGCCGATCTGCAGCAGCACCGTGGCGCGCGCCTCGCGCTGCCAGTCGCCCGCCGCGGCACAGCTGATGTCGATGTTGCAACTGCCCGACAGCAGGTCCGACAAGCCCTTGGCGCTGGCCGTGGAGAACTCGCGGAAACCGTGAAACACCTCGGCGATGCGCAAGGCGCAGTCATTGCACGCCGCTGCGGTGGTGCGCAATTCCAGTACCGCATCCGCACCGCGCAGCAGCGGTGTCCACAAGGTGCCGCCGTGATCGGGATAGAGCGGCCCCTGCAGGCCGCTGCCGTCGGCGGCGTAGAACCACAGCGAGGCATGTTCGGGAATCCGTACCTGCGCGAGCCGCAGGCTGAGCGAACGCGCACCCGCCGAACGCAGGCGCAGCCGCCAGCGCAGCACGCCCGCTTGCGGTGCATCCCACTGGCCATGACGCAGGTCGTAGGCCACCGGCATCGCGGTCGCAAACTGCAGGGCGCTGGCCTTGCCATCGGTGGCTGCCAGTGCGGTGACCGCCGGCAGGTCGATCGCTGCAAGGGGCGCTGTCGCCAATTCGGCCGCGCTGCCGGCGACGACGGCCTGCGGGCACGACATCCACAGCAGGGACAACAGGGCGAGACGCCGCATGGCAACGATGCCGATGAGAAGGTTGCCTTCTCCCGTGCAATGCGCGTTCCCGCGCCGAAAGCGGCGCGGCCGTCAAGGAAACGACGGCAACGCCGCCGTGGCTCAGTGCTCGACCTGCACCCGATACTGGACCCGGCCTTCGCCGCCCGGCTGCAGCATGCCGTTCAGCGTCCACTCCACCGGCCCCACCGCACCGGCGGCAGGCTGCACGGTGGCGGCGCAGCTGACCAGTGCGGGTGGCAGTGCGCCGACACAGCTGGCGCTGCCGGCCACATAGACCGTGAACGCCGGCGTCACGTCGCGGATCACCACGTTGCTGACCGGCTGCGGACCGGGATTGCGATAGCGCAGCACATAGGTCAGAACCTCGCCCGGCAGTGCCACCGCGCGATCCACTTCCTTGAGCAGGATCAGCGACTCGCCCTCGCCCACGGTCACCAGATCGGTCACCTGACGGGTAGTGGTGAACGTGGCGCCGGTGTAACTCATCACCGCCTGCAGCACGCCCTGCCACTGCGCACCGGCCGGCGCACCGGAGGGCACCATCACCCGCAGCAACAGGCACACCTGTGCAGCGGTGTCGGCATCGACCGCCACGGAAGCACCCAGCGCCGGCTCGCCGCTGTCGAAACTGCCGTTGCAGTTGCTGTCGACGAACAGCATGGTGTCCCAGCCGGGAATCGCGGGCGTCGGCAACGCGGTGGCCGCGGGCACCGTGAACGCTACCGTGCCGCTGCTGTGTGCGGTAAACACGTGCGGCAGGAACACCGCCGCGCCGGGCGTGCCGCTGCGGATCTGGTTGGGCGCCAGCGTGGGTTCGCGCACGTCACCGAAATTGACGCCGGTGTAGTGGGTGCCGGTCACCGGCGTGAAGCTGATGCGGTCATCGGACACCGAAGGGTTTACTGCCGCGGTGCTGCCGACGTTCTCGCTGATCGAGACAAAGCCCGCCGGGGTCTGCGCGACGATATCGACCGCACCGGTCCCCGGTGGCAGCAGCAATGAGTACGAACCGTCGGCCGAGGTGACGGCGGAAGCCAGCACCGTTGCGCCGCTGAGGGCCTGCACCACCATTCCGGGCAGGCCCGCCTCGGCGCCATCGCGGAGGCCGTTGTGGGCCATGCCGCCGCCGGCACCGTTGTCCTCGAACACCGCGCCCTGCAGCAGCGTCACCCGGAACAGGCCGAAGTCCTGCCCGGTCACCGCCGCCGCCACGCTGATGGTGCGGATGCCGTTGGCCGGCGCCGTGAACTGGAAGCCGGGTGGCTGTACCGCCGCGGCCGAAAGATCGGCGTCGCTCAGGATCAGGCGATAGGGGCCCGCAGGCACGCCAGCAAAGCTGTAGGCGCCGTTGCCCGCCAGCACCTGCTTCGACTCCAGAACCACGCCGGTATCGCGCACCAGCGTCACCCACACCGGCGCGCCGTTGTTCCAGTTCTCGCCGGTGTCGCGGGTGGTGTTGGGCTGCAGGTCTTCGTAGACCTGGCGGGAGACGGTGTAGCCGGGCACGGTGGGGGGCAGGCCGGCAAGCAGGGCGGCCATCCGG
>JBEBWZ010000088.1:0-14700 GCA_040391865.1 Solimonas flava
TGGCGGTGGCACGCACTTGAAGAAACCGAGCACAAATCGGTGGCCTACGACGTCTGGGAAACCGTCATCGGCCGCGGCCCACGCGGCTATCTCGAACGCAGCAGCGGCCTGTTGCTGGCAACACTGGTGTTCTGGGCGCTGATCATCCCCGCCTACCTCAACGTGCTGCGCCACGAAGGCAAGCTCACCGACGGATCGGGCTGGCGCGTGTTCCTCGGCTATGCGTTCGGCGAGATCGGCTTTCTGCGCAAGCGCATCGGCCCCTGGTTCGACTACTTCCGCCCGCGCTTTCATCCCTGGGACCATGACAACCGCCACTTCCTGACGGAAATGGAAGCGTTGGTTGCGGAGGTAAACGCGGCAGCGTGATCCGCTGAGCGGCGACTGCAGGCCGGGAATGACTGTCATGTTTGTGTCAATCCGATCCAGCCGTGTCAGGATGCACTGCCACGCTCCCCCGCAGAGACCCCCATGCTTGCTGATCAGCTCCACGCCCGGCTCACCGTCCTTGAAGGCCTTGTCATGGGCATCATCGCGCAGAGCCACCAACCCGAAATGATTCGCGCCGTTGCCCGGGAACATGTCGCCAATGTGCTGGACGTGCTCGATGGCGATCTGGCCGCTGCCAATCTCGCCACCGCGCTCCGGCATCAGTTGGAAAACTCGCTGAAGAGCGAATAGCGGCTTCCAGTCGGGTCAGGCGCTGCAGGATATTCCGTACCGGCGCATGCAAACGCTGCCTAGCGTTGCGCCAGCCCGGCACGAAAACCGTCCGCCTGCGAGCGCATGCCGGCAGAAATCGCTTGCCACATCCGGGCAGGAAATTTCCGCGGCAGCTGCCGCTCCACCACTGCCAGCGCTTCGTCTACCCGCCCGGCCAATGCCTGCACGGCGTTCCAGACCGCGGAGCCGCCATTCTTCATCGCAAGTTCATGCCAGTGCCGCGCTTGCAGGGTGTAAAGCTTGGCGTGTGTATTCTTCGAGTGGATCGCCATGGCCAGACGCGCGGCACGCCAGCTGACCTGGTTCCCACCGTTACCGATATACGGCCAGAAGGAAAGAATGTCGTAGAGCGGCGTCGCCACGTAGCGGTCGCCATGATGCAGAAAGAGGGAGTAGTTCTTGGCATGGCCATCGCACGCCGCCAGTAGCCAGAATGCGAATTGGGTCAGCACAAAGGCCGCACGATCACCCGCAGCGTCGGCGCTACCTGACAGCAGGTTCAGACAGGCGGCCATGCCCGGGCCGCCGTCCACCTCGTACTTCTTCTCCGGTGGAAACCCGAGGGCCTGGCAGAAATCCTCTTGTGGCAGGCGTGCAATCCAGCGCCCGCCGTCCATCCAGTCGCGATCGAATCGTTCCACCACCAACGCCTTCTGCCCCTCAAAGCTCGCCATGTTGTTTTGCGACACGGGTAGCCCGAGAGCGACGACACCAGTTTCTACAAATTAATTGTAATTGCCAATGATTTTAGAATTCTGCCTGACTCCGATATTCACGCCCTTGCGCCGCTCGCCGCTTACCGACTCGCCAGCGGCAATGCCACCGAGCCGCTGACCGTCACCGGAACCGGCGCCAGCGAAAGAATCGAATTGTTCAGGTAGTACGGATGAAAGCCGTACAGCACCACACCGATCTCGTCACCCGCCATCAAGGCCGCGCGCACACCGGCAAGATCCATCTGCACCTGACCGCTGGCCCGCACCGGCGTCACCTGATCGCTGATCGCCACTGCATCGCCACTGCCGCCACGCTTCAGACCCAGGCCCACGAACAGCGGCGGTTGGCCCACGCCACCGGCAAAGCTGAAGCTGGCCTGCGGGATGCCCGCGAGCGCCTCGTTGCCGGTCACCGTATACAGCGGCACATACACCGGCGCCGCCACCAGCTGCTGCACCACTTCATAGGGCAGCAGATTCACGATCTGCGGCAGCAGCGCCAGAAAATCCTGCGTATAGCCCTGATTGCTGCCCGGCGGGTTCTGCAGGATGCCCAGGATCAGGTTCACCGCCTCCGGCCCCAGGCCGGCCACCGTGGTGATCACGGTCTGCAACGGCAGTCCCAGCAATAGATTCACCACCTGCCCCACCGCACCCGGCACCACCGAGGTCCCGGCAAAGGCAATCGCATCGCCGCCCCGCAACACGGCCGGCATCACCAGGCCCTCTTCGGGCGTCAGCGAAACACACAGCCCCGGCGGCGACTGCACACCTGGGCGCGCACCCTTCAGCTTCTCGTCGAGGAAGTCGAGCATCATGCTCGCGGTGTCGTACTGCGTATTGCCGCAGGTCACCGACTCATCGACACCAAACAGGATCTGCCGGCCCGCCTGCTGCAACGCAGGAATGATGTGACCATCCGTCTGCACCAGCAGGCGTGCATCCTGGCCGCGGCTGCGGAAGCACTCCAGGTTGGCCGCAGCCTCGTTGAAGTTGAACAGGATGTCGTTGGCGCCCTGAACGAAGAACGCATCCACCTTCGGCACCCCACGGCCATCCGCGCGCGTGCCCTCGCAGAACGACACCGGGCTGCGATAGAGGAATTCTTCGAGCGTGGCATCGCTGACGATGCCCAGCGTCGCCTGCAGAAACGCTGTGTACACGAACGGTTCGAACTGGAACGCCGCCGTCACGCTGCCCGCCACCAGAATGTCGAGCCAGATGGTCTTGGGCACGCCCGCCGGCGCCAGGCTGTAACGCAGGTCATGCCAGGTGGCCGTAGGCACCAGCGCATCGAAGCGCGTATCCACCGCGCTGCCGATCAACTGGAAACCACCGCCGTAGCTCAGGCCCACCGCCCCCACCACCGGATCGCCGGCACGGCGCGCCAGATGCGACAGGTTGGCCTCGGCCCAGTCGATAATGGTGGAGACATTGCGGCCGTCCACATCTGGGTTCATCACCGTGATCGGGCCGCTGGACTGGCCAAAGCCGCGCTGATCGAAACTGATCACGTAGTAGCCGCTGTTCCAGGCTAGGCGTCCGGCATCGCTGGTCACGTCCGCGCCCAGGAAGGCGCCGACGGGATTGCCGCCTTCGAAGTTCTTGTTGCGGGAGAGGCCGAAGCCGTGGCCATGAATCACCAGCGGCGCCGCCTGATCCGCCGCCAGCGCCGGCTGATAGACCGTGATGCCGATGGTCTCGCCGTCCGCCGCCGGAATGGTGCCGCTGAAGATGATCGACTTGTCCACTGCCGGCGCGCTGATCGGATCGATGCCACTGCGCGCACTGGTGCCCGGATCGTCACTGGAACCGCAGGCAGCCAGGACAAGACTCGCGGCAGCCGCGAGCACAACGCGCATGGAAGAGGTCATCTGAAACTCTGCGGGGGGCGCACGAGGCGGAGTCTAGCAGCGGGGTGGTGCCTCTCAGGGTGACCTATCGAGGTCTATCGGCCTTTTCTGACAGCCACCACGCCATCCCCTTCCAGCTGAGTGGAAAAACCCGCCTTCTGCAGCCGGGTTGCCACCTCGTTGGGCACATCGCGGCGGCTGGTGAGCTTGTTCGGCGCGCCGGTGTAGTGAAACAGCCGGCCGCGCGGCTTCAGCACCCGCGCCAGATGGTTGTAGAACGCCTGCGAGTACAGCTCCCCGGCGATGCCGAAGCGCGGCGGGTCGTGCAGCACCGCATCGACCGAGGCCTCCGCCACGCCGGCGATCAACTCGAAGATATCGCCATTGGTCAGCGTCAACGCACTACCGGCTTCCTGCGGATCACCATGCCGCGGCGACCACGGATTGAGGCTGCGCAGCCAGATCACATCCGGGTTCTTCTCGTAGGACTGCACCCGCAGTGCCCCGCCCTGCAGGCACCACGCCGCGAAATACCCCAGGCCACCGCAGGTGTCGAGCACCACCTTGCCGCGCGGCTGGATCAACCCCACCTTGCGCTCGGCATCCGCATAGGGCGAGACATGCGCCGTCGGCAGCATCTTGATGCCGTCGATCTCGAACGTGGGCGCACCCCATTCCGTAGGCACCAGCTTGATCAATGCGTTTGTGAACCGTGATACCGGCCGAAAGCCCTCGGCGCTCCAGTAGTAGATGGTCCTGTCCTTGCAAACCTCCAGATACGGATAGGTCCGCCCCTGCCACGTCCATCCCGCCGCACTGACCTCAACGGTGCTCGCAGAGCGGTCAAGGTCCAGGGAACAGTCCAAACCGGCTCTACCCTGATCGAGCGCCGCCCGCAACGCTTCATGAACCTGCAGGGTCAGCAACGGACCGATAACACCGCTGGAAGGTCTTTGATCTGTAATAGATGGCATAGATCAGCGGGCGTTCGGCATTCGATACAGGAACAAGGATTCGTATTGTCTTCCAAATACCTAACCATGCGCCTGGTCGGCACCAAAAATTCGCACCCGCTTTCACACGGATAGCCGTTGTCGCTTCTCAACTGCGGCATGAGTACGCCTTTTGGTCCCTTTCCGACCAAGCGTCGTTCTGGGCGGATAGCCGGTCGTGGCTATGGCACCCCGGATACGTCTTCTCCTACGTGCAGGAACAAAAATAACAACCCAGGGATGAGGGCGGCGCGGATGAGTCTCCGGTATTCACAACGCAAGATCTATTTGAGCTACAACGCGGAAGCGGATTACTTCCGCATGCTCACGTTGCTGCAATCCGGCATGAGCCGCTACCTGCGCAACGCCACACTGCACCCCACCGATTGGGTGCATCTGCAAAAGCGCGGACAGGACGCAGTACATCGCTGGGTGAATGAGCAGTTGCAGGGCTCAACGGTGACGGTGGTACTGATCGGGCGCGATACCGTCAACTGCCCTTACGTGCTGCATGAGATCCGGCAATCGTGGTTGCGTGGCAATGCGCTGCTCGGCATTCATATCCATGATCTTGGCGATCAGCACAACCGCTCGCACCCGCTGCCCGGCGACAATCCCTTCGATCTGTTTACCGTGGATATCAATCATGGCGACATCCAGCTCGCCAGCGATTTCGGGTTGGAGCGGCGCCGGCTTTCGGATCTGGTGGCGATCCATCACTGGAGCCGCGATCAGGGCAAGATCCATGTACCCGCATGGATCGAAGACGCCGCGCACGAGGCGGAAGCGTTCGGTTTTGAGCAACGGCGCTTGCAGGGCGCTTGAGGCGCAGCTGTTCGGTCATCGCCTGGCCAGACACCTGTGTCGCCCCCTCAAACGGGCCCTGCCAGGGGCGCCCACAAGCTGGCGTGATTTCGCATCGAATGGCGCAAATTACGATTGCCGCCGGACGGGTGAGCACATAATCTCGGGCTGTAGCACGTGATTAGCGGCACCAGGTGGCACTAACTAGAACGCTGGCGATACAGCCGGTTCATTGGGGGAGAAACATGCTGAAACTGACGCGCCGACAGGCGCTGGTTGCGGGCGCCTATTCGTCTGTTCTGTTGTCTTCCATCGGGGAGTTGACGCGGATTGCGTCGGCGATGGAGCCGGCAGAACTGGCAGGCACTGATCCTGAGTTGCACTTCCTGCGTCGCACCTCGTTCGGACCCACGGTTTCCGAACTGAAGCGCATCCGCCAGATCGGCATCAACGCCTATCTGGAAGAGCAGCTCACCATGAGTGACTTCAGCGCGCAGACGCTGGCCACGCTGTATTACCCGCGCATCGCGCTCGACGTGATTACCGCCACGTTGACCTCGGTTGCGGGATTCTTCAACAACCTGCACTGGACCGACCTGCAGCACGCGATGCTGTTCCGCGCGACCATGAGCAAGGCGCAGCTGCACGAAATGATGGTCGATTTCTGGAACGATCACTTCAATACGCATCTGTACAAAGCACCGGTGCCGTACAAGATCGATGCGGACCGCGTTGCCATCCGGCCCAATGCGCTTGGCAATTTCAAGAGCCTGCTGCGCGCCGTGTGCTTTTCCCCCGAGATGCAGTTCTATCTCGACAACTGTCAGAACGTGAAGGACGACCCGAACGAGAACTATGCACGCGAGCTGATGGAGCTGCACACACTCGGCGCGAACGGCGGCTATACCGAGGATGACGTCAAGGCGCTGACCAAGTTGCTGAGCGGCGTCGATCTCAAGGACAACCTGCTGAACCTGAATGACATCGTCGGCTACGGCGGCGTACGCTTCAATCCCGCCCAGCACGACAGCTCGGCGGTCGTGTTCCTGGGGCACCACATCGCGGAAGGAAACACCGTCGACCGCGTCAATCAGGCGCTGCAGATCCTGGTCGACCATCCATCAACGGCCAGATTCATCGCCACCAAACTGGCACGTCGTTTCATCTCGGACGAGCCTCCGGTTTCGATCGTCAACAAGGTGGCGGCGACCTTCACGTCTTCCGCCGGCGACATCAAGAGCTGCCTGCGAACCCTGCTGCTGTCGCCCGAGTTCCAGACCAGCAAGGGGCAGAAGTTCAAGCGCCCCACCGACGCCATTGTCGCGGCGATGCGCGCCGCCGGCCTCAATGCCTTCGACGCGTTCATCAACTACAGCCCCGCCATCGCGTTGCCGAACCAGGCCTGGATCGGCACCCAGGAGGCGGGTCACGAGCCGTTCAACTGGGTTGCACCTGACGGCTACCCGGACACCCGCGCGTACTGGGACAACACCAGCAGCATGCTCGGCCTGCAGAAGTTTTTCGTGAAGATGTCGGAGAACATTGCATTCGGTCGCTTGCTGTTGAATCCGCTGACGCTGGGCAACGGCCTCACCGTGGCACTGGGTCTGGCGTCCGCCAAGACCCCGCGTCAGGCCGCCAACAACATCGCGCAGAACATTCTGCAGACACCGCTGCCGCCGGCAGCGATGGATGTTCTGGTGAACCTTGCGGCAGACGGCGGCAATCCCAACGCGAATGTGAACCCGCAAGCGCTGCAAAACCGTGCCGCGGGCGTGATGCTCGCGGTCCTCTCCAGCCCCTGGTTCTTGGTGAGATAAGCCATGCTCGCACGACGCACACTGCTATCCGTTGCCGCCGCTGCCGCGGCAACCCACGCCCCGCAAGGTCTCGCGCTGGGCCCCAACCACACCTTGGTCGTGGTCTTCCAGCGCTTTGCTGCGGACTGGATCAACCTGCTGGTTCCCAAAGGCGATCCCAACTACGCCGCACTGCGCCCGACACTGAAGATCTCCAACGGCATCAGCCTGAACAGCGATTTCGCCCTCAGCCCGCATCTCGCGTCACTGAAGCCGATCTACGATGCCGGCGATCTGGCATTCGTCGCCGCCACCGGCTGGCTCGATGAAGCAGGCCGCAGCCATTCGCACTTCATCGCGCAGTCGCTGATGGAACGCGCCGCCGCCACCGGCGTCAACAACGGCTGGCTGGCACGCGCGCTGTCCGCCGACCCCTATGCCAACTCGTCGATCTGGCGTGCGATCGCTGCGGAAGCCGCGGTACCGGCCTCCTTGCAGGGCCATCCCTCGACAGTGGCCGTCAAGGACTTCGGCAGCTATTCCCACGGCTCGGCGATGGGCGACAAGGCGACCGCGGCCATCAAGCAGCTCGCGAACATCGCCGGCGTTCCCGGCAACGTGCTGCGCCGTCTGTCCGAGAGCATCGAGGAGGTGAAGCAATCCGGGATCGCAGCGCTGACGCCGCACAACGGCGCCGTCTATCCCAACACCCGGCTCGGACAAGGGCTGAAAACCGCGGCCCAGGCGATCCACGGAGGCTATTCGCCGCGCGTGGTCACCGTGACCTCGGACGACGACTGGGATACGCATGTCTCGCAGACACTGCGCCACGCCAACAACGTGCCCAACTTCGCCAACGCTCTGGCCGCATTCAACCGCGATCTGGACGTCAAGATGAATGAGGTCACGTTGGTCACCATGACCGAATTCGGCAGGACGGCAAGGGAATCGCTGGATGGCACCGAGCACGGCAGCGGTTCGTCAATGCTGGTGATGTCGCGCCGTATTGCCGGCGCCCAGGTCTACGGCAACTGGCCCGGCCTTGGTGACAACGACATGATCAACGGACGCGATCTACGCCCCACCACCGACTACCGCGCGGTGCTGTCGGAGATCCTGGTTCAGCATCTGGGCCTCAGCGAGACGGATCTTGCGGGCATCTTCCCGACGGTCCACGCCTCATCGTCGAACTGGCGCAACTTCACGCTGTAGCTCGCGGGCAAGCATCGGGATCGGAGGCGCTGCGGTTACGGGCACCTCCGATCCCGGTCTTGCACAGGCCGGACTCGATCAGCCCCCGGCCGCCGTCTGCCATGCCGGATGTCCCGCGCAGAATCCCACGACGTGTTCGATCACGTCGAGATCACGCAACAGACGGCGATGCCCCAGCCCGCGCGTCGCCAGCAATCGTCCATCGATCGGCTGGCGCGCAACCCGTTCGCCATCGGCAAACGCCACCACCGCGTCGCTGCGGTCATGCACCACCAGAGTCGGAACCGGACTTCCAGTCAGGGCACGCCAGGTCGAGCAGCGCTCCAGTGGCTGACGATAGTGACGTCGTGCGTGCTCGCGCAGCGCAAGCAGCGCGCGCTGCGGCAGTCCCAGTGCCATTGCCACCCGCTGCAACTCCTCCACGAGTTCGCCACCCGGTGCCAGCAGCACCAACCGCTGCGGCAGATCCTTGTGCCGGTCCACACAAACGGCCGCAGCAGCAGCCCCCAGCGAATGCGCAATGATGCTGTGGGCCGGACCGTAGTCACGCAGCGCTGCGGCCAGCGCCTCCGCCATGTCATGCACATCGGTCTGCTTGCCGGGCGATTCACCATGCGCCGGCGCATCCAGTGCCAGTACGCGGAAGCCTCGCAAGCGCAGCGGCGCGACAAACGCATCCATGTCGCCCGAGCCGCTTTCCCAGCCGTGCAGCAGAATCGCCAGGGGACCGCCATCACCCCACAGATAGGCATTGACCCAGCTGTCGCCATGCGGGATCTGCACACGCCGTGCTCCCACCAGAGTCTCCGACTCGCGCCAGTAGCGCCGCGCACCCGGTCGCAGCATGCGCTGGAACACCAGCCCCGCAGTACGCGCCGGGAACAGGGCGCCGGCAATGGCGAACAGGATGCGAATCGGCAGCGGCGCTTGCTGCGCAACGCGTGGCGTCGCGCCACCGTGAGATCTGGAAGTCTTCATGATCAGATCCGCTCCGCCGACAGCATCCGGCGCGACACCGCAGCTTGCGGAAGCTTGCGCTGCACCTGTGGCACCCGAGGGTCCATCACGCGATGCCACAGCGGCGGAATCAGCGCCAGAAACACCATCAGGAAAAAGCTGTACGGCAGGCGCGGTGCCTGTTCGCTCGCTGGCAACTCAGCCGCATTCACCCCGGATTTGAGGTGATGCAGCGCGTGATGACTGAGATTGAAGATCAGCAGTCCCGAGACGGCGTCGTCCGCATCCCAGGCATGGGTCGCGTCGACCGCTGCGACGCGACCCTGCAGCACAGGGCGGCGCAGGCCGTAGTGCTGCACGTAGTTGACCGCCTCCAGCAGGTGCACCGCCATCAGGCTCTGCAGCAGATAGAACACAGCAACCAGCGGACCGAACCACAGCGCAATGGCACCGTAGATCGCGCCGTGCTGCAGCAGAATCTGCAGCATCGGATTGCCAATGCCGTACACGCGCAGACCGCGGCGTTGACGCTGCATCGCCGCAATGCCCCACGCACTACGCACGCCCCGCCACAGCCCCTTGGCAAAGAATCCCGGGAAGCTTTCGCCGAGCGCCGCACTGGCGGGATCGGCATCGGTGCCGACATGACGATGATGACCGTAGACATGCGCGATGCGGAAATGCTGGTAGCTGGCCATCGCCAGCAGCACCAGCCCCAGTCCACGCTCGGCACGCTTGCGGCGATGGATCAACTCATGCGCCGCCGTGATCCCTGCAGTGCCGGTCATGATGCCCACCGATGACACCAGACCGAAAAACTCGAACAGGCTCAGCGGCTGTGTTGCCACCCGCTGCAAGGCCGCAAGCAGCACCAGCCACTGCACCGCCGCGTAGATCCAGAACCACGGTGTCGCAAAACAGAACCGCAACAGCCGCGCACCCGGTCGCCAATCGGGAGCAAACCGTCGCAACAATCCATCGAACAGCGGCACCAGCACGATGTTGAACGCCACCAGCACCCAGTACGCCGCGCCACCGATGGGCAACAGCATCGCCAGCAGCAAGGGGTAGATCAGTGCTGGCATGCCTGAGTTCCGTTTTCGGCCACGCCTGCCACGCTCTCGGACAGGGCTGACGATGCCGCGCCCTGGCGCGCGTTACTGCTGCGTGGCAGATAGCGGTTCTGGAGTCGCCGCAGCACATGCTGCTGATGAAACCAGCGTGCCGAGCGCTGATGCATGTAGGCCACGGAGACCGGATCTCGCGTGTCGTAATAGATGATGAAGTCGTGAAGATCATCACGGCCGAGCAGATGCAGCGGCGGATGCTCGACCGGAACCACACCGAAATCGACAAAGAATCGCAGCGTTTGCCAACGCGTGATCCCGACCACGGCATCGTAGCCGTCGCGCTGTGCGATGCAGGCACTGCGATACAGCATCAGCCCCAGCAGGATGGTCGCGCGAAACTCGGCGGCAACGATCACGTTGTTGACCTCCAGCCAGCGCGGAGCCCTGCCGCCGGGGGTCGTCGGCATCCAGCGGTGATACGGCGACGCGGTGTCGCTCACCTCCGTCAGCCGGAAAATGCCGACCACCTGCTGGCGATAGCGCACCAGAAACGCACGCGACTGCGGTCCCGGCAGAATGCGCTCGTTCATGAAACCCAGCGGCTCGTAGACTGCGGCCAGCAGCCGCGTATAGGCATCGACATCGGCATCGCCACCCAGCTCGTCGACGCGATACGCATCGACGTTGCAACGGTCGGCGCTCTGCGCGCCGAGGCTGCTGGCGCCCGTGCGGCGCGAAGGCCGCGCCAGTATCGCCGTGCTCATACCGCAGCCTGCGTCACCGAGTCGAAATACACCGCCGTGGATTCGGCGACATCGCGGAACAGGCGGCCGTAATAGCGGAACGTCATGCGCCGTGCGCGCAGCACCTGGGCGAAATCATCATCGTTGCGCACGTACTGGTTCACTGCACGCCGCGCCTCTTCGAGATGGCGCTGGTCGAAACCGGCGTGGCTGCGCAGAAAGGTCAGCGCCTGCTCGGGAATCTCCAGCCGCTGCTGCAGCAACTGCGCCAGACCGCCGGCGAGTTCCGCGCCCATGCCTTCGGTCGCGGTCGCCACGCCCAGGATGCCGACCGGATTGCCGTAGGTGGCCATGTAGTAGTTCTGCGTGAACAGCCCCCAGGCACCGGCACCGGGGCCGTTCTCGGTCACTTCCGCCGGAACCAGTCCCAGATTGTGCAGATCCTTCAGGCAGAACAGCTCGTGACCGTGCTCCTCCCCCGCCTGCTCCAGAAACCAGGCACGCAGACCACGCTGCTCATCGCCCAGACGACCGGCGGCCAGCGCGAGGGCACGCGAGGTATGCCGTACCAGATGGAAGGTTTCGCCGAGATAGACCGCATACAGATCCCGCGTCACCTGCCCCGTTGCCAGCAACTGCAGCAAAGGATTGCGCAGGATGTGCTCGTCATAGTCGGCGCGGGTTTGCGTCACCAGCTGCTGAAACCGCTCCATCGCCATCCCTCCCTGTCCGTGCGGGCCAGAGGGCCCGGTCAGGGAGATGGTGTGCCGAAAAATCTCTTGTCCGACCCTGTCCGTTCGGACAGGGTTGCTCGCCGTCGAATTGAGGTATAGGGACGGATTCTCCGCTGCCCGGCTTGCCCCCTAGTCAGCGCGTGCCGGGACGCGCCGGCGCCTTGTCGGCGCTCTTCAGAAACGGCAGGAAGGCCTCCAGCGAGGGACTGGGCCAGGCACTGCGCAGTTGCACGCGGTACAGCGGTCGCAGAATGCGCAGTCCCTTGATCGGCACCACCACCAGGGTTCTGGCGCGCAACTCCGTCTGCACCGCCAGCGCCGACAGGATCGCGACACCGATGCCGGTCGCCACCGTCTGCTTCAGGGCTTCGGTGCTGGCTAGGGTCATCGCCGGGCGCACTTCGATCTGACGTGCGGCCAGGGCCTGCTCGGTCACTGCGCGCGTGCCGGAGCCCACCTCGTGCATCAGCAACGGCAGTTCGGCCAAGGCGGCAACGGTCAACGGCGCCTGCCGCGTCAGTGGATCGCGCGCCGCGGCCACCAGCACCAGTTCGTCCTGTGCGAACACCTGATAGTCCAACAGTTCACTGCTCACGATTCCTTCCGAAAAACCGAGATCGATCTCGCCGGCCACCAGCTTGTTCTCGATCGCCTGCGTGTTCTCGACCTGCAGCGCCAGCTCGACACGCGGATAGCTGCGACGAAACGCCGCCAGCACCGGCGGCAGCATGTAGGCACCGATGGTGCGGCTGGCACCGATGGCAATCCGCCCCCGCGACAGTTGCTGCAGATCGCCCAGCGCCTGCTCGGCCTCGGCCTCGATGCTGAACAAGCGGTTGGCGTAACCGAGCAGCAGACGCCCCGCTTCGGTCAGCCGCACGCCGCGCGGCAAACGCTCGAACAGCGCTACTCCCAGCGTGCGCTCGAACTCGGCCAGCTGTTTTGAAACCGCCGACTGGCTGATATGCAGCTCCCGCGCACCGCCGCTGACACTGCTGCACGAGGCAACGGCCCGGAAGATCGCGAGATGGTTGAGATTCACGGCAGCCCTGACATGCAGAAAAGTTAAATTACATATGAAGATAATATATTTTTATTATGTACCTGCGGACGCTAAGCTGGCAGCCCTCCCCGCCCGACTCTCGAAAACAGCACCGTGACTATTCAGAAAGCGACGAACGTACATTGGCATGAAGGCGAGGTCACCCGCGCCGACCGCAACGCCCTGCTCGGACAGAAAGGCGCCACGATCTGGTTCACCGGCCTCTCCGGTTCCGGCAAGAGCACGGTCGCGGTTGCGCTGGAAAAGGCCCTGCACGCGCAGGGACGCCTGGTGTACCGCCTCGACGGCGACAACGTGCGCCTCGGCATCAACAAGAACCTCGGCTTTTCCGCCGAAGACCGCACCGAGAACATCCGCCGCATCGGCGAGATCGCCAAGCTGTTCGTTGATGCTGGCGTGATCGTGCTGTCGAGCTTTGTCTCGCCCTACCGCGCCGACCGCGATCTGGTGCGCAAGCTGCACGCTGACGGCGGCATCGATTTCGTCGAAGTCTATGTCGATGTGCCGCTCGAGGAAGCCGAGAAGCGCGACCCCAAGGGCCTGTACAAGAAAGCCCGTGCCGGCGAGATCAAGAACTTCACCGGCATCAGCGATCCCTACGAAGCACCGACCAGCCCCGAACTGGTGCTGCCCAGCCACCAGATGAGCCTGCAGGAAGAAGTCGACGCGCTGCTGCAGCTGCTGGCCAGCCGCGGCCTGCTGCAAGCCTGAATCCCGCATCCACCGAGCGAAAAATCATGATCAAGCCCCACGGTTCCGACACCCTGAACCCGCTGTATGTCGCGGATGACGCCAAGCGCGCCGCACTGACCCAGGAAGCCGCCACGCTGCCGAGCCTGCTGCTCAACTCCGCCGCCGCCGCCAATGCGGTGATGCTCGGCGCCGGCTACTTCAATCCGCTGACCGGTTACCAGAATCTCGCGGACGCGCTCAGCGTCGCCGCCGATCTCAAGACCACCGCCGGCCTGTTCTGGCCGGTGCCGATCCTGAACGTGAGCACCGCAGAGAAGCTGAATGCCGCGGGCGTGAAAGTCGGCCAGCGCATCGCGCTGCGCGATCCCAACGTCGAGGGCCATCCGGTGCTGGCGATCCAGACCGTTGCCGCGATCGAGCCGGTCAGCAGCACGCAGCTGGAAACCATGGCCAAGGCCATCTTCGGCAACCTCGATGCCGATCATCCGGGCGTCAAGACCTTCCTCGGTCTGGGCGACCGCATCGTCTCCGGCCCGATCGAAGTGCTGAACTTCAGCTACTTCCAGACCGAATTCCCGGACACCTTCCGCACCGCGGTCGAGATCCGCGACGAGATCACCCGGCGCGGCTGGAAGAAAGTCGTCGCGTTCCAGACCCGCAACCCGATGCACCGCGCGCACGAAGAGCTCTGCCGCATGGCGCACGAGCGCCTGGGCACCGACGGCATCGTGATCCACATGCTGCTCGGCAAGCTGAAGGAAGGCGACATTCCGGCGCCGGTGCGCGATGCCTGCATCCGCACCATGGTCGACAACTACTTCCCGAAGAACACGGTGATGATCACCGGCTACGGCTTCGACATGCTCTACGCCGGCCCGCGTGAAGCGGTGCTGCATGCCGTGTTCCGCCAGAACATGGGTTGCAACTACCTGATCGTCGGCCGCGACCACGCCGGCGTCGGCAGCTACTACGGCCCGTTCGATGCCCAGACCATCTTCAACGAGAAGGTGCCGAAGGGTGCGCTGCAGATCGAGATCTTCGGCGCCGACAACACCGCGTACAGCAAGAAGCTCGATCGCGTGGTGATGATGCGCGAAGCCCCGGATCACACGCCGGAAGACTTCATCGCGCTGTCGGGCACCAAGGTGCGCCAGATGCTCGGCCAGGGCATTGCACCGCCGCCGGAATTCTCGCGCCCGGAAGTGGCCAAGGTGCTGATGGATTACTACCGCAGCATCGGCGGCTGAAAATCGCCACAGAGAGTGATGAAAAGGCTCGCCGGGCAACCGGCGGGCCTTTCCTTCATCTGCACGGGGGAACCTGTGCCAGCTCCGCGCCAAG
>JBEBWZ010000089.1:0-14355 GCA_040391865.1 Solimonas flava
GCCTTGATCAGGCGCGTGGCCTGCAGACCGCCCATGCCCGGCATCGCCAGATCCATGATGATCAGATCCGGCTTCAGCAGCTCTGACTGCTGGATCGCCTGATGACCGTCCAGCGCCTCACCGACGATCTCGATCCCGGCGCAATCGGCCAGCAGATGCCGTGCCAGCACCAGAAACGGTCGGTTGTCATCTACCAGCAAGGTCCTGATTGTTTTCATCGTCACCTCGGACGGTACCACCGTCGCTGTTCAGCCCCCGAACATCGCCCGCCGCGGGCGCGCTGCCTCAAGCCGCTGGGTCGCCTGCGGAATGCGCATCGCTTCACGGTACTTGGCCACCGTACGGCGCGCCAGATGCACCCCGTTACGGGCCAGCAGCGCCGTGATGTCGCCATCGCACAACGGAGCGTTACTGCTTTCCCCGTTGATGATTCTACGGATCATTGCCTTGACTGCGGTGCCGGACGTCTCGCCTTCGGCACCGCCTATCTGCGACGGGAAGAACGCCTTGAGCTCGTACACCCCCCAAGGAGTGTGTACCCACTTGTTGCTGGTGACCCGGCAGATGGTCGATTCGTGCATGCCGATCGCTTCGGCGATCTCGCGCAGCGTCAGCGGCGCCATGCCCTCCTCGCCCTTTTCGAGGAACGCGCACTGGCGCTCGAAGATCGCGCGCGCGGTGCGCAGCAGCGTGTCGTGGCGCATTTCCAGACCGCGAACCAGCCAGCGCGCTTCCTGCAGCTGGTCCTTGAGCCCCTTGTGTGCGCCGCTGCCCTGGGTGATGGCCTGCTCGTAGCGGCGGTTGACCCGCAGCTGCGGCAGGCGACCGCCGTTCAGCACCACCTTCCACATGCCGGGGCGCCCGGTCACGCTGAGGTCGGGCGTGATCGCGGTGGCTTCCGCCGCCAGCGCGGCGGCCGGCTTCGGGTTCAGCGCCAGCACCAGGTCCAGTGCCTGATGCAGTTGCAGCGCGTCGATCGCCAGCGATTCGCAGAGGCCGGTGAAATCCTGCTGCGCGATCCGCTCCAGGCAGGCGCTGACCAGGTAGTCGGCCAGTTCACGACCCGGCGTCTGCGGCGGCAGCATCCGCAGCTGCAGTTGCAGGCACTCGCGCAGATCGCGCGCGCCGAAGCCGCTGGGCTCGACGCTCTGCACCAGCGCCAGCGCCGCTTCGAGTTCGTCTTCGTCGGGCAGCGGCAGCAGTGCCGATTCCAGCGCGATGCCGTCCAGCGGCTGTGTCAGATAGCCGTTGTCGTCGATGCCGTCGAGAATCGCCGCAACCAGTGTCGCCTGCCGCGGTGTGCGCACCACCAGTTCCAGCTGCGCCAGGGCCGCGATCCGGGCGTCGTGCACCTCGGGCGTCGCCATCCGTGCTTCCCAGGGCTCATCGTCGCCGTTGCCGGGCTCACCACCGCTCCAGTTGTCGGCGCTGCTCCAGTCGAACTCCGCCTCGACCCGCGAGAGGGCAGCGGCATCGTTGCCGGTCACTTCACAGTCGGTGGCTTCCGCAGCGGCAGCCGCAACGGTCTCGGCAGCAAGATCCGGTGCCCCGTCGTCGTCGCTGTCGTCGGCCGCATCCTCGAGCATGACGTTGGCGACCAGCGCCTCGCGCAGTTCCTGCTCCAGCTCCAGATTCGACAGCTGCAGCATGCGGATCGACTGCAGCAACTGCGGCGTCATCGCCAGTTGCTGGCCCTGGCTCATATTCAATCTGGCTTTCATCGCAGGCTCCTCGGCAAAGCGCACTCGGCGCTGTATGGGAGCACTGTCGCGAATTTGCCCGGGCCACCAAAGCAAAACTTTCCCTACCCTAATTAAGGAAAAACCCTACAGATGTCGGATTTCCGTCATTGCCATCCGGCATGGATACAACTCATTAAAGATGAAGGATTTTACCGGCCGCGCAGGCACTTCCGCAGCCGCTTGCGGACTGCGCCTGCCCCCTTGATCCCTGACCATAGGTGGCCGCGCCATCGCGACCGGCGGTCGGGCCGGGCGGGCCGGGCGGGCCATGCAGGCCGCCGGCAATCCGCTCAGGTGTGGCTCAGGCGTGCGCGAAATCGAGACCGATGCGGATTGCGTAACGCATCAGCGCATTGGTGCCGAACAGACCCAGCGATTGCATCAGGCGCGCCCGATGGGTTTCGACGGTCTTGACGCTGACCCCCATCAACGCAGCGATTTCCTTGGTCGATTTGCCGCGCGCGATCATCTGCAGCACTTGCCGCTGCCGCGGCGTCAGCTCGACGTTGTCTTCGAGCCGCGAACCCATGCGCCGTTCGACCGCCTTGTGCGAGATCGACGGGCTCAGATACACCTGCCGCCGTTCGACCGCACGCAAGGCCATGCCCAATTCCATCGGCTCCGCGTCCTTGGCCAGGAATCCGGTGGCGCCGTTGCGCAGCGCACCGCGCACATGCTGTCCATCCGTCAGCGAGGTCAGCATCACCACCGCCACTTCCGGATAGTGGCGATGGATCTGCACCAGCGCTTCGAGCCCGGTCATCAACGGCAGATTGATCTCGGTCAAGACCACGTCCGGACGCAGTCGTCCGGTCATCTCCAGCAACTGCTGACCATCGGCGGCCTCGGCAACGATCTCCGCATGGCTGTGCTGTTGCAGCAGGCAACGCAAGCCGGCACGTACCAGGGTTTGCGACTCCGCGAGGACCACGCGCATGTCTGTTCTGCCTTTCAGTGACCTAATTACGGGCCAGTCTAGCGAGCGCTTGTCAGCTCTCCCCTGACAACCGGCGAACGTGCCTCCGCAACCGACCGCCGGTGACGGGTGAACACATGGCGCTCCAGTGCTGCGTCGCAGGCGTTGCCCAGCGATGACAGTCGCGCGGCGACCAACGGTACATCGACGGCGACCAGCGTCGCTGGCCATAACAGCGGCGCGGGCAAACCCGGATGCAGATGGATTTCCAGCAGCACCGTTGTCCCCACCTCCCATGGTTGTGGCGACGCGGGTTGCCAGCTCAGTCCCTCGCGACTCAGGCGCAGCGCGCAGGCAGGCGGCAGGGCACGTTGCTGACGCAGTACCGCGCCCAGCAGCTCCAGCATCAGATCGACCTTCTGGTGCAGGCGCTCGATCTCGCTCTCCAGCGGCTCCGTGCTTTCGCCGCGACGATGCCGTTCCTCGATCAGCACCGCGGCCGCGAGCACCCGCAGATCGTGATCCTGCCACTGCGCGAGCTGCAGTTCGTCCGGCGCAACGGGCAGTGGCGTGATTGCCAGCGGCAAACGGTCGCGGTAACCCAGCACCTCGGCAAACGGATCGTTCATGCTCAGACTCCGGCGATGCCTTCCCAGCCGGAGCGGATCTGATTCAGCAGTCCCACGACCTCGCCCACCGCTTCGGCATCGTTGTCGAGATTGGCCTTCAGCAGACGGTTGCTCATGTACTGATACAGCGCCGCGAGATTGGCGGCGATCTCGCCGCCGCGCGGCAGATCCAGACACAGACGCAGGTAATCGACGATCGCCATCGCCGACGACATCAGCGCCAGCTTGCGCGGCAGATCGCCACCCAGCATGCAGCCGCGCGCCATGTTCAGACGATCGACCGCACCGTCGAGCAGCATCGCGATCTGCCGATGCGGCGAGACCTCCGCCGTGGCCTGCGCATACGCGCTGCGGTACTGGCTCAATGCGGCAACGGTTCCCGGCGCAGCCATGTGGCTTCCTCCTGATTCACTCTCTGCTGTATCGGCGCGCGGCGCGCGAACTTGAGTCGCCGCATGCGCTGGAATCAGGAACTCCTGGCCAGCGCCGCCAACTGCTGCGTGAGGTAGCTGCTGGTGGTCTGCATCCGCGCCATCAGGGTATCCAGCGCGGTGAACTGCGCGAGATAGCGCGCCTGCACCCGGCTCATGCGCAGATCCAGCGCCTGTTGCTGTTTCTCGATATCCGTGACGCGACTGTTGAGACTGTCGACGCGGATACCGATGCCGCCATCCTCGGCGACCAGCTTTCCAATCACCTCGTCGAGACGCCGTGCATAGCCTTTGTCGCCGGAGAACAGCGCCACCACTCCGTTCATGTTCTGGTTCAGTGCTTCGCCGAACTTGACGCTGTCCAGTGCCAGCGTGCCATCGGCATTGGACTTGATACCGATCTGCGACAGGAACGAAAAATCGCCGCCGCCTTCGACCGTGCTGCCCATGACCGTACGCAGCTGCTGCATCGCCTGTCGCGCCAGCGCATCCCCGTTCAAGGCACCGGCGCTGCCGCTGTCGGCGTCGTAGCGGGTCAGTGAGGTGATCAGCGTGACCGCGCTGTTGTAACCGGTGATGAAGCCCTGCACCGCCGACTGCGCCGCCGCGTTGTCGGCACTCATCGACACCTGCGCGGATTTGCCGCTGTCGGCCTTGAGCAGGTTCAGCGTCACCCCTTCGAGCGCGCCGGTGATGGTGTTCCCGGCGCTGTAGACGTCGTAGCCCTCGACCTTGATATGCGCATCCTGCGCCGCCTGGGTCTGGCTCATCGACAGCAGGCTGCTGTTGATCGAGACACTGTTGGCGGCACCGGTGCGGGTACCGCTGAGCATCAGCCGCACACCGCCGGATTCGTTGATCAAGCTTGCGCTGACGCCGCTGTTGTCCGATGCCCGGTTGATCGCATCGCGCAGTTCCGCCAGCGTGTCCTGGCCGCTGAGCAGTTCGACGCTGAAGCTTTTGCCGCCAACGCTGATCGCCACACTGCCGGCGCCCAGCGGAGTGGCCGCGTTGGCAAACGTGCCCGACACCTGCCGCGACGCGGTTGCCAGCGCTTCGACCTGAATGCTGTAGCTGCCCAGGGGCGCCGCCGCGGTGGCCGATGCCGTGAACAGCGCGGTATCGGAGACCGCGACTTTCGGCTTGCCGAGACTGCCACTCTCGGTCAGTGCCTTGGCCGCCGTCTGCAGGTTGGCCAGCGCCGCCTTGAACGCACCGAGTGCGGAGATCCTGGTGCGCGTGCTCGCCAGCGCACCGCCGAGACGGTTGTCGGCAGCGGCGCGTTCCGATGCCACCAGCTGCGAGACGATACTCCCGACCTCAAGACCCGAGCCGATGCCGGCGGAAGAGATGGCCATGTGGAATTCCTCAGACGATGGTGTCGATGACGCCGGCCGCTGCCCCCGCCTGCAGCTGTTGCGCGATGCGCAAGGCCACCTCGGAGGGCACCTGCCGCAGCACGGTGCCGTCGCCGGGATCGATCACGGAGACCACGATCTGCCCCAGCTCGTCATCGACGCGAAACTGCAACTGTGGAGGGTTCGACTCGGCCAGCGTTGCGTTGACGGACGCCAGCACGGTTTCCAGTTCGCTGCGATCCACGGTCACCGCGACCTCATCGACCGACGGACGCAGGCCCGCCGCGAACGATCGCGACGGCGGCGCAACGGCAAAAACGCCCTCGCCTTGCGGCGGGGCAGTAGCCAAGCTGTGAATGGAGACGGTCATCGTGTGCTCCCCTCATCCGGGCGGTGCGTGACCGCCGTTCATGCGCCCGGCCCATCCCTGCGGCCGGGCGCATGAACCGATCATCAACGCAGCAGGCTGAGAACGCTCTGCGGCGCCGAGTTGGCCTGCGACAGCATCGCGGTACCGGCCTGCTGCAGGATCTGCGCACGGGTCATGTTGGCGGTTTCCGCCGCAAAGTCCGTGTCCTGGATCCGCGACCGTGCGGTCGACAGATTTTCCGAGGCCGAGCTGATGTTCGACACCACGGTCTCGAAGCGGCTCTGCATCGCACCCAGCGTGGCGCGCGTGGAGTTGATCTGCGCCAGCGCACTGTCGATCTGGTCGATCGCGAGAGAGGCACCGCCGTAGGAACCGAGATTCAGCGAGGTCAGGCCGCTGGTGGTGGCCGCAGTCGCCGAGACGCCGGTCGCACCATCGAAGCCGGACTTGGTGCCGTCGTCGGCGCCGCCGACCGTGATGTTGCTGGCCGAGGTCAGCACGATCTCGCCGGTGGAGCTGTCGTACGCGGCGTTGACACCGGTCTGGGTCGAGGCATTGTTGATCGCATCGACCACCTGGCCGATACGCTGCTGCGCCGAGCCGGCCGCACCGATGTTGGCGCCCACGTCGACGCCGTTGATGGTCAGATCGCCGGCCGCGAACGCGCCGAGATCGGTGATCACACCACCCAGATTGCCGGAGCTGGCGCTGGCCGAGGTGACGTTGCTCAGCGAGGCGACGTTGGCGTCGATCAGGCCCGAGACCGAAATCGTTTCGCCGGAGTTGGCACCGACCTGGAACACAGCGGAGGTGAAGCTGCCATCCAGGAGCTTGACGCCGTTGAAATTGGTCTGGTTGGCGACGCGATCGATTTCCGCGAGCATCTGCGTGGCTTCCGCCTGCAGCGCCGCGCGATCGGTGGTGGAGTTGGTGGCGTTGGCCGACTGCACCGCCAGCTCACGCACGCGCTGCAGGCTGCTGGTGATCGAGCCCAGCGCACTTTCCGCGGTCTGCGCCAGCGAGATGCCGTCGTTGGCATTGCGCGCGGCCTGGCTCAGGCCCTTGATCTGGCTGGTGAAGCGCTCGCTGATCGCAAGACCGGCGGCGTCGTCCTTGGCACTGTTGATGCGCAGGCCCGACGACAGACGTTCGATCGAGGTGGCGAGCGAGGATTGCGATGCATTCAGGTTGCGCTGTGCGTTCAGCGACATCACGTTGGTGTTGATGACTTGCATGGTGGACTCCTGATTGGACTGTGAACCGGGCCGGCAGCCACTGCGGCTCCGGTCCTGCCTCCAGCGGTCCCTTGGGGGGTGATTGCCGCTGCTGGTCCTTTATCGGGTCGCCCCGGACAAACTTGAGCGAAAAGTCCTACACGGGATGAACGGTTGCGTTAACGGGACAACCGGTCATCGCAGCGCCAAGGTCGGCGATGCAGCGGCGACCCTTGCGGTCGCCGCGATTCAACATGCAACGCGAGGCTTGACGCCGCTCAGCGGCGGCGCGGCAGCATCCGCAGCAGGGTGTCGTCCTTGCGCAGATAGTGATGGAACAGCGCTGCCAGCGCGTGGAAGCCGATCAGGTAGTAGCCAATCAGGCCGCCGGTCTCGTGCAGATACTTGATCTGCTTCGCCAGTTCCTTGTCGGCAGCAATCAGCGGCGGCAGTTCCAGTCCGAAGAACGGAATCGGTTTGCCGGCCGCGCTGAGCAGCAGCCAGCCACCGATCGGCAGGCCCAGGATCAGCAGGTACAGCAACAGGTGCATCAGTCTCGACAGTTTGTCCTGCCACGGCGGCAGCAGCGGCGAGATCGCCGGGCTGCGGTTGAAGCCGCGCACGCAGAGCCGCAGCACGGTGACCGAGAACACGCTGAGCCCCAGCATGAAGTGCCAGGTCTTCAGCAGTTCACGCGGAGCGCTGCCGCGCGGATAGAGTTCGCGCAGTTCGATGCAGGCGTAGACCCCGATCAGCAGCAGCACGGTCAGCCAGTGCAGCGAGATCATCAGCGATCCGTAGCGGGACGAGGTGTTACGCAAGGGCATCGGTCAGCCTTCCGGACATGAATGGATGGCGGAAGCTTAGCTGACTCTTCGGGATTGGGGATTGGGGAGAAGCCTGAGATGCCGGCGATCTTCGCAGATCAACTCAAGCGCGCAGCGCAAAGCCGACGTAGGCGTCGAGTGGGATGCGATCCTCTCGCGAATCCCAAATCCCCAATCCCTAATCCCTACGTCCCTCAGCGCAGGTAATCGAACAGCGACAGCTGATTCACCAACGTGTAACTCTGCTGTGCCGCCTGCAGCGCTGTCATCTGCAGCTGCAGCCGGGTTGCCGCTTTGGCGTAATCGAGATCGCGCAGCGTCGAGACCGTGCTGCTGGCATGTTCGCCGTAGGCCGCCGACAGATCGATTGCATCATCCAGTGCATTCAGGCGCACACCGATACCAGCGCGCACATCGATCATGCGGTTTTCCGCGCCCTGCAAACCGGCCAAACTCTGCTGCAATTGCGTCTGGAAGTGCGCGGCATCGGCACCGCCCGCCTGCAGTTGTGCCACCGCAGTAGCCAGACGGTCGATCAATGCAAACACATCCTGCGACGGCGCTGGCGCCAGCCGCAGTTCATCGCCCACCGCTGGCGTACCGGCGAGCGTCAGTGTCAGGCCCTGCACCTGCAGACTCTGGCCCGCGGCATAGTCGCCGCCGTCGATCACTGCGCCGCCGGTATCCAGCACCTCGTAGCGATCGGCCGCACTGAAGCGCAGCGTGTAGTTGCCGCCATCCCAGGCAGTGCCGTCGTCGCGCTTGAGATAAGTGACGGCAAGGCTGCCGCTGTTGCCGGTCGCCGCGCTGACTCCGACGCCGCCATAGCCGCCCGGCAAGCCCATGAACACCGCCTGGCCGCTGTCGCCGCTGGCGATCGACCGCTGCGCACCGATCTGCACCTGACTGACGTGGTGATCGCCGGCGTAGTTCGTCGCGCCGCCATTCCACGAGAACGGCTGCTCGCCGTCGGCACTGCCGGCAAACAGATAGCGCCCGCGACCATCGCTGCTGTTGGCCAGCGCCAGCAGCTGCTCGCGGATGCTGCCCAGCTCCTTGGCGATCGCCGCACGCGATTCATTGGACTGCCCGCCACTGCCGGCTTCGATCGCCAGCACCCGCGTCTGCTGCAACAGGCTGTTGACGCTGGTCAACACGTCCTCTTCGAGTTGCAGGCGACCCTTGGCCGATTCCGCGGTGGCCTTGTACTGCGCGTTCTGCGCCACCGCGCGATCCAGGCCCTGCGCGGCGGCATAGGCGGCGGGATCGGCCGCGGCACTGGTCCACTTCACCTTGCTGCCGAGCTGCAACTGGGTCTGCGTCAGCTGCGCCTGCTGGCGCTGGATCGCCTGCAGGCCCTGCTGATGGATCATCGCGGTCGAAACTCGCATGGATTATCTCCCCACCGATTGCAGCAAGGTCTGGAACAGGCTGTCGGCAATCTGGATCACGCGCGCTGCCGCCTGATAAGCCTGCTGGTAGCGGATCAGATCGGCGGCCTCTTCATCGAGATTGACGCCGGAAATTGCTTCACGCTCGTTCAGCGTCTGCGCCTGGATTGCCGCCTGCGCATCGCGGCGCAATGCCGACTGCTGCGCGCTGACGCCGGCCTGAGACACCAGCCCGCTCTGCGCCTGCCCCAACGAACTGCGACCGCCATCGAGCACGCCGCGCTGCGCCAGTTGCGCCAACGCATTGGCATTGCCGTTGTCGCCGCTGTTGGCAACACCGCGGCTGATTTCGAAACGATCGCCCGTCGCCGGCGCGCCCGACAGCGACAGCTGCCAGCCGTTGACCGTGATCGGCGTCCCGGCGCTCCAGCTGTAACTGCCGGCGCCGTTGATCGAATAGGTATCCGGTCCGGTGAATGCGATCGTGACCGGCCCCAGCAGCTGCGGATCGCCGGCATCCTTGATCACCGGAGCACCGGCGCTGGCACTGTTGCCGCTGGCGGCGGTGACCCGCAGCGGCGCTGCGGCCGCGATCTTCGCGGGATCGGCAATCGCCACCTGCAGCTGTCCGCCGGCGCTGGCCGTGGGCCGCAGCAGGAAACGATCGCCCGCCGCCGGCGTGCCGCCGAGCGTCAGTTCCAGACCGGCCGCACGCAAAGGATCGGCCGCAGTCCCGCTGCCAGTGGTCGGCACCACCGCGCCGCTGCGGCTGTCGGTCAGCTGCCAGCCACCGTTGTCGTAGCGCAGCTCGTAATCGCTGCCGCCGAGCTGCGACAGATCCTTGAAACCGATCTGTACCTCGGCAGTGCCGCGGTTGCCGCCAGCGGCGTAGCTTGAACCGGTGGGGACGGTAAAGAGCGGCCCGCCGAGTTCGCCATTGGCATCGAGACCCTGTGCATGCTGTGCATTGACACTCTCTGCAACCGCCACCGCCAGACGCCCGAGCTGGTTGCGCGCCGGGTCGATCACTTCGCGCCGCACATCGAGCAGACCGCCGATGGCACCACCGCTGATCTGCGCGGTGATCCGCGCACCGCCGCCGTGAACGACATCGAGGCGACCGCTCTGGTAATGGTCCTCGGCCACCCCCAGCGCCGTGGCATCACGCCCCAGCACCAGCGCCTGACCGTTGGCGGTGAAGATGTTGAGACTGCCGTCGGGCTGCGTGGTGGTGCTGATGCCGATGCGGTTGGCCAGTTGCTCCACCAGCTGATCGCGCTGATCGAGCAGATCGTTCGGCGCCTGTCCGCTGAACTGACCCTGAGCCAGCGAGATCTTGTCGTTCAGTGCGGCCAGCGATTTCGTCAGCCCGTTGATCTCGTCGACGGTGTTGCGCAGCCGCTGGTTCAGCTCCGACTCCATGCCATCGAGCTGCGCCTGGGTATCGTTGAAGCGCGCCGCCAGCGATTGCGCATTGCCGATGAACGCCTGCCGCGCGGCCGTGGATGCCGGGTCCTGCGCCAGCGCACTGGCACCATCGAAGAACGCCTGCAGTGGCCGCGACAGGCCGCTGGCGTTGTCCGACAGCAGGGTATCGACGCGCGCCGCATAGCCGGCCAGCACATCGAGCCGCGCATAGGCCGAAGCATCGGATTGCAGCCGCGCGTTGACCAGGCCATCGGAAATGCGACGCACGGTCGCGGTATCGACGCCGGCACCCATGTAGCCGTTGCCGGAGCCGCTGCCCTGCACCGACACCAGTTCCACGCGCTGGCGCGTGTAGCCGGCGGTATTGGCATTGGCGATGTTGTGGCTGGTGGTATCGAGCGCGCGGCGATACGCCATCAGACCCGAGACACCGATGGAGAGCAGATCGGACATGGCGGCCTCTACACGATGATGCGGCGCGCCGGAACATCCGGCACCGTCGGCAGCGCCGCGTTCAGCGTGCGACCGTTGGCGATCTTCATGATCTTGTCGGCATAGCCCGGATCAGTGGCATAGCCGGCCTGTTGCAGTCCCTGCACGAAATGCCGCGCGTCGCCGTTGTGACGCAGTGCGTCGGCATAACGCGGATTCGATTTCAGGAAGCGCGTGTAATCGGCAAACGACTCGGCGACCGAATCGTAGGCACGGAAATCGGCGCGGGTGCGCTGCATCGTCCCGTCCTCATATTCCGAAGTCGCGTGATTGACCGACTCGCCCTGCCAACGACGATCGGCCTTGATCCCGAACAGGTTGTGCGCAGACTGACCATCGGCACCGCGCATCGCATGCTTGCCCCAGCCGGTTTCGAGCGCGGCCTGTGCGATCAACACGCGCGCCGGCACGCCCAGCTCGGCGGCAGCCGCTTCGGCATGCGGCTGGATCGCGCGCACGAAGGCTGCCGGGGTGATCGCAGATCCGGCATGCACGGCCATGTTGCTGCCGAGCGGTGACGCAGACACTGCTGCGCTACGGGATCCCTGACTCGCTGCGGCACCCGCTTTTTCCACAGCACCATCCACCGTTGCCGCAGGCGTGCCGCGCAGCTGCCGCACCAGCAGATCCGCCAGACCCAGACCCTTGCCGCTGGACAGGTGCGCCGCCAGCTGCTGGTCGAACATCTCGGTGTAGAACGCGGTCTGCTCGCCGCCGAGCACATCGTCGCCGAGGCTCGCGGCACGCATGCTTTTCAGCATCTGCTGGGTCAGCAGCGATTCGAACTGCTGCGCGGTACGGCGCAGGGCTTCCGGCGTCTGCTGTCGCGCCTCGGCCCTGAGTCCGGCGAACTGCGTGAAGTCGGTGACGGTATTGCCGACGTTTGGATACTCGTCGATCAGTGACGGTATCGGTGCGCATTTCAGATCACCACCAGCTCCGCGCGCAGCGCGCCAGCTTCCTTCAAGGCTTCGAGAATCGCGACCAGATCGCCCGGCGCCGCGCCGACCTGATTCACCGCACGCACCAGATCGTCGAGACTGACGCCGGCGTCGAACAGGAACATGCGGCCATCGCCCTGCTGCGTGACTTCGATCTGCGAGCGCGCCACCACCACTGTCTGCCCGTCACTGAACGGCTCGGGCTGACTGACCTGCGGCTTCTCGGAAATGGTCACCGCCAGCGAGCCATGCGCCACCGCTGCCGGCGTCACCCGCACATGACTGCCGATGACCACGGTGCCGGTGCGCGAATTGATCACCACCCGCGCCGCGGCATCGCCGGGACTCACTTCGATGCTCTCCAGCGCCGCCATGAACGCAACGCGCTGGCGACGGTCTTCCGGTGCCACAACCGCTACCGTGACCGCATCGCGCGCCTGTGCGAACTCGCCGCCGAGGTTGCGGTTGATTGCCTGCGCCATGCGCGCGGCGGTGGTGAAGTCGGCGCTGTGCAGATTCAGCCGCAGCTCCGGCGACACCGAAAAATTGCTGGCCACCACGCGTTCGACCATCGCGCCATTCGGCACCCGGCCGACGCTGGGCACATTGACCGAAATCCGCGAACCATCCTTGCCGGCGACACCGAAACCGCCGACCACCACATTGCCCTGCGCGATCGCGTAGATCTGGCCGTCGGCTCCCTTGAGCGGCGTCATCAGCAGACTGCCGCCGCGCAGCGAACCGGCATTGCCGATAGAGGACACGGTGACATCGATTGCCTGCCCGAGCTTGGCGAACGGTGGCAGCTCGCCGTGGATCGCCACCGCCGCGACATTCTTCAGTTGCAGGTTCACGCCCGCCGGCAGCGTGACGCCGAGCTGGCTCAGCATCGCTTTCAGACTCTGCGTGGTGAACGGTGCCTGCGTGGTCTGGTCGCCACTGCCATCGAGCCCCACCACCAGGCCGTAACCGATCAGCGGATTGCCGCGCACCCCTTCGACGCTGGCCAGATCCTTGATCCGGTCCGCCTGCGCCGGCAGTGCAACGGTGAACAGCAGCAGTGCGGCAGCGGCCCATTGGCGGTGCATGATCGTGGCCCTCAGAACGGAAACAGCGCGGAGTTGAAGAAGCGCGCCAGCCAGCCCATTTCATTGGCGTCGGCCAGTGCACCCTTGCCGGCGTAGCTGATGCGCGCATTGGCGATGCGATCCGAGCGCAGGGTGTTGTCGGCGGCAATGTCCTGCGGCCGCACCAGGCCTTCGACAAAGATCGTTTCGGCCCCCTGGTTGAGCGTGATCTCCTTGCTGCCGCGTACCTGCAGCGTGCCGTTGGGCAACACCCGCAGCACCATCACCCCGAGGCTGCCGCTGAGGGCATTCGACTGGGTGCTGCTGCCACCGCCGTTGAAGCTCTGCTTGCCGCCCAGTTCCGTTTCCAGCAGCGGCACGCCACCGGCGCTGAGCGGACGCCCGAGCAGGGTCGGACCATCGATGCCGACCTTGCTTTCCTTCTTGCTGGCGGAATTGGCTTTCTTCTGCGCATCGGTGCGCTCGACCAGCAGCACCGTCAACAGATCGCCGACACGGCGCGCACGCTGATCCTCGAACAGCGCCAATCCCACGCCCGGCGTGTAGATCGCACCATCGCTGGGCGGTGGCGGCAAGGCCATCGCTTCCGGCGGCACGATCTCGTCGCGGTGCCCACCGCCGCTGGCGCAGGCGCCGAGCAGCAGAGCAAGCAAGGGCAACAGGGCGCGCATGGCGATCACAGGTTGTTGGAGACGTAGGCCAGCATCTGGTCGGCGGTCGAGATCGCTTTCGAGTTCATCTCGTAGGCGCGCTGGGTCTCGATCATGTTGACCAGCTCTTCGACCACGTTGACGTTCGATGCTTCGAGCGAACCCTGCGCCAGCAGGCCTAGGCCGGACTGGCCCGGCGCACCGGCCTGCGGCGCACCGCTGGCCGCGGTCTCGGTATAGAGGTTGTCGCCGATCGGCTGCAGACCGCCGACGTTGATGAAGTCTGCGACCGTCAGCTGTCCGACCTGCTGCGTCGCCGCCTCGCCCGCCATCTTGACGCTGACGGTACCGTCGGCGCCGATGCTGATGCTCTGCGCGCCGTCGGGAATGTTGATGCCCGGCTGCAGCAGATAGCCGCTGTTGTTGACCATCTGCCCCTGGTCGTCGAGCTTGAAGCTGCCGTCGCGGGTGTAGCCCACGCTTCCATCCGGCAACTGCACCTCGAAGAAGCCGCGACCGTTGATCGCGAGGTCGAACGGATTGTTGGTGGGCTGCATGTTGCCCTGCGTGAACAGCTTTTCGGTGGCTGCGACACGTACGCCGGTGCCGAGCATCAGCCCTGTCGGCGCCTGGGTCTGCTGGCTGGTCTGCGCGCCGGGCTGACGCACGGTCTGGTACATCAGATCCTCGAACGCCGCCCGCCCCTTCTTGAAGCCGGTGGTGTTGACGTTGGCAAGGTTGTTGGACACCACCGCCATGCGCGTCTGCTGCGCATCGAGTCCGGTTTTCGCTACCCACAATGCCTGATTCATGGCTGCCTCCACGACGGAAACCCGTCTTTGCCGGAGGTCTTACAAGTTCCGGTCCAGGGGGCCGGT
>JBEBWZ010000090.1:0-13927 GCA_040391865.1 Solimonas flava
ATCCATCGCGCCGCCCATGCCCTTGATCATCTTGCCGGGCACCATCCAGTTGGCCAGATCGCCGTTTTCGGCAACCTGCATGCCACCCAGAATCGACAGATTGATATGACCGCCGCGGATCATTCCGAAACTGTCGGCCGACGAGAAATAACTCGACTGCGGCGCTTCAGTGATGGTCTGCTTGCCGGCATTGATCAGGTCCGGATCGACCTCGTCTTCGTACGGAAACGGCCCCATACCGAGCAAGCCGTTCTCGCTTTGCAGGGTGACCTTCATGCCTTCCGGAATCAGGTTCGCCACCAGCGTCGGAATGCCGATGCCGAGGTTGACGTAATAGCCGTCGCGCAATTCCTGCGCTGCACGTGCCGCCATCTGCTCTCTGTTCCAGGCCATTACTGCTGCTCCCTTGCTGCCGTCGCGCGCGGACGTGTGGTCAGACGCTCCACGTGCTTCACATAGTTCTTGCCGACCACCAGACGGTTCACGAAGATGCCCGGGGTATGGATCTGATCCGGCTCCAGTTCGCCAGGGCCGACCAGCTCCTCGACCTCGACCACCGTGATCTTGCCGGCGGTCGCGATCATCGGATTGAAGTTGCGTGCAGTCTTGCGATAGATCAGGTTGCCTTCCGGATCGGCCTTCCAGGCCTTGACCAGCGCGATGTCCGCCACCAGTCCGGTTTCCATCACGTACTCACAGCCATTGAAGACCCGGATCTCCTTGCCCTCGGCAACCGCGGTACCGACACCGGTGCGGGTATAGAACGCGGGAATGCCGGCACCGCCCGCACGAATGCGCTCGGCCAGCGTGCCCTGCGGATTGAATTCGATCTCGATCTCGCCGTTCATGTAGCGCTGTTCGAGAATCTTGTTCTCGCCAACGTATGACGCCAGCACCTTGCGGATCTGGCCGTTGGCCAGCACCAGCCACATGCCATGTTCATCGCAACCGACGTTGTTGCCGATCACCGTGAGATTCTTTGCGCCGTTGTCGCGCAAGGCCACGATCAGGTTTTCCGGAATGCCGCAGAGGCCGAAGCCGCCGGACATCACCGTCATGCCGTCAAATGCGATATCGGCGAGCGCACTGCGCGCATCGGGAAACAGTTTGCTTGTCATTGCAGCAGCTCCGTTCTTGTCTTTCTGTCACCGCGGTTATCAGCGCAGCAGGCGCGTTGCCAGCTCCAGCGCCTGCCGGTATTCACCACGCATCCGCAGCAGCAGCTCGGAAACCGACGGGATATCGTTGATCGCGCCCACGCCCTGCCCCGCCGACCAGATGTCGCGCCAGGCCTTGCTGTCGGTCTCCGCTTCCATGTCGAGCGCACCTTCGTGCTGCACGCTGGCCAGGTCGATGCCGTTGTCGCGGATGCTCTGCGCGATGAAGTTGGCGTTGACCCCGGAAATCTTCGGCGTGTAGACGATGTCCGCCGCGCGACTGCGCGTCAGCAAGGTCTTGTAATCCTCGACCACCGGGCTTTCCCGGGTACCGATGAAGCGGGTACCGATGCTGACCAGATCCGCGCCGGCAAGGCGCGCTGCCGCGACCTGTTGTCCGGTGCTGATCGCACCCGCCATCACCAGTGTCTTGTCGGTGATCTGGCGCAGTTCATGGATCAGCGCGAACGGGTTCAGCGTGCCCGCATGGCCGCCCGCACCGGCACAGACCGCGATCACGCCATCGACACCCGCGGCCAGCACCTTCTCCGCCTGGCGCATCGACACCACGTCGTGGAATACGCGACCGCCATAGGCGTGCACCGCATCGATCACTTCCCGCGCCGCACCCAGCGAGGTGATCACCAGCGGCACGCGACGACGCACGGTGACCTCCAGATCCGCCTCCAGACGTCGATTGCTCTTGTGCACCGCGAGGTTCACCGCATGCGGCCCCAATGCGGCGATGCCCGCCAGCGGCCCCTGCTGCAATCCGGCTTCGACAGCATCGAGCCACTGCTCGTAGCCTTGCGTACTGCGCTGATTCAGCGCCGGAAACGCGCCGATGATGCCGTTGCGGCAAGCCGCAATCACCAAGTCCGGTCCCGACGCCAGGAACATCGGCGCCGCGATCACCGGCAGCGACAGACCCTCAAGAAAATCCTTATTCGACATGGCCAATCTCTGATTGCGGCGCCAGCGCACAGCCGGCGACCACGGGGCTAGGAAACGTTGTTTCGTAACTGACGATGAAGCCACTGTCGCGCGCGTAGCGCACGCTCCCGCGGCACTCCGCATCGAGCCGCAAGCGGCTGCGAACACGCAGGAAGCCGGTCGTCATGGCGTGCAGGCTCAGGCGCTTTCCGCAACCCGCAACACGCGCTGCGCACCTTTCAGATGCGGCATGTCCAGCATCTTGCCGTCCAGCGATACCGCTCCGGCGCCGCTGGCGAAAGCCGCGATCACGCGGCGCGCCTGTTCAATCTGCTCTGCGGTCGGCGTGAACGCCGCGTTGATCACCGGCACCTGATCGGGATGAATCGCAACCTTGCCGGTGAACCCGTCGTAGCGCGCCGCCAGGCTGCTGTCACGGCAGCCGTCGGGATTGCGGAAATCGACATAGACCGTATCGATCGCTTCGATCTCCAGCGCATGGCACGCCAGCAGGCATTGCGTGCGGGCGTGCTCGTAGACCGGGTGCCATCCGCCGACGGCATTGCGCGGATCGCCGGCGCCGATGGCAGAACTGAGATCCTCGCCCCCCCACAACATGCCCTTCAGGCGCGGGCGTGCGCGCTGCAGCAGTTCCCCCATGCGCAGCACCGCGGACGGCGTTTCGGTGCAGACCGCCAGAATGCCGATCGAACCGATCTCGATACCGTTGGCGGCTTCGGCCATGTCGAGGTAATGCGCAACCGTGTCGAGATCTTCCGGACCGCGAATCTTCGGCAGCACGATGCCGACCGGCGCCAGCGGCACCGCCGCGACCAGATCGCGCAGCAGTTCGCCGGAAGCCAGATCGTTGACGCGGACCCACAACTGACTCGCACCACGATAGCCGCGTGCGTACTCGGCCAGCATCGCCCGCGCTGCCGGCTTGCGGTCCGGCAATACCGAGTCCTCGAGATCCAGCGCCAGTGCATCGGCACCGGCACTCTCGGCCTTCAACAGCTTGCGTTCGCTGTCCGCGGGAACAAACAGTAGGGATTTCATCTGTTTCCTGAAATTGGTACGGCTTCAACCCAATTGGCGAAATGCCGATTGACGCTCTAATGGCTCTGTTTCTGCTCAATACCGCAGCACCAGACAGGTGCCATAAAGATCATCGTATGGTACCGTACCATTGTTGCGTGAACATTCCAAGCGTCGCCGCCGACGGCGGTGATGCACATCGGAGAGCTACCGTTTGAACAGCAGCAGAGTCGGCATTCAAAGTTTTGGCGCGTTCATCCCGCGGCTGCGCATGAGCCGCGCCGCGATCGCCGAGGCCCACGCCTGGGCCCTGCCCGGCCTGAAGGCTCAGGCCAAGGGCGAGCGCGCCCTGTGCAGCTGGGACGAGGACACCATCACGCTGGCGGTCGACGCGGCTCGCGACTGCCTTGGCAGCGAGTTGAGTGCCAGCGCGGTGACGCTCGCCTCCACCACCGCACCGTTCGCGGATCTGCAGAACGCCACGATCATCGCCAGCGCACTGAACCTGCCCGCCAACACCCCGTGCACGGACCTGTCCGGTTCCACGCGCGCCGGCCTTGCCGCACTCGCGCAGAGCCTCGAGTCCGGCCAGGCGGATGGCCGCCTGGTGGTGGCCGCGGATCGTCGCAGTGCCAAACCCGGCAGCGTGCAGGAACTGCAGTACGGCGCCGGAGCGGCGGCGCTGCTGATCGGCACCGACCATCTGCTGGCGCGCTATCTGGGCCGCGAGTCGCTGTCGGTCCCGTTCATCTCGCAGTTCCGCGCCAGCGGCGAAAAATACGATTACACCTGGGAAGAACGCTGGATTCGCGACGAGGGCGTCAGCCGCATCGTGCCGTCGGCAGTCAAAACCCTGCTGCAGCGCCTGCAGTTGGCGCCCGAGCGGATTGCCTGGTTCGGCCTCTCGGGCGTGCCGTCAGGCGGCGACAAGCTGGCCGCGAAGCTGCTCGGCATCGCGCCGGAGAGGATCATCCCCGACCTGATGGATCGCGTCGGCGAAACCGGCACCGCCCACGCGCCGCTGCTGCTGATCAATGCACTCGAGCAGGGCAAGCCCGGCGATATCGTGGTGGTCGCGGCATTCGGTCAGGGTTGCGAAGTGCTGGCGTTCGAGATCACCGGCGACGGTCGTCGTCCGGCACGCGGACTGGCGGGCTCACTGGCCGCGCGCGTGGCTGAAACCTCGTACCCCAAGATGGCCACTTTCGCCGGAGAACTGAATCTCGACTGGGGCCCTCGCGCCGAAGTCGATATCAAGGCGGCGCTGACGCAGCAGTACCGCGCCGCCGATCAGATTCTCGGTTTCGTCGGCGGCCGCTGCAGCGCTTGCGCAGCAGTGCAGTTCCCGCGCCTGCCGGCCTGCGTCAACTGCGGCGCCATCGATAGCCAGACTCCGTTCCGCCTGGCCGATGCCCCCGCCCAGATCGCCACCTTCAGCGCCGACTGGCTGCAGTACTACCCGGCACCGCCGCTGTATGTGGGGTTGGTGCAGTTCGACGTCGGCGCGCGCGTGTTGATGGAAATCGTCGGTGTCGGGCCGCAGGGCATCGATGTCGGCACCCGGCTGTCGATGAGTTTCCGGATCAAGACCCACGACAAGCGTCGCAATTACAGCCGCTATTTCTGGAAAGCGGTTCCACAGGACTGAGAGCGAAGTCATGGCAACAGGTATCAAGGACAAGGTCGCCATCCTCGGCATGGGTTGCTCGCAGTTCGGCGAGCGCTGGGATGCCAGCAGTGAGCAGCTGATCACCGAAGCATTCACCGAAGCACTGGCCGACGCCGGGATCGAGCGTCAGCAGATTGGTGCCGCCTGGCTGGGCTCGGCGCTCGATTCGGTCAACATGGGCAACTCGGCGATTCCATTGGCAACGGCGCTGAGGCTGCAGAGCATTCCGGTGACGCGGGTCGAGAACATGTGCGCCACCGGCACCGAAGCCCTGCGCGGCGCGGTCTATGCCGTGGCCTGCGGCGCGGTCGATATCGCGGTGGCGGTCGGCGTCGAGAAACTGAAGGACACCGGCTTCGGCGGCCTGCCGGTGCCGACCAAGGGCACGCTGAACGATCTGTGGATGCCCTACGCCTCGGCGCCGGCGGGCTTCGCGCAGCTGGCCGCCGGTTACCGCGCCAAGTACGGCCTCAGTCGTGAGGAACTGAAGAAGGCGATGGCGCATGTCTCCTGGAAGAGTCACCAGAACGGCACCAAGAGCCCCAAGGCGCATCTGCGCAAAGCCATCAGCATTGACGCAATCATCAATGCGCCGCTCATTGCCGAGCCACTGGGAATCTTCGATTGCTGCGGCGTCAGCGACGGCGCTGCCTGCGTGATCGTCACCACGCCGGAAATCGCTCGAGCGCTGGGGAAACAGGATCTGGTCACGATCAAGGCCCTGCAGCTGTCCGCCAGTTCCGGGCGTGAATCAGGCACCGGAGATTGGGATGGCAGCAATGTTCCCAATACCCGCGCGGCGGCAAAAGCCGCCTATGCGGAAGCCGGAATTACCGATCCGCGCAAGCAGTTGAGCCAGATCGAAGTCCACGACTGCTTCTCGATCACCGAGCTGGTGACCATGGAAGACCTCGGCGTTTCCGCAGATGGCGAAGCTTGGCGCGACATCCTCGATGGCGTGTTCGATGCCGATGGCGAGCTGCCCTGTCAGATCGATGGCGGCCTGAAATGCTTTGGACATCCGGTCGGCGCCTCCGGCCTGAGAATGGTGTACGAGCACTACCTTCAAATCACCGGGCGCGCCGGCGCGCGCCAGCTGAAGAATCCGACGTTGGGACTGAGCCACAACCTGGGCGGGGTTCCCTACAACGGAATCGCGGCCATCAGCATCGTCGGCCTGCTCGGCGCATGACGGCGATCACCCGGTCGGCGACATTGACCGCTGGTCGAATACCGTATGCATAAGAACCATTCCTTGCGATAACATGGGAGTACAAGATCCGTGCATTCAAGACACGGAAGAACAGGCACAGAGACGAGGATCACCCATGGCAGTGAAGAAGAAAAAGGCCACCAAGCGAGCAAAGGTCGCGAAGGTTGCCAAGGCGATTGCACAGGGTCGCGGGACCGCGGATATTTCGGCGGCATCGTTGCCCGGCAAGCAGCTCGGTCCGCTCGGTCGCGAGATCGATGACGATGCAGGTCGCGACGGCATCCGCCTCAGCTTCCTGATTCACGATGTCTCGCGCATGCGTCGCAGCGCTTATGACCAGTTCATGAAGCCGCTGTCGATCACGCGCGCGCAATGGTGGGTGCTGGCCCATCTGTCACGCCACGACGGCATGATGCAGACACAGCTCGCGGACGTGCTGGAAGTCGGCAAGGCCAGCCTCGGCACCGTGATCGAAAAGCTGGAAACGGATGGCTGGGTCATGCGCCGCGAGGACCCGTCGGACAAGCGCGCCAAGCGGGTCTACCTGACACGCCCGGGCCACAATCTGATCGGCCGCATGACCAATCTGGAACTGGATTTCAACAATCACGTCCTGGCCGACCTCTCCCCCGAGGAACGCGCCGCCACCACGGCCGCCTTGCAGAAGATCAAGAGCGCGCTGTCGCGCATGGACCGCAAGGCCGGCTCCGGCAGCGACGACGTCTAGGACCGGTTAACGCCATGGCCGTCGGCGCAGCGATCCCGGCGCCGACGGCTAGCAAGTTCCCTCCAGTTGCCCGGCCCTCGCGCGGCCGTGGCGATTTATTTTTCGACGACGCAGGAATTCAAACATGAAGCAAACAGACGTATTCGTGGTCGGCACAGCCAGAACCGCGATCGGCAGTTATGGCGGTACGCTGAAGGATGTCCCGCTGGCGGAACTGGCCACCATTGCGGTGCGTGCTGCGCTGGAGCGCTCCGGTGCGCAGGGCACCGATATCGGACAGGTGGTGATGGGCACCGTCATTCCGACCGAGCCGCGTGACGCCTATCTCGGCCGCGTCGCCTCGATGGAAGCCGGTATCCCGAAGGAAACGCCGGCGATGAACGTCAACCGACTCTGCGGCTCCGGCATGCAGGCGATCATCTCCGCCGCGCAGTCGATCATGCTTGGCGACGCCGAACTTGCGATCGGCGCCGGCGCCGAGAGCATGAGTCGCGGCCCCTATCTGGTGCCGTCGGCACGTTGGGGCGCACGCCTGGGCGATACCAAGATGATCGACTACATGAACGGCATCCTCCACGATCCGTTCCAGGCCTTCCACATGGGCGTGACCGCCGAGAACGTCGCCGCACGCTACGGCATCAGCCGCGAGATGCAGGACGCACTGGCGGTGAGCAGCCAGCAGCGCGCCGCACGCGCCGTCGCCGAAGGCCGCTTCAAGTCGCAGATCGTGCCGGTGGAGATCGCCACGCGTAAGGGGACCGTCCAGTTCGAGACCGACGAGCATGTCCGCGGCGATGTCACCGTCGAACAGCTGGCCAAGATGAAAGCCGTGTTCAAGAAGGACGGCCTGGTCACCGCCGGCAATGCCTCCGGCCTCAACGACGGGGCCGGCGCTGTCGTCCTCGCCAATGCCGCCAGCGTCCAGAGCAAGGGCCTCAAACCGCTGGCACGCCTGGTTTCCTACGCGCACGCCGGAGTCGAACCGGCGTACATGGGCATCGGCCCGGTTCCGGCCAGCCAGCTGGCGCTGCAGCGCGCCGGACTCAAGGTGCAGGATCTCGACGTGATCGAAGCCAATGAAGCCTTCGCGGCGCAAGCCTGCGCTGTCAGCCAGGAGCTGGGCTTTGATCCGGAGAAGGTCAATCCGAACGGCTCCGGCATTTCGCTGGGCCATCCGGTGGGCGCCACCGGCGCGATCATCACCATCAAGGCGATACACGAGCTGCACCGCATCAACGGTCGCTATGCGCTGACCACGATGTGCATCGGCGGCGGCCAGGGCATCGCCGCCATCTGGGAACGCGTCTAAGCGGCACACCGCTGTCACCCGACGACTGCGCGCGACGCACGGCCCGGCCGCCGTCGCGCGCAGCGCGCGTTCCCCGTCGCAACCACCCGCGGCCCGGGAACCGCCCTCCGGCATTGCTTGATTTATGGTATGCATTCATACTAATTGAACGCATAGACCTATAGACAGCACCGCTGGAGGAATCTTAATGAAGTGCCTGCAAGCTTTTTCACTGCTGAGCCTCGCGTTCATCGCGCCACAGCTGCATGCGCAGCCTGAACAGATCGATACGCCTCTGCATGAGGGGTTTTACCTGTCACCGATGGCAACGTTCACCAAGCCGGACGGCAATCGCGGCCTCGATGACGGCGATGGTGCGGCGATCAGTCTCGGCTACCGCCATCAGTGGTATGCCATCGAACTTTCCGGGAACTATATCAAGTTCAAAACCGATGGCGGCGGCGACAAGCCGTCGCTGAAAGGGGGCAGCTTCGGTGGACTGCTGTACCCGTTCAAGGCCTTCGATCTCTATGCCCTCGGCAACGTCGGCTATCTCGAGGGTGAGCACATCCGCTCTGCCGCGACCTTTGAGGTCGGCCTCGGCTACATGCTGAATCTCGGCTTCGGCAACTACCAGTTCGGCCTGCGTGCCGATGCCCGTCAGCGCATCAACGACAACGCCGGTGTCGACGAGCTCGGTGAGGGGCCGCAGAACCATCGGGACTACGTGTTCAACGTCGGTCTGGTGTTGCCGTTCCGCACCGCGCGTTCGGCAAGCATTGTCAGCGCCCCGGCCGCCGCAGACAGCCCGGTCGCGGTGGTCGATGTCGACTACAGCTACGCACCAACGGACTCGGCAGAGTCGTCGACGGATGCGGAGATGACCAGCGATCTCGAAGACGCTGCGCAGTAACGAAGTCTCTCGGCACCCAGGCGGCAGCGGTACCGGCATTGCAGTGGATCTGATCCTCACCGTCGGTATCGCTGCAGCCGGTCCGTCGCCCGGCGCAGCGGATGCGGCCATCCGCCGCGTGACGCGAAACCGCTGCTTCGAGTTCCGTCAACGCAAGCCGCACCGATGACATCGCCTTCCGCTATCACACCACACCATCGGGCCGCCGCAGCGCGCAAGGTCCTGGCTGCCAGCTTCATCGGCACCACCTTCGAGTGGTACGACTTTTTCATCTACGCGTCAGCAGCAGCCCTGGTATTCGCGCCGCTGTTCTTTCCCAATGTTTCGGAATTCGCGGGTACGCTCGCCGCATTCTCGACGTTTGCGGTCGGCTTTCTCGCACGTCCGCTGGGCGGCATCATCATCGGCCACTACGGCGATCGGCTGGGCCGCAAGAACATGCTGGTGCTGTGCCTGCTGAGCATGGGGCTCGCGACCGTCCTGATCGGCCTGCTGCCGACGTACCAGCAGATCGGGATCTGGGCGCCGATCCTGCTGGTCCTGCTGCGCGTGATCCAGGGCTTCGGTGTCGGCGGCGAATGGGGCGGCGCGGTGCTGATGGCCGTGGAGTACGCACCGCCGTCGCGGCGCGGCCTGTATGGCGGCTTCGTGCAGATCGGCGTTCCTGCCGGGGTGATCCTGTCCAACCTCGCCTTTCTCGCGGTCTTTGCCTGGGTGCCGGAACAGCATTTCATGAGCTGGGGCTGGCGCATCCCGTTCCTGCTCAGCGCGGTACTGGTCATCATCGGCCTGGTGATTCGTCTGCAGATCGAAGAGACACCGATCTATGCCGCAGCGCAGACGCCGTCCAGGACGCCACGCACCCCGCCGATCCTCGAAGTGCTGCGCTCCCATCTGCGCGCGGTGATCCTTGGCGCGCTGACCTTCTCCGGCACCAGCATGCTCGGTTATGTACTGATCGCGTACCTGCTGTCCTATGGGGTCACGCAGCTGGACATGCCGCGCAGCACGATGGTGCTGCTGGTGCTGCTGGGGTCCTGCGCCTGGCTGGTCACCAGCCTGATGTTCGCAGCGTGGTCGGACCGTCTCGGACGGCGGCGCGTCTATATCTGGGGCGGCATCGGCGCGCTGTTATGGGCGGCGCCGTTCTTCCTGCTGCTGGACACGCGCCAGCCGCTGCTGATGTCGGTCGCGGTGCTGGCGCTGGTGTTCCCGCTGTCGGCGATGTATTCGCCCCTCGCCGCCCTGTTCTCGGAACTGTTTCCGACCCACCTGCGCTATACCGGCAGTTCGCTGGGTTACCAGCTCGGCACGCTGATCGGAGGTGCTGCGGTGCCGCTGGTGGCGACGACCTTGTATCAGGCGACCGGCACTTCGCTGTCGGTGGCGGCCTACATCATGGTGTCGGTGCTGATCGGCCTGATCGCGATCCGCTGGATTCCCGAAACCTCGACGCTGCAGCTAGGCGATATCGGCAAGACGTGAGAAAGAGCGATACCGACGGCTGTCGGTACCGCTCTGGGTCATCCTCACAGGATTTCAGAGATTGCGTGAGATCAGCTCACGCATGATTTCCGAAGTACCGCCATAGATGCGCTGCACGCGCGCATCGGCATACAGGCGGCAGATTTCGTACTCGCGCATGAACCCGTAGCCGCCGAAAAGCTGCACGCATTGGTCCACGACACGGCCGTGCATCTCGCTGCACCACAGCTTGGCGATCGACGCATCGACCGAACTCAGCTGGTGCCGGTCATGCCTGTCGATACAACGATCGACGAAGGTCCAGCCCACCGCCAGTTCGGCCTTCAGATCGGCAAGCTTGAAGCGCGTGTTCTGGAACTCCGCAACCACCTTGCCGAAGGCCTTGCGACTGCGCACATAGTCGCGGGTGATATCGAACGCCTTCTGTGCCGCGCCCATCGAGGACACGGCCAGCGTCAGCCGCTCCTGCGGCAGTTCGCTCATCAGTGCAGCAAAGCCACCGCCCTCGGTGCCGAGCAGGTTGCTGGCGGGTACCACCACATCGTCGAAGAACATCTCCGAGGTATCGGCCGACAGATGTCCGAGCTTGTCGAGATTGCGGCCACGACGGAAACCCTCACGGTCCGTTTCCACCAGCACCAGACTGATGCCACGCGCACCCGGTGCCTCGGAAGTGCGTGCGACCACGATCACCAGATCGGCGTGCTGGCCGTTGGAGATGAAAGTCTTGGCACCGGTCACGCGCAGCGTGTCGCCGTCCGCAACCGCCCGCGTCCTCACGCCCTGCAGATCGCTGCCGGTGCCGGGCTCGGTCATCGCGATCGCACAGACCGTCAGCCCCTGCGCCATCCGCGGCAGCCATTTCAGTTTCTGCTCTTCATTGCCGTAGCGCTGGATATAGCCGGCGCAGACATCGCTGTGCACCGAGAAATTCGACAGCGGCCCGGCCAGGCCGGCATAGGAAAATTCCTCGCCGACAATCGCGTTATGGCGGAAGCTGCCGCCGGCACCGCCGTATTCACTGGCGATCTGCGGGCACAACAGGCCCGCTGCACCGGCCTTGGTCCAGACGCTGCGGTCGACAATGCCGGCCTCCTCCCAGCGCGTGAAATGCGGCGCGACCTCGGCACTGATGAAGCCGCGGACGGCATCGCGGACCAGCTCGTGCTCCTCGCTGTAGATCTCGCGTGATTCAAGCACGGGACACCTCCGCCGCGGCAACAGCAGACTGACGACGATGACGCAGGCGCAGCGCGTCCTGCGCTTCATGTGCGGCCTGATACTCCGCGAGCAGCTGGCGTGCCACTTCGGCCACCGGCTCGATCGCCTTGATCTCGCCCACACCCTGACCGGCGCCGTAGATGTTCTTCCACGGCTTCTGACCACCGTGCACGTCGGAGAAATCGATCTTGGCGGTAGCCGCAAGACGGTTCTCGTCGAAACCCGCCTGCTGCAGACTTTCACGCAGCCAGCTGCACGCGACGCCGGTCACGGCCTTGGTGGCCACCACGCCATCCATACCGGCACGCACCAGCATGCCGCGATAGTCGTCATTGACCATGCTTTCCGGGCAGGCGATGAAACGCGTCCCCATGTAGACCAGATCCGCGCCCAGCGTTTCCGCAGCCAGCACACCGCGACCATCCGAGATCGCGCCACCGACCACGATCGTGCCTTTGAAAAACTTGCGTACCTCGCTGACGAAGGCGAACGGGCTGAACGCACCGGTGTGACCACCCGCACCGTGGCAGACCAGCACCAGGCCGTCGGCACCGGCGTCCGCCGCCTTGCGCGCGTGCTCCAGCGACATCACGTCGGCAAACACTGCGCCGCCATAACCATGGACGGTACTCAACACCCGCTTTGGCGAGCCCAGCGCAGTGACCACGATGTCCGGTTTGAACTCGGCCATCAATGCCATTTCCTCATCGAAGCGATCGTAGCTCGCATGCACCAGCACACTCGCCGCCCAGCCACCGGGGGTTCCGCCGGCAGCACGGAACGCTTCGCGCTCGCTGCGGATCTGCGTCAGCCATTCCCGCAGCTGCGCCGTGGTGCGCGCGTTCTGCGTCGGCAAGGCCCCGATCAGACCGGCCTTGCAGGCTTCGATCACCAGTTGCGGCGTGGTCACCAGAAACATCGGTGCCACGATCACCGGCAGGGACAGATCAGCGCGCAAGGTCTCGGCAATGCTCGACTGTGAGTTAGCCATCGAAAGCTCCTGAAAATAAGGGATCCAGTGCCAGTCTAGGCACCGCAACCCGCGCTAAAAAGCACGGCCGTGTCACATTGATTTACGGCGCTGGCGGCGCCGCACGGCGCCGCGCTCAGGCCGCGGCGACGCTGGTCAGCGGCGCCCGCCAGGCACGCGAAAACAGCACAACCAGCGAATCCACCCAGTGCTTGCGGCTTTGCGGATGCCGCGAGGGCTGCAGCAGCAGATAGCGGCCGGCACCGCTGGCCAGGCCGGAGATCTGCGTCGCCGCGTCATAGGGCGACTCGACCTGGATCTTTCCGGCAAGCTTCAGTCGATCCAGATAATCCACCAGCGGCTCGGCGATATAGCTGGAATCATCCAGCATCACCCGCCCCAGTTTCGGAAAGCGGTTGGCCTCGGCCACCACCATGCGCATCACCGCCAGATACTGCGGCTGCGTGTAACCATCATAGAGTTTCTCGACGATCTCGCGCAGCACCGCTTCCAGCGGCGCGGCGCGATCAACCGGGATATTGCCGAGACGACTGCGGACGCTGAGTTGCGCGCGGCGCACCACCTGTATGAACAGGGCTTCCTTGGTTTCGAAATGGCGATACAGCGTCATCCGCGAAACCTGCGCTTCGCGGGCGATGCCTTCCATGCCACTCGCCGAGAATCCGCGGCTCACGAACGATTGCAGCGCGGCATCGAGAATGTTGTCGCGCAATTTTCCCGACTGCTCCAGTGTCGGGCGACCGCGGCGCAGCCGCGGCGCCGGCACCAAAGCCGCCGTCGCAACCTCGTTGCCGGGAGTCGCAACCCGCGACAGCGCCGTCCGGTTACCCATTCACGCTCTCCTAGATCAGAAACATCGCAACCGCCACCAGCGTTGGCGGCAACGCCCCGAGGAGCAAACCGCCCGCACCAATGGCTTCACCCTGGAAACGCCGTTTCAGCAGCGCCACACCCGCCGGGTTCGGCGCATTGGCAATCACCGTCAAACCGCCGCCGGCAACGGCACCCGCCACCAACAGATACTTCGAGGAATCGGCGAGATCGGGGATCAGCGACCCCAGATAGGTCAGGGCCGCGTTGTCGGTGATCGCCGTCAATCCCACCGCACCGATGAACAGCGCCGTCGGTGACAGCGACGAGATCAGCGGCTGTAGCCACCACTGCTGCATGCCGCCCAGCACGACCAGTCCGGCCAGGAAGAAGCCGACCAGCAGACCCTCCTTGAGAATCGGCGCGCTCTGCCAGGCCGAATAGGCCTGGATGTACCCGAGGAAGAACAGGAACAACCCCAG
>JBEBWZ010000091.1:0-13828 GCA_040391865.1 Solimonas flava
GATAGATCGGCACGGTGCCGATCGGCACCGGCGAGTTGCGCAGGATCCATTCGCGGGTTTCATGAATGTTCTTGCCGGTGGACAGATCCATCACCGTGTCGCCGCCCCAGCGCGTGGACCAGACCATCTTTTCCACTTCCTCGGCGATGCTGGAGGTGACCGCGGAGTTGCCGATGTTGGCGTTGATCTTCACGCGGAAGTTGCGGCCGATGATCATCGGCTCCAGTTCCGGATGGTTGATGTTGGCCGGAATGATGGCGCGGCCCCTGGCGATCTCCTCGCGCACGAACTCGGCGGTGATCTCCCTGGGCAGCTGCGCGCCGAAACGCTCGCCGCGATGCATGCGCTTCAGGTAGCCGGCTTTCTCATAGCTCTCCCGCAGTTCCTGCAGACGCGCGTTCTCGCGGATCGCCACGTACTCCATCTCCGGCGTGATGATGCCGCGCCGCGCGTAGTGCATCTGGCTGACGTTGACCCCGGCCTTGGCCTTGCGCGGCGCGCGGATATGTTCGAAGCGCAGCTCGCGGGTTTTCTCGTCGGCGGCGCGGATGCGGCCGTAGATGGAACTGGGTCCGCGCAGCGCTTCAGTGTCGCCGCGCGCGTCGATCCACGGCGCGCGCAGCGCGCGCAGACCTTTGAGCAGATCGATCGCGACCTCGGGGTCGGTGTACGGCCCGCTGGTGTCGTAGATCGTCACCGGCGGATTGGCTTCGATGCCGTCGCGGGTCTTGGTGGCGGTCAACGTCACCTCGCGCATCGGCACCCGCATGCCGTTGGCGCCTTCGACGTAGATCTTGCGGCTGCCGGGAAACGGGCGGCGCACATCTGCCGAAAGCTCTTCCGCTTTCTGAAAAATGGTATCGGGAACTGCGCTCATGTCGGAACTCTCGTTTGCCGCGAGAGAAAGCGCATCGACGGACGCAATGCGCCCGATGAGCCTTCCCTTGCCAGCATGGATGCGATGGCCAGGTTCCAAGGGTGTGATCTCAGCCCGCCAACCGCGCAGGCACCCCCGGCTTCTAGGCGGGCACCATAGGCCAAGCGCGGTTCCGCAGCAAGCGCAGGTCATGGTTGAAAAAGCGGAGACGGAAGCATGCCGGTATGCTCGCAGTCCGGTCGTGGGGGCCGGGACCAAAAGGACACTCTGGAGGAGGGAAAAGATGAGTGCGGATCCCGTTACAACGCTGTTTCTGCCGCTGGCACTGGGCTTCATCATGTTCGGGCTCGGACTGAGCCTGCGCATCGCCGATTTCACCCGGGTACTGGTGCTTCCGCGTGCCGTGCTGATCGGTCTGTTCTGTCAGGTCCTGATCCTGCCATTTGTCTGTCTCGGCATTGCCCACGCCTTCGGCCTGGAGCCGGCACTGGCGGTCGGCCTGATGCTGTTGGCGGCCTCGCCTGGCGGTGCGACCGCCAATCTCTACAGTCACCTCGCCAATGGCGATGTCGCGCTGAACATCACCCTGACCGCGATCAATTCAGTGCTCGCGATCATCACCCTGCCGATCATCGTCAATCTGTCGATGACGCACTTCATGGGGGAAGGCAAGGAGATCCCGCTGCAGTTCACCAAGGTGCTGCAGGTGTTCGTGATCGTGCTCGGTCCGGTCGCCCTGGGCATGTGGCTGAACGCGAAATCCCAGGCGCTGACACTGAAGCTGCAGCAGCCGGTGAAATGGCTGTCGATCGTGTTCCTGATCGCAATCATCGCGCTGGCCGCAAACAAGGATCGCGACAATCTGGTCACCTACGCGCAGATCGTCGGCGCCGCCTGCCTGACCTTCAACCTCGCCAGCCTCGCGATCGGCTACTGGGTGCCGCGGCTGTTGAAACTCGAAAAGCGTCAGGCGATCGCGATCGGCATGGAAGTCGGTATCCACAACGGCACCTTGGCCATCGCCATCGCGCTGTCGCCGCTGATGCTGAACAACCCGATGATGGCAATTCCGCCGGCGGTCTACAGCGTGATCATGTTCTTCACCGCCGCCGCCTTTGGCTGGTGGGTCAACCGCCGCAGCGCGAACAGCAACCCAGTCTGATTCGTCTGCATCTCCCCGCCCGCGACGGGCGGGGAGCCCCTGCGCTCAAACGCGATCGCGCAGCAGGAAGTACAAGCCGGCGTAGATGCGGGGCTCGATCAGCAGCCCTTGATCGCGTTTGCGCGCAATCCAGTCATCGATGCCATCGAGCGGCGCCAGATGCACGGTGATGTCCTCGTCGTCGACGCCGCCACCGGCATGCACCCGTGTCAGATCGTGGATGCGTACCAGGTGCAGCATTTCAGCCGACATGCCGGCTGCGACCGGACCGCTGAGCAGCCGCTCGGCGCGCGCACCGCGAAAGCCGGTTTCCTCTTCCAGTTCACGCAGCGCCGAAGCTTCGACGCCTTCGTCGCGGAATGCCGCGTCGTCGCCGATCATGCCGGCCGGCAATTCCAGTGTGTTCGCCTGCAACGGCTTGCGGTACTGCTCGACCAGTACCAGTTCGCGCGCAGCGGTCACCGCAACGATGAACGCCGCGCCGCTGCTGTGCGGTCGCTCGACATACTCCCAGGTACCGTTGCGGCGCAGGCGCAGAAAGCGACCTTCATGCAAGGTCTCGATCACTGGCGCCACACTCATCCCTGCGCTCCGGCGGCAGGCCAGGTATCGATCTCGATGGCCGCTTCCGGGCCCTGCGACAGCCGCGGCTTCAGCCAGAACAAGGTCTCGCGCGCTTCGGCCACGAACGAGAACGGCGGATTGATCACCAGCAGGCCACAGGCGCGCATCTGGCCTTCACCTGGCGCACCGTTGTGCAGGGTGAAGTTCAGCGCCTCACGCGTGCATTCGCGCTGCACCCGACGCAACCAGCGCTCGGTCTGGAAGCGATTCTTGTAGGGATACCAGACCACGAACACGCCGTTGCCGAAGCGCTGCACGCCGCGTTGCAGGAACTGTGCGCAGTTGTCGAACTCATCGGGCCGCTCGAACGGCGGATCGACCAGGATCACGCCGCGCTTCTCGACCGGCGGCAACAGCGACACGGCCTCGTAGCCGTCGCGGGTATGGACGTGCGCGCGCGCATCGCCGGCCAGGCGCTCGCGCAGCAGTCCGGCGATCTCCGGCACCCGCTCGCACAGCAGCAGTCGATCATGCTCGCGCGCATAGGATGCGGCGATCAATGGCGAGCCCGGGTAATGACGCAGCTCGCAGTCGGGATTCAGCGCGCGCACGCGATCCAGGAAATCGGCCACCGCGGGCGGCGGGTTCTGCGACTTCCAGAGCCGTTCGATGCCGTTGCGGTATTCGTCGGTGCGTCCTGCCGCTTCGTCGGCGAAATCGTAGCCGCCGGCGCCGGCATGGGTGTCGAGATAGCACCAGGCCTTGTCCTTGCGATTCAGCGCGCGGAACAGGCCCGACAGCAATACGTGTTTGAAGACGTCGGCGAAGTTGCCGGCGTGAAAGCGATGTTGGTAGTGCTTGCGCGCATTATCGGCGTTTGCCCGCCTGAATCCGCAGTCGGCACAAAAAAGCCCCCGCCGCAGCGGGGGCTCCCGAGTCCGGTCGCGGGGGCCTGGGGGAGGCGACCGGACACTGGGACCACAAGCGACCTCAGAACACGTACTTGGCCGAGAACTGCAGACGATCCAGCGCACCGTCGTCGCCGTTCTCCACTTCACGCTGCGCATGCCGGTACTCGGCACCGAAGGTGATCTTGGCCACCGGCGAGTACAGCAGGTTGATGCTGGTGCTCTGCACGGTCTTGGTGACGCCACCGCCGCTCAATGCGACATCGCTGAAGTAGGAGATCGTGGCGGTGCTGCGCAGCTGGCTGTTCCAGGGGTGACGGTAGGCGATGTAGCCGGCGTAGACACCGACGGTTTCCAGTCCATTGCCAGCCGCATCGATCACCGCATCGGTGGCGGTGCCCAGTGCGAGGTAGCGGCCGATGCCTTCGCCGCCGGTGACCATGAAACGGATGTCGTCCCGGGCGCCGACCGGCACCTTGCCGGACACGCTGATGCCGCCGCCGATCGCGGTGTCGTCACGCGCCGGCACTGCCGGCGGGCCGGCCAGCGCGGCGTTGTCGATCCGCACCTGCCGCAGCAGACCCGCCACCGTCAGGTCGGCGGTCCCGGCCTTGAAGCTGTAGCGCGCCGTGAGATCCGGCAGCTGGTTGTCGCCGGTGGCACCGAGACCCTGCACCGTGGTTTCACCGTTCTCGATCGCGACCGCGAAGTTGCCGTGGGTATAGCGGATCTGCGGTTGCCGCGAGAACACCGTGCCCTCCGACGGAAACGCGACGAAGTCCAGCGTCTCCGGAATCGCGCCCAGATTCTGGAAGGTGCTCCACTCCTGGCCGAGCAACCAGTTGTTCCAGGTGATGAAGGCGCGCCGCAGCGCCGGGTTGTAGGCGTTGGTGACGATCTCGCTGCCGCCGCCGCTGGCAACGCCGTTGATGGTCGGGCTGATCTGGCCACTGATGAAATCGAATTCGATGGTGCCGCCGAGCTTGTTGCCGTCCAGCGGCGTATCGAATTTCACGAACAGGCGCGTTTCCTTGGCATGGAAGTCCAGGGTGCTGTGCGCATCACCACCGCCGGCCGAAACCGGGATGGTGCCGGGCACATAGAAATCGCGGCTGGTGCTCTGCGCAATCTCGGCCTCGGAGAAGCGGCTGTAGATCACGTCGAGTTTGGCAAAGCCGCCCCAGGTCACCGTGGTATCGCCGATCTGGGCCTCGGCCGCCATCGCACTGCCCGAAAGCAGGCCCACCGCGGCGGCCAGCGTCATCGCTGCATGTTTCATTGCGTTCTCCTCACACCCGCAGAATGTTTTAGTGATGGGTTCCGACAGGCACGGTGCCTGCTTGTCATGTCTGGAGCAGCCTCCATGCCATCGCGAGCACTGATGAAAACACCGAATGCAAACAGCACCTTGAGAATCCCCCTGCACTGCGGCGCGGGCGTGGCGCCTGTCACCGAAAGGAACAAGCTGTTACTTTGAGTAACGCGAACAGCGTTGTGGCCCGAGGAGATGCGATGAGCCCACACAACCGCGGCGAGCCCGGCCACGACGGCGCATTGGTGCTGTTCATGCTGGGCATCGGCCTGCTGCTGTCGCCGATGCTGTGGCTATGGTCGGCCCCCGGACGTCCGTGGTGGAGCCTCTATCTGGTGTGGGCACTGCTGATCGTCGCGATCGCCCTGCTCAACCGCCGCCACAAGCGGAACTGAGATGGAGACCGGCGTCGAACTGTGGCAACTGTTCGCCGGCGGCCTGCTGTATCTCGGCGCCCTGTTTCTGGTGGCTTACGCGGCAGAGGAAGGCTGGTTGCCGGCACGCGTCGCGCGCCATCCGCTGACCTACACGCTGTCGCTCGGCGTCTATGCCACGTCCTGGAGTTTCTACGGCAGCGTCGGCTTCGCCGCGGAACAGGGCTATCTGTTCCTGACCATCTATATCGGCGTGACGCTGGCGTTTGTGCTGGCACCGGTACTGCTGCAACCACTGCTGCGACTGGTGCGCGACTATCAGCTGAGTTCGCTGGCCGATCTGTTCGCGTTCCGCTATCCCAGTCGTTACACCGGCGTGCTGGTCACGCTGTTCATGCTGATCGGCATCCTGCCGTACATCTCGCTGCAGATTCAGGCGGTGGTGACCTCGGCCCAGGTGCTGACGCAGGAAGCACCGCCGCAGGTCCTCGCACTGGTGTTCTGCTGCACCATCACCCTGTTCGCGGTGCTGTTCGGTGCGCGTCAGGTCACGCCGCGCGAAAAGCACGAAGGCCTGGTGGTCGCGATCGCATTCGAATCGGCCATCAAGCTGATGGCCCTCCTGGCCTTGGCCGGGTTTGCGTTGTTCGGTGTGTTCGGCGGTGTCGACGGTCTCGATCAATGGCTGAGCCAGAATCCGGACGCCACCGAAAAGCTGTATGCACCGTTGCGCGAAGGGGCTTGGGCCACGCTGCTGCTGTTGGCGTTTTCCGCGGCGTTTCTGCTGCCGCGGCAGTTCCACATGCTGTTCACCGAGAACATCGAGCCCGATACCTTGCGCATCGCCAGCTGGGCGTTTCCGCTGTTCCTGCTGCTGTTGAACATCGCGATCCCGATCCTGCTGTGGGCCGGCCAGGCCACTGGTGCTCACGGCGTACCCGACTACTACGGCCTGACGCTGACCCTGCGCGAACCGTCCGGGCTGTTGACGATGCTGGTGTTCATCGGCGGCATCTCGGCGGCCAGCGCGATGATCATCGTCGAAAGCCTCGCACTGGCGGCGATGTGCCTCACGCATCTGATCCTGCCGCTGTGGCTGAGCGGCTCGCCGCCACCGCAACAGAATCTGTACCGCGGCCTGTTGTGGGGACGGCGGGCACTGATCACGGTAATCATCTTCACCGGCTATGCGACCTATGTGGTGGTGCGCGACACCCAGGGTCTGGTGCAGCTCGGGCTGATTTCGTTTGTGGCCGTCACCCAGTTCCTGCCGGCGATTGTCGGCATGCTGACCTGGCCACGCGCCAATCGCGTCGGCTTCATCGCCGGGGTCAGCGGCGGCATGGTGGTCTGGTTTCTGACGCTGATCTGGCCGCTGCTGGATCCCGACAGCGGTCAAGCCCTGCTGGCCATGATCCACACGGTGCTGCCGCTGCCGACGCTGGACCGCTGGGAGTTTTCGACCTTTCTGTCATTGGCGCTGAACATCAGCCTGTTTGTCGCCGGATCGCTGCTGTCACGCCCCAGCGCCAAGGAAATTGCCGCCGACCAGGCCTGTCGGCTCGACGCCGTGCTGCTGATCAGCCAGGCGCCGGCCGCACCGAGCGTGGCACACCTGGAGGCGCGCATCGCTTCCGCGCTGGGCCCTGAAGCCGCGCGCGCCGAAATCACCCTCGCGCTGTCCGACCTGCACCTGACGGAAGACGAGCGACGACCGCGCCAGATGCAGTTCCTGCATGAGCGCATCGAACGCAACCTGTCCGGCCTGCTCGGCCCGCAGCTCGCGCGCGAGATCGTGGCCGCAGGCGACGACGGCAGCGCCGGCAAGGGCCGGCTGGTGGAGGAAGAACTCGAGCATTCGCAGAACCGTCTGCGCGGCCTCGCCGCCGAGCTGAATCACCTGCGCCGCTTCCATCGCCAGATCCTGCTCGACCTGCCGATCGGCGTGTGTTCGCTGGGCGCGCGCAACGAGGTGCTGATCTGGAACGATCGCATGGCAGAACTCTCCGGCTTTGAATCCGATCAGGTGCTGGGCTCGGCAGTGCCCGATCTGCCACCGCCCTGGGCGCAGCTGTTCGGCGACTTCCTGCAGCGCGAGCAACAGCACCAGTACAAGCTGCAGGTGGAACTGCGCGGCGGCACGTGCTGGCTCAACCTGCATCAGGAAGCCGTGGCCGGACCCGACGACGAAAGTCCTTCCGGCATCGTGCTGCTGGTCGAAGACCTCACCGAGCAGCAGCGACTGGAAGCGGAAGTGGCGCACAGCGCGCGTCTCGCGTCGATCGGCACGCTGGCTTCCGGTGTCGCGCACGAGATCGGCAATCCGCTGACCGGCATCACCTGTGTGGCGCAGAACCTGCGCGATGAAACCGATATCGACGAACGTCGCCAAGGCATCGAGGACATCCTGCAGCAGTCGCGACGCATCAGCGACATCGTGCAATCGTTGCTCAGCTTCAGCCGTCCGGAGCGACTGGAGAACCGCATGCTGCATCTGCTGACGCTGTCCGACATCGTCGAGGAAGCGATCCGGCTGGTGAAGCTGTCGAGCAGCGGTCGCGATCTCGCGTTCGACAATCGCGTGCCGTCGGATCTCGCCATCGAGGGCGACCGCGCGCGCATGACGCAGGTGCTGCTCAATCTGCTGAGCAATGCCGCCGATGCTTCGCAGCCGGGCGGCCGTGTCGAGATCCGCGCCAGCCGTGGCACCGGCTCGCTGACACTGGAGATCCAGGATTGGGGCGGCGGCATTCCTCAGGCCTTGCGCGATCGCATCTTCGAGCCCTTCGTCACCACCAAGGAACCGGGACGCGGCACCGGCCTCGGGCTGTCGCTGGTCTACCGCATCGTCAGCGACCACGGCGGCAGCATCAGCGTCGACAGTCGCGACGGCATTGGCACCACCTTCATCGTGCGTCTGCCGGCGGCGCCACAAACCCATGCGAGTGTGCTGACATGAATCGTGCCGCGCAGAAAATCCTGATCGTCGAGGACGAGGACGTGATCCGTCGCCAGCTGGCGCGGCTGCTGGCCCGTCATGGTTACCAGACCGGTGAAGCCGGCAGTGTCGCCGAGGCTGAAAGCACCGGGCTCTCCGGCTTCGATCTGATCATCGCCGACGTGCGCCTGCCCGGGGTGCTCGGCACCGAACTGATTGAACGCGCAGCACCAACGCCGGTACTGATCATGACCAGCTTCGCCAGCATCCGCTCCGCGGTCGAATGCATGCAGAAAGGCGCGGCCGACTACATCGCCAAGCCGTTCGATCACGATGAAATGCTGCTGACCATCTCGCGACTGCTGAAAGCGGCGATGCTGGGGCGGCAGAACGCGGCGCTCAAATCCGACCTCGCGCGCGATTACCCGGTGCACGGCATCGTCGGCCGCTGCGCGCCGATGAAGGCAGTGTTCGACCGCATCCAGCGCGTGGCCGCCACCGACGCCACGGTGCTGGTGCTGGGTGAATCCGGCACCGGCAAGGAACTGGTGGCGCGCGCGATCCACGAGGCCAGTCCACGCGCCGCCGGGCCCTTCGTCGCGGTCAATTGCGCGGCGATTCCCGACAACCTGATCGAAGCGGAACTGTTCGGCCACGAGAAGGGCGCCTTCACCGGTGCCACGCACAAGAAGGAAGGCCTGATCGAATCCGCCAATGGCGGCACCCTGTTCATGGACGAGGTGGGTGAGCTGGCGGCCGCCGTGCAGTCGCGTTTATTGCGCGTGCTGCAGGAAAGCGAGATCCGCCCGGTCGGATCGAGCCAGGTGCGCAAGGTCAATGTGCGAGTGCTCGCGGCCACGCACCGCGATCTCGAACAGATGATCCGCGACAAGGATTTCCGCGAAGACCTGTATTACCGCCTGCGCGTGGTCGAGATCCGCGTGCCACCGCTGCGCGAGCGCAGCGACGATATCGAACTGCTGGCCGATCACCTGCTGCAGAAGCATGCGGCCAAGCTGAATCGCAGCGGCATCCGTTTCAGCCAGAAGGCGCTCGCCGCCATCCGCGCCCATCCCTGGCCGGGCAATGTGCGCGAGCTGGGCAATGCGATCGAGCGCGCGCTGATCCTGTGCGATGGCCCCGCCCTGGAGCCCGAGCACCTGGCACTTGCCGGCGGCGCCCTGGCCGCGCCCTTGCCAGCAGCCACCACTGCTGCCGGCAGCACCTCGCTCGAAGATTATTTCCGCAGTTTCGTGTTGCAGAATCAGGAGCGGATGAACGAATCCGATCTCGCCAAGGCGCTGGGCATCAGCCGCAAGACGCTGTGGGAACGGCGCACGCGGATGAACTTGCCGCGCAGGCGTGAAGGCGGAGGTCCGTCATCCTGAGCGCAGCGAAGGACCTGCTTGCCGGCATCGCCGAACTTCGAGAGTCGCTCCCCCGCTGCGCTCGGGATGACAATCATCGCGGGGGCGGTTTCGTGACGGCTTGTTACCTTGGGTAACACATCACCAAACCCTGAATGCCGGCAAGCTGCTGAAAAACAAGGAAACAAGAGTTGGCATCGCTCCTGCTCTGTATTCCGATAACCACGGCACCGCGGTCGGCCGCGGGTGGCGATGCCCCATAAATCGAGAGAGGAGAACACTGATGAGCAGCCAGGCTGGCGCCGCTTCCGGCGCACCCCCGCAGGTATCCCGCAAGGAGGCCCGGCGCGTGATCTTCGCGTCGTCGCTGGGCACGGTTTTCGAGTGGTACGACTTCTATCTCTACGGTTCGCTGGCGGTGATCATCGCCAAGCAGTTCTTCTCCGGCCTCAATGACACCAGCGCGTTCATCTTCGCGCTGCTGGCATTTGCGGCGGGCTTCGCGGTACGGCCGTTCGGTGCGCTGGTGTTCGGGCGTCTCGGCGATCTGGTCGGCCGCAAGTACACCTTTCTGATCACGATCCTGATCATGGGTCTGTCGACTTTCGCGGTCGGCATCCTGCCCAGCTATGCGTCGATCGGCGTCGCCGCACCGGTCATCCTGATCTCGCTGCGCCTGCTGCAGGGTCTTGCACTCGGCGGCGAATACGGCGGGGCCGCGACCTATGTCGCCGAGCATTCGCGCAACGACAATCGCGGCTATGCCACCAGCTGGATCCAGACCACCGCCACCGGCGGCCTGTTCCTGTCGCTGCTGGTGATCCTCGGCTGCCGTCTGTCGCTGGGCAACGAAGCGTTCGAAGCCTGGGGCTGGCGCATTCCGTTCCTGCTGTCGGCGGTGCTGCTCGGCATCTCGGTCTACATCCGCCTGCAGCTGAGCGAATCGCCGCTGTTCAAGCAGATGAAGGAACAGGGCAAGCAGTCCAAGGCACCGCTGACCGAAGCCTTTGGCCAGTGGAAGAATCTGAAGCTGGTGCTGCTGGCGCTGTTCGGCGCCACCGCCGGCCAGGCCGTGGTCTGGTACACGGGACAGTTCTATTCGCTGTACTTCCTGACGCAGACGCTGAAGATCGACGCCACCACCGCCAATCTGATGATCGCTGCAGGTCTGCTGATCGGCACGCCGTTCTTCGTGCTGTTCGGCTGGCTGTCCGATCGCATCGGCCGCAAGAGCATCATCATGGCCGGTTGTCTGATCGCGGCGCTGACCTATTTCCCGATCTTCAAGGCGATCACGCACTACGGCAATCCACAGCTGGAAACCGCGACGATGACCTCGCCGGTGGTGGTGGTCACCAACCCGGATGAATGCAGCTTCCAGTTCGATCCGGTCGGCAAGAAGGTGTTCAACAGCTCCTGCGACGTTGCCAAGAGCGCGCTGGCCAAGGCCGGCGTCTCCTACGACCACGAACAGGCGCCACCCGGCACCATTGCCGAGATTCATGTCGGCGAGCAGGTGGTCAAGTCGTTCAATGGAAAGATGCTCGACAAGGCCGCGTTCAGCGCCGCACAGGCCGAGTTCAACAAGAGCTTCACCGATGCCCTGGCGGCGGCCGGCTATCCGCTGAAGGCCGATCCGGAACGGATCAACAAACCGATGCTGGTACTGCTGCTGGCGATCCTGGTGATCTACGTGACCATGGTCTACGGACCGATCGCGGCCTGGCTGGTCGAGATGTTCCCGACGCGCATCCGCTACACCTCCATGTCGCTGCCGTATCACATCGGCAACGGCTGGTTCGGCGGCTTCGTGCCCACCATCGCCTTCGCCTTGGTCAGTCTCAACGGCAACATCTACTACGGCCTGTGGTACCCGATCATCATCGCAGTGATGTCACTGGTGATCGGCACCCTGTTCCTGAAGGAGACCAAGGGACGCTCCCTGCACGACAACGACTGAAGCAAATGGCCGCTACGCCGATGACAAGCCCCGGCACAACCGGGGCTTGTCACGCGCATGGAACAGCTGTCACGACACACTGCGCCGCATCGAAACAGATATGGACTTGAATCCGGCAGCGTGCCATAACAACCATCCGGCGCCAGACGCCCACCCGCTGCCAGCCATGGCACCCACCCTGAGAACCGCCAGCCTGTGGAGGGCGCGATGAGTTCCGAAAACATACAATCGATCCTGACCGAAAACCGGGTTTTCCCGCCGTCCGCCGCGTTTGTCGCTCGCGCCGGACTCAACGCCGAAAAGCTCGCGGCACTGCACGCTGCAGCTGCCAAGGATCACGTCGCATTCTGGGCCGAACTGGCACGCAAGCAGCTCGCCTGGCAGACGCCGTTCACCCAGGCACTCGATGATTCGCAGGCGCCGAACTATCGCTGGTTCGTCGATGGCCGCACCAACGTCTCGGTCAACTGCCTGGACCGTCACCTCAACGATCGCGGCGACAAGATCGCGATCCGTTTCGAGGGCGAGAAAGGCGACGTCCGCACCTACACCTACAAGCAGTTGCATGCGGAAGTCTGCAAGCTCGCCAACGGCCTCAAGTCCCTGGGCGTGAAAAAAGGCGACCGCGTGGCGATCTATCTGCCGATGGTCGCCGAAGCGGTGATTGCGATGCAGGCCTGCGCGCGCATCGGCGCGATCCATACCGTGATCTTCGGTGGCTTCTCGGCGACCTCCCTGAAGGATCGCATCGAGGATACCGGGGCCAGGGTGCTGATCACCGCCGACGGTGGCCATCGCGCCGGCAACATCGTCGAGCTGAAAAAGACCGCCGACGACGCGTTGTCGCAGGGCTGCGGCAGCATCGAAAAAGTCGTGGTGCTCAAGCGCAGCGGTCACGACGTGCCGTTCGCCAGCGGCCGCGATCTGTGGTGGCACGAGCTGCTGGAGAAGCAATCGCCCGCCTGCGATCCGGAATGGGTCGAGGCCGAGCATCCGCTGTTCCTGCTGTACACCAGCGGCTCCACCGGCAAGCCGAAAGGCATCCAGCATTCCAGCGCCGGTTATCTGCTCGGCGTGCACATGACCAGCCAGTGGGCCTTCGACCTGCGTGACGACGATGTGTTCTGGTGCACCGCCGACGTCGGCTGGGTCACGGGCCACAGCTATGTCACCTACGGCCCGCTGAGCAACGGTGCCACGGTGATGATGTATGAAGGCGCACCGACGGTGCCGGATGCGGGGCGCTTCTGGAAAATCTGCCAGGACCACGGCGTCACCATCTTCTACACCGCACCGACCGCGATCCGCGCGCTGATGAAACTCGGCGAGGAATGGCCCAACCAGTACGACCTGTCGAAGCTGCGCCTGCTCGGCAGCGTCGGCGAGCCGATCAATCCCGAAGCCTGGATCTGGTATCACACGGTCATCGGCAAGGAGAAGCTGCCGATCGTCGACACCTGGTGGCAGACCGAAACCGGCTGCATCATGATGGCGCCGGTGCCCGGGGCGATACCGACCAAGCCCGGTTCCTGCACCAAGCCACTGCCCGGCATCTTCGCCGAAGTGGTCGACGAATCCGGCAATCCGATCGAAGACAAGTCCGCCGGCGGCTATCTGGTGATCAGCAAGCCGTGGCCGGCGATGCTGCGCACCATCTGGGGCGACAACGAACGCTACATCAAGACCTACTGGGGCCAGTTCAACAACAAGTACTACGTCGCCGGTGACAGCACGCATCGCGACGAGGACGGTTATTACTGGATCATGGGCCGCGTCGACGACGTGCTCAACGTCTCCGGCCACCGCCTCGGGACGATGGAAGTCGAAAGCGCACTGGTCGCGCATCCGCGCGTCGCCGAAGCCGCCGTGGTCGGACGCCCGCATGAGGTCAAGGGCGAGAGCGTGTTCGCGTTCGTGATCTGCAAGGGCGATCGCCCGCAGGGGGCCGATGCCGAAAAGCTGGCGAAAGAACTACGTGATCACGTCGCCAGGGAAATCGGCGCATTGGCCAAGCCGGATGAAATCCGCTTCGCCGAGAACCTGCCCAAGACCCGCAGCGGCAAGATCATGCGCCGCGTGCTGCGCTCGATCGCCAAGGGTGAGGAGATCACGCAGGATGTCTCGACGCTGGAGAATCCGGCGATCGTGGCGCAGCTGGCGGGCAAGGCTTGAGTTCCTGAGTTATGGCAGCAACAGAAAAGCCCGCGAAAGCGGGCTTTTCTGTTTGAGGATTGTCATCCTGAGCGCAGCGAAGGATCTTTCTCAACCCTCACCACACACAGCAAGAAGATAAATAACACCGTTAACGATGATAAAGAAGAAGGATACACACCTTCTGGCGAAACCCGGTCTAGAAAACACAACAC
>JBEBWZ010000092.1:0-13536 GCA_040391865.1 Solimonas flava
TGATCGTCAGGCGACCGATGCTGGCTTTCAACGCCGCGGCGTCGGGGAAAACCGCCGTGTCGAGTACCACGCTGCCGGAACTGAGGCGCTTGGTTTCTTCACCCGGAATGAAATCGTTGCGGTCATCGCCTTCATTGGCGGTGACGTAATAGTTCTTGCCGTTGAAACGGTAGCTGGCGATCGCATCCGGCTGGTAAAGGCCGCGTACCGGCCAGTTGCGGATGTCGATGCGCGGCCCATTGCCGGGACCGTCGCGATCGCTGGCGTCGAGTTCATTGCCCGGCAGCGAATGATCCTTGGTTCCGAACGGCACGAGGCGTGTGATCGCGGGGGCCGACAGATTGCTGAGGTCGAGCACGGCTGCGGCATTGGCTTCCTGCAAGCTGACCCAGGCCGACAGGCCGTCTTCGGCGACCGCGATGTACTCCGGCTCCAGATCCTGTGCGACCGTCGCGCCGGGGCCGTAGATGCGAATGCCCTGGGCGCGGAGCGCCTCGGCCTGATCATTGTAGGCCTCGAAACCCGCGGTCTTGACCTTGGGTGCGGCGACTCCATCGCGCAGATCGATGACGCTGATCGAGCCCACCGGATCCACGGTATAGCCCGCATTGGGCTCGCCTTCGTTGGCGACCAGGACCGCCTTGCCGTCGGGTGTGAAGGTCAGCATGTCCGGCAATGCGCCGACGCCGATTTCGGAAATCTTTTCCAGCGTTTTGGCGTCGTAAAACTCGACCTTGCCGTTGTCGGTCTTGATCGGGGCTTCGATCGCCACGGCGACCACTCCCTTGAACACCGCGACGCTGTTTGCCGCGCCGCCTGCCGACTGGATCTTGCCGATCTTGGCCGGTGCTGCGGGATTGCTCAGATCAAGCACGTCGATACTGACTTCTGCGGCATTGACCACGAACAGGCGCTTGCTCTCGGCATCAAACGCGACGATTTCGGCGGCACTTTCCTCGGTCAGGCCGGAGGCGTAGCGGCCGATCAGATTCAGCTCGATCAGGGCATCGCCGTTGCCATCGCTGCCAGCAGGGCCGGCGGCGCCGTCATCACCCGAGCAGGCGCCCAGACCGACGGCAAGGGTGGTGGCCATCAAGGTCAGACCGAATCGTTTCATCAGCAGGCTCGTTTGTGGATCAGGAGCCGCGAAACCTAGCGAGCGCAGATGACGTTACGGTGACGATCGGACGTCATTTGAATGACCGCATGATGGTGGCTGTTGGCGCTGCAGCAGGCTAAGGTTCACAAAACAGCGGGAGGGGCCATGAGAAGGACCGGCAGACGGTATCGTCCAGGACGTGCGGCAACCGATTACGACACCATCGTGATCGGGTCCGGCATCGGTGGCCTGTGTTGTGCCGCGCTGCTGACGCGCCTGGGGCAGAAAGTCTGCGTGCTGGAACAGCACTACACGGCGGGCGGTTTTACCCATTCCTACGAACGCGAAGGCTACGAATGGGATGTCGGTGTGCATTACATCGGCGAGGTGCATAAACCGCATTCGGCACTGCGCCGCATCTTTGACGTGATCTCCGACGGCAAGCTCGAATGGGCACAGATGGATCGCGTCTATGACCGCATCTCGATCGGCGATCGACAATATGATTTTGTGGTCGGCCGCGAAAACCTGAAGGCGGAGCTGAAGCGCCACTTCCCTGAAGAAAGTACGGCGATCGATGCCTATTTCGACGCGGTGCTGCGCGTCAGTCGCAGCATGAAGCAGTATTTCGCCGGGCAGGCGATGCCCCCGATGATGGCGCGCCTGTATGAACGGATCAGGCCGCTTCGGGTCCCCAAAGAGTGTTTCATGTCGACACGCGAAGTGCTCGAAGGACTGACTCAGAACCAGCAGCTGATTGCCGTCCTGACCGGGCAATGGGGCGATTACGGACTGCCACCCCGCGATGCCGCGTTTCTGATGCATGCGTCGGTGGTGAAGCACTATTTCGATGGCGGCTGCTATCCGGTCGGCGGTTCCTGGAAAATGGCGGACACCATCATCCCGGTGATCCGTGCCGGCGGCGGCGAAGTGTTTACCTATGCCAAGGTCGATCAGGTGCTGATCGAGCATCATCGTGTCTGCGGTGTGCGCATGAGCGATGGCAGCGAGCTGCGTGCGCAAGCGGTGGTCAGCAACGCTGGCGCGCGCAATACCTTCGAAAAGCTACTGTGCGACAGCGTACGAACGCGTCATCGCTACCCGGATAAGCTCAGCTCGGTGAAAGCCTCATCAGGCCATCTCTGTCTTTATGCCGGTTTCAAGGGAACGGCTGCTGAACTGGGCATCCCGAAAACCAACTTCTGGATTTATCCAGATGCCGATCACGAGGGCAATGTGCAACGGTTTCTGGATGATCCACTGAATGCCCTGCCGATGCTGTACATCTCGTTTCCCTCGGCCAAGGATCCGGAGTGGGAGCGGCACTATCCAGGCAAGAGCACCGTCGAGGTCATCACGCTCGGGCGTTACGACTGGTTTGCGCAATGGTCCGGAAAAACCTGGAACCAGCGCGGCGAACAATATGAAGCGCTGAAAGCCCGGTTCACCGAACGTCTGCTCGAAGGTCTTTATCGACAAATGCCGCAACTCCGCGGAAAGCTCGATTACTGCGAGCTGTCGACGCCGCTGTCGACCGAATGGTTCCAGATGAACGATCGTGGCGAAATCTATGGTCTGGACCATGATCTGCAACGGTTCCGACAGAAATGGCTGCATCCGGTGACCCCGGTAAAAGGGCTGTATCTGACCGGGCAGGATGTTCTCACTGCCGGCGTGGGCGGCGCTCTCCTGGGCGGGGTGATGACCGCTGCTGCGATGCAGGGCCGCAATGCGGATCATGTGTTCAAGCTGTTGAAGCAATGGCAGCCGCAGCCGGAGGATACGGTCGGATAGCTTTAAATTGGGGGGATCTGCACAATTCGCACGGTGAAGGCGAATCAGGAAACGGCGCAAACCTGCGCGCAAGTCATCTATGGAACGTGGTCATTGAAAGGAGAGGCACATGAGTCTTTTCGGGTTTATCGCTGACGCCGGCGAAAAATTGTTCGGCAGCGCCCAGATCGACGAAAAAAAAGTTCGTGAACATATCCTCGCTCAAGGCTTGAAGTTCTCGATCCTCAGCGTGGTGGCACATGCGAACAAGAAGGTGTCCTTGATCGGCTATGCCGATACGCTGGAGGACAAGGAAAAAGCGATCATCGCTGCCGGCAACATCAAGGGCATTGAAGAAGTCGAAGACCGCATCAAGGTCGGACCTCGGCCCACGGCTGCAACCGCGACGCCGGCACCGACGCTGGAAAATGCCCCCTTGCCGGACGCGGCGGAGAACCCCAGCTCCGGCTTCTACACCGTGCAGAAGGGCGACACGCTGTCGAAGATCGCGAAAGAGCAGTACGGCAACGCCAACAAGTATCCGCAGATCTTTGAAGCCAATCGTCCGATGCTGAGCCATCCGGACAAGATCTATCCCGGCCAGGTACTGCGCATTCCCAAGCAGTAGGACCGCCGCCGCAGCGCCCAGGAACACCGCCAGGGTTCCTGGGCGCTGCGTGTCCGGTGCCGCCACGTGTCGCGCATGGCGCTCGTGCAGATCGGGGCCAGGCCGCGGGCGAATCCGGCGTGGCTGCCGAAGCAGCTGCAGTGCGACTCAGTAGCGAGCGGCAGTGATCACCAGAATGGCCGCCACCGCGAGGACAACGCCGAGCTGATTGATGCGGTTCAGGCGTTCACCAAACAGACCCCAGCCCACGAGGGTGCCGAGCAGCACCACCCCGATGTTCATCGTCGCAAACACGGTCGCTGGCTGATCCGGCAGCGACTGATGTGCGCGGATGTAGAACACGATGTTGCCGAAATTGACGGCACCGAGCAGCAGTCCCGCGCATAACTGACGCAGGCCGATGCGCGTCTGGCGGCGTTGGTGCCGGTACAGCTGCAACGCCAGCATCAGCACGAACGCAAGGCCGAAGCTGAACTGCAAGGAGCTGGCGAACGGAATGCCGGCGCTGGCCACCAGTTTCAGCAGCACATCGATCGCCGCGAAGCCGAGCAATACCAGCAATGGCAGGACCCAGCGCGCGATGCCCACGCCGGAACGGCTGCTGTCGCTGCGCAACACGATGCAGGGAACCGCGACCAGCCCCAGCGCCAGACCGAACAGCTTGCCGCCGTTGAGTGGCTCGCCAAACCACAGGAATGCCGCGGCCAGCGAGCCCAGCAAGGACATCCGCTGTGCGATGTCGCTGCGCACGATGCCGGCCACGCGCACCGATGCCGCCAGCGCCAGAAAGATGGTGGGCAGCAGTACGCCCAACGCCAGCAGCACGCCGCCATGTGCGCCGAGAGTGCTGAATGCGATCGGTGCCGGCTGCAACAGCCAGACGCAGAGCAGGCTGGCGCTGAGGTAGTTCCAGGTGATGGCCTGGGAGACATCGATGCCGCGACCGCGGGCCAGCTTCAGCAGGACAGAGACCAGGACACTGCAGGCAACGCTGAGCAGAAGGTAATGCACGGCGACCATTCAATCGGGGCAGGGCGGTCGCGGATCATCTCAAAAGACGCCCGCGCCTGTCGCGAGCCGCATCGATCCTTGCGATCCGCCTGTGTTTGACCCGAATGCCGTGCGCAAGGAACGGCTCAGGGAGAGCCGCCTGCGTCATCCTGAGAGCAGCGCAGCAGTGCGCGCCGGGCGTCTCGATGTGGCGTCTGCACTCAGGATGACTGCGGGTCGCTCAGGGCAAGGCCGGATAGTCGGTATAACCCTGCGCGCCGCCGCCGTAGAACGTGGACTGATCCGGCGTGTTCAGCGGCGCCTGTTCGCGCAGTCTCCGGACCAGATCCGGATTGCCGATGAATGCCTTGCCGAAGGCGATCAGATCGGCGTCGCCCCTGGCAACCGTGCGTTCGGCCAGCGTCGGGTCGTAGCCGTTGTTGACCATCCATGCGGCGCGGCCGCCGGCTTCGGCATAGGCGCGTTTTAGTGCGGCGTAATCGAACGGTGCATCGCCCTGTTGGTAATCGCGCGCTCCGCCGGTTGCGCCTTCGATGACATGCACATAGGCCAGCGCATGCTCTGCCAGCAGTTCCACCACGCGTGTGAACAGCGGCTGCGGCTGGGGATCGGCTGCATCATTGGCCGGCGTGACCGGCGAAATACGGATGGCGCTGCGCTCGGGGCCAATCTCGCCGACGATCGCGTGCAGCACTTCACGCAGCAGACGCGTGCGGTTTTCGATCGAGCCACCGTAGGCATCATCGCGGTGATTGCTGCCGCTGCGCAGGAACTGATCGATCAGATAACCGTTGGCGGCATGGATCTCGATCCCGTCGAAGCCGGCTTCGACCGCGGCGCGGGCGGCGCGGCGGTAGTCGGCGACGATGCCGGGAATCTCGTTGAGTGCCAGCGCACGCGGCTCGGAGGTCTCGGTGAACTTGCCGCTGCCGTCGGGCCGGATCAGATAGGTCTTGGCCTTGGCGCGGATCGCGGACGGCGCCACCGGCGCCTGGCCGTCGGGCTGCAGCGAGGTATGCGAGATGCGACCCACGTGCCAAAGCTGCACGAAGATCCTGCCGCCGGCGGTATGCACGGCGTCGGTGACGGTCTTCCAGGCTGCGACCTGCTCCGGCGTGTAGAGCCCCGGCACATCGGCGTAGCCCTGGCCCTGGTGACTGATCGCGGTGGCCTCGGTGATCAACAGGCCGGCGGAGGCGCGCTGCGCGTAGTACGTCGCCGCCAGTGCAGTGGGCACGGCATTGGGCGAACGGTTGCGGGTTAGCGGTGCGAGCACGATACGGTTGGCGAGCAGTTGCTGGCCCACGGTGATGGGATCAAACAGAGACGTCATGCAAAAACTCCGGCAGGTATGAAAGCGATGCCGCCTATTCTGCGGGCAATCGTGGGCGGATGAGCTGTCTGGCGGAAAGGGCTTGTCATCCTTCGCTACGCGGAGGATGACAGACAGTACTCTGTTGCCGGCGGCAGGGAAATTTTACGACGCACAATGCAGAGCGGCCCTGGTGGAGGGCCGCTCGGGACTACCCCACAAACCGATCAGCTTGCGTCGGCTTTCAGCAGCCCGCGCTCGCGCGCCATCGTCAGCGCGGTGTCCTCGATCATGTCTTCCTGGCCGCCGATCATCTTCTTGCGACCGAGTTCGACCAGGATGTCGCGTGCCGGGATGCCGTACTTCTTGCCGGCGCGGTCGGCGTGCAGCAGGAAGGTGGAATAGACGCCGGCAAAGCCCAGCGTCAACGAGGAACGGTCCACGCGCACGATGTGATCCATCATCGGGAAGATGACGTCCTGCGTCAGGTCCATCAGCTTGAACAGGTCGCAGCCGGTGTCGATGCCCATGCGGTCGCAGACCGCGATGAACACTTCCAGCGGCGTGTTGCCGGCGCCGGCACCGAGGCCGCCGACCGAAGCGTCGATGCGGCTCGCGCCTTCCTCGATCGCGGCAATCGAGTTGGCGATGCCCATGCCGAGATTGTGGTGGCCGTGGAAACCGATCTCGGTCTCCGGCTTGAGCACGGCGCGCAGGGCGCGCACGCGCTCGATCACGTCGCTGGGCAGCATGTAGCCGGCCGAGTCGGTGATGTAGATGGTCTGCGCGCCGTAGGACTCCATCAGCTTGCCCTGCTCGGCGAGCCCCTTGGGATCGTTGAGGTGGGCCATCATCAGGAAGCCGGTGGCGTCCATGCCGAGCTTGCGCGCATAGGCGATGTGCTGCGGGCTGGTATCGGCTTCGGTGGAGTGCGTGGCGACGTGCACGCTGCGTACGCCGTGGTCGTAGGCGCTCTGCAGTTCCTTCATCGTGCCCAGGCCCGGAATCAGCAGGCAGGAGATCTTCGCCCGCTTCATCTTCGGGACCACCGCGTCCCAATACTCCTCGTTGCTGTGCATGGCAAAGCCGTGCTGCAGCGAGTTGCCGCCGAGGCCGGCGCCGTGCGAGACCTGGATCAGCGGCACGCCGGCGTCGTCGAGCTTGGTGGCGACCTCGATCATCTGTGCGGTGGAGATCTGCTCGCGCTTGGCGTGCATGCCGTCGCGCAACGCCATGTCGTGCACCAGGACCTTGCGGCCCTTGAGATTTTTCAGCTCGCTCATTGGTTTGTCCCCATACATCCGATGATTGCACTCCTCTCTCCCGCTTGCGGGAGAGAGGCTGGGAGAGAGGGCGCCGCATCGCGGCGTTGCCGCACCCTCTCCCTAACCCTCCGCCGCAAGCGGGAGAGGGGACTAATAACTAGGCCGCTTTTAGCTTGTAGCGTCCGGCCAGGATCTCCGTCGCGAACATCTCGGCAGTGCGGGCGGCGGCGGCGGTCATGATGTCGAGGTTGCCGGCGTAGGTCGGCAGGTAGTCGCCAAGACCGGCGACTTCCATGAACGTGGCGACCTTGTTGCCGTCGAACACCGGGCCGTTCACCAGGCGATAGCCCGGCACGTACTTCTGCACTTCCTGGACCATCTGCAACACCGACTCGCGGATGCGTTCCTGGTCCGGTGCTTCGTCGGTGAGGCAGTAGATGGTGTTGCGCATGATCATCGGCGGATCGGCCGGGTTGATGATCACCAGCGCCTTGCCGGTGCGCGAACCGCCTACCGCGCAGACCGCGTTCGAGGTGGTGTAGGTGAACTCGTCGAGATTGGCGCGCGTGCCGGGGCCGATCGACTTCGACGACACGGTCGCGATGATCTCGGCGTACTTCACCGACTGGATGCGCGACACCGCGTTGACCATCGGGATCGTCGCCTGCCCGGCGCAGGAGATCATGTTGACGTTCATCGCCTGCGCCTGGGCGTGCTTCTCCAGGTTCACCGGCGGCACGCACAGGCCACCGATGGCGGCGGGCGTGAGGTCGACCATCAGTACGCCGAGCGCGTTGAGCTTGTCGGAATTCGACTTGTGCACGTAGGCGCTGGTGGCGTCGAAAGCGATCTGCACACCATCGGCCAGCACATGCGGCAGCAGGCCGTCCACGCCCTGGTCGGTGGTCTTCAGGCCCATCTCGGCGGCGCGCTTCAGACCCTCGGAGGTCGGGTCGATGCCGACCATCCAGACCGGGTCCAGCACCGGGCTGCGCTTGAGCTTGTAGATCAGGTCGGTGCCGATGTTGCCGGGCCCGATGATCGCGCACTTGATCTTGTTCATTGCTTTAGGCCTCAAAACCAATTGACGCTTCGCCGATGCCGGCGAGTGTCATGTGGAAACGGTCGCCGGGCACCGCCGGCAGTAGCGGCGCCAGCGAACCGGAGAGAATCACTTCACCCTTCAGGAAGGGAATGCCATAGCGGCCCAGGGTGTTGGCGAGCCAGGCAACGGCGGTGGCCGGGTGGCCCTGCACCGCGGAGCCGAGACCGGAGGCGACATGCTCGCCGTTCTTGCGGATATCCATCTTCACCGCCGCCAGGTCCAGGTCGTACGCGCGCACTCGATCGTCGCCGACGACATAGACACCACAGGAAGCATTGTCGGCGACGGTGTCCTGGATCTTGATCTTCCAGTCCTTGATGCGCGAGTCGACGATCTCGAAACAGGGCAGCACGTAGTCGGTCGCGTCCAGCACCTGATCCTCGGTGACGCCGGGGCCCTTGAGGTCTTTCTTCAGCACGAAGGCAATCTCGCCCTCGGCGCGCGGCTGGATCAGGCCGCTGCCGGCAATGCTGATGACGCTGCCGTTCTTGACCTGCATGCGGTCGGTGAGAAAGCCGAAGTCCGGCTGATGCACGCCGAGCATGTCCTGCACCGGCTTGCTGGTGACGCCGATCTTCTTGCCGACGACGCGCTCACCGGTGGCGGTGCGGCGTTCCAGGAAGCGCAGCGAAATCTGGTACGCATCCTCGATGTCGATCGTGGGTTCGCGATTGGTCAGCGGCTCCAGCACGGAGCGCGAGCGCAGCGCGGCGAACAGCTCGTCGCCGAGGGTTTGGATACGGTCGTTGGAGAGGCTCATGAATGTCCTACGAAATCCGTTCGCCACGAATTTCCGCGCAGCGGCAGTATCGAGGGGCCGCCGCAAGGCAAGGCGCCTGTGTCTCGATATGGCCCTGCGGGCCTGTTCGACACGAACGGAGGTTAAGGGGATGCGGCACAGGGGTCAGCCGTTCTTCAGGAAGTCGAGCACGGAGCGATTGAAAAAGTCGCGATGCTCGACCATCACCCAATGGCCGCAGTTGGGCACGGTCACCATGCGCAGGTTCGGAATGCCCTTGGCCAGTTTCATGATGCCGGTCTCCGGCATCATCTTTTCGTTGATCCCCCAGAACGCCAGCGACGGCGCCTTGATCTCGGGCAGGCGCGCGGTCATGTTCGGGACCTTCATGGTCTTCACCACCTGCGGGTTCTGCATCAGCATCAGCGCGTGTCGCTCGGCGACCAGTTCGTCGTCGATCACCGACTTGTCGTGCACCAGCGCGCCTTCCATGAACAGACGCAGGCGTGCCGGGGTCACCGGTTCGGCGGACATGAACACTTCCTTCATCAGCGCCATCGCCGGCATCTTGAAGTAGTCCGGCTGATCTTCGACGCCGCCCGGTGCCATCAGCACCAGCTTGTCGATGGTCTGCGGATGTTCGAGCGCATAGCCGAGCGCGATGGCGCCGCCGAGCGAGTTGCCGATCAGCGTGTACTTCGACACGCCGATGGCATCGAGCATCTGCTTGACGCACTCGATGAAGAACGACAGCGGATACTCCACGTCATCCGGCTTGTCGGAATAACCGTAGCCGATCAGGTCGGGCAGGATCACGCGGTAGCCGGCTTTCACCAGTGCCGGGTAGTTGCCCTTGAAATTGCTGTAGCCGCAGGCGCCGGAGCCGGAGCCATGCAGGAACACCACGACCGGGCCGCTGCCCTCATCGAGATAGTGAACGCGATAGCCGTTCGGCAACTGCACATAGTGGCCGCTGGGGACCGGCCCTGAGTGAACTGGAGTCTGCGGCATGAGCTCGTGCACGAGGTTGGGCGGGCTGCCCCGCTGGTGCGTGCATGCTCGCTCAGTCGCTGTTGATGAGCTTCATCCTTTTGGATGACAGCAGGGTCTGAGGTCCTGCGGTATGCGGGCTGCTTGCGGGGCGCGCGGGAAAAGCGGCCCCTCACCCCAACCCTCTCCCCGCGCGCGGGGAGAGGGAGATGGGAATACCGTCATGCATTGCAACCGTACCGCCTTCCTCCCGCTCCCGGGGAAGCTGCGCTTATCTGCGTCAGGATTAAATTCTCTGCTCCCTCGCCCCGCTTGCGGGGAGAGGGTCGGGGTGAGGGGCCGCTTTCCAGGCAAAAGCACATCGACCACGCGCTGCGCGTCTAACCTGCCGCGCCATCGCTTCACCCTTTCGGATTACGGAGTGAGCGGCACGATCCACTAGGATGTGCTCTCCATCCGACAGCAGGATCCAGCACTGTGGCCGTGCAGCAATCGACCGAGTCTCCCGTGGTTCTCGTGACCGGCGGCGCCAAGGGCGTCGGACGGGGGATCAGCACCGCGTTTCTCGCCGCGGGCGCGACAGTCGTGATCTGTGGCCGCGAGACGCCGACGGAGCTGCCGGCGGCGGGCGGACGCAGCGCCGAGTTCCTTGCCTGCGATGTCCGCGATGCGGCGGCGGTCGATGCGCTGTTCGCACAGATCGAGCAGCGTTACGGTCGCCTCGACGTACTGGTCAACAACGCCGGTGGCGCACCGTTCGCGATGGCTGACAAGGCCTCGCCACGTTTCCACGAAAAGATCTTCGCGCTGAACCTGCTGGCGCCGTTCCATCTGGCGCAGAAGGCCAATGCGATCATGCAGAGGCAGCCGGAGGGCGGCGCGATCCTGTTCATCGCCAGCGTCAGCGCACTGCGGCCATCGCCCGGTACCGCGGCCTACGGCGCGGCAAAGGCGGCGATCCTGAGCCTGGTGCAATCGCTGGCGGTCGAATGGGCGCCGCGCGTGCGCCTGGTCGCGATCAGTCCCGGCCCGGTACGTACCGAGCTGAGTGCCTTGCACTACGGTGACGAAGCCGGCGTCGCCGCCGTCGCCAGCACCATTCCGCTGGGGCGGCTGGCCGAGCCGACGGATATCGGCGCAACCTGTGTCTGGCTGGCATCGAAAGCAGCAGCGTATATTTCCGGTATCAATGTGACCCTGCATGGCGGTGGCGAGCGACCGGCGTTCCTCGATGCAGCGACCGCCAACAAGCCATAGCACCGACAAGCACGGATGGGTTGAGGGGCTGAAACGCTTGGGCGGGGAAGACCTTCGGCCAGCATTTACCAAGAATTGGGGAGAGCCATGCGCACACTGTTGAAAATCATCGTCGGCGTGCTGATCGCATTGTTGCTGCTGTGCGGCGCGGCGGTGGCGCTGACCTGGGCGCCGGATCGTTCGGTGGCGGAACTCTCGCAGCGCTGGGCGCCACCGCCGTCGCAGTTCGTCGAGATCGCCGGCATGAACGTGCACTTGCGCGACGAAGGCCCGCGTGACGATGCAACTCCGCTGCTGCTGTTGCACGGGACCTCCGCATCCCTGCATACCTGGGATGGCTGGACGGAGCAGTTGAAGGCCACGCACCGCGTGATCCGTGTCGATCTGCCGGCCTTCGGCCTCACCGGGCCGACACCGGATGGCGACTACCGCATGGCACGCTATGTCGAGTTCGTGATCGCGCTGCTCGATCATCTCGGCATCGAGCGCGCGGTGCTGGCCGGCAATTCCTTTGGTGGTCATATCGCCTGGGAAACCGCACTGGCGCATCCGGCGCGCGTCGATTCCCTGATCCTGGTGGACGCCGCCGGCTATCCGCTGCAATCGACCTCGGTGCCGATCGGTTTCCGCATCGCACGGATGCCGGTGCTCAATCGTCTGATGCAGGTGACGCTGCCGCGCAGCTTCATCGAGTCCAGCGTGCGCAATGTCTACGGTGATCCGGAGCGGGTGACGCCGGAACTGGTCGATCGCTATTACGAGCTGACGCTGCGCGCCGGCAATCGCGCGGCACTGGCCGGACGTTTTGCACAGGCCCAGCCGGATGGCACGACTGCACGCATTCCTGAACTGAAACTGCCGACGCTGATCCTGTGGGGCGGTCGTGATGGCCTGATTCCGCTGGAAAACGGCGAGCGCTTCCATCGCGAAATCGCCGGTAGCGGTCTGGTGGTCTTCGAGACGCTGGGGCATGTGCCGCACGAGGAAGATCCGGAAGCGACCGCGACGGCCGTGCAGCGCTTCCTCACGCAGCCGGAAGTGGTACTGCCGCCGGATGCGGAGGGCTCGCCGCTGTAAAGGTCTATCCATATCCGTTCCGGCAACGTATCGGAACGGGCACGCTGTTGGCTGTCCGTGAAAAAAGGGGGAAGGAATGATGAAGCAGTTGGGTATGCGTTCCTGGGCCGTGCTTGCGCTGACGACGACACTGGTCGCCTGCGGCAGCTCGACTTCGGCGACCGATGGCAGTCGCAATGGCGTGGCGGGCGCAAAGCGTCCGAACCTGCTGGTGATCATGATCGACGATCTGGGCTACTCGGATCTCGGTGCGTTCGGCGGCGAGATCAGCACGCCCCATCTCGACCAACTGGCCAAGCAGGGCCGCGTGCTGACCAACTTCCACAGCACGCCGCTGTGCGCCACTTCGCGCGCCGAGCTGATCACCGGCGCGGATCATCATCTGGTGGGCGTCGGCACGCTGTCGGAAAGCAGTTATTTCTATCCCGGCAAGGAGAAGTACAAGGGCAGCCTCGACGACAGTGCGCGATCGATCGCCCACCTGTTGCGCGATGGCGGCTATCACACCTACATGGCCGGGAAGTGGCACCTGGGCGGCGGAGGGCCGGTGCAGCAGGGCTTCGACCAGTCATTCTCGCTGGACTACACCGCGGCGTATGCCAGCAACTTCAAGCACACCGCGGACGATCGCGAGTCGGCCGCGCGACCCTATTTCGAGAACGGTGTCGAAGCGGAAATTCCGGATGATTTCTTTTCCAGCGATGCCTACACCAGCAAGCTGATCGAATACATCGGTGCGGGCCATGGCGATGGCAAGCCGTTCTTCGGCTATCTCGCCTTCCAGGCCGTGCACTGGCCGCTGCAGGTGCCGGAGGCCTATCTCGATCTGTATCGCGGGCGCTATGACGCCGGTTATGACGTGATCCGCGAGGCGCGCCTGCAGAAGCAGAAAACGCTGGGACTGCTGCCGCAGGACTTCACGCCGGCGCCGTTCGAACAGACGCAGATGACGCGGTTCGGTGCGCCGGGTGTGACCAGCAACCGTGACTGGGATCAGCTCACCGATGCGCAACGTCGCAGCGAGGCGCGGATCATGGAGATCTACGCGGGCATGCTGACCAATGTCGATGACAATCTCGGCCGCCTGTTCGATTACCTCAAAGCCATTGGCGAGTACGACAACACCTTCATCGTGTTCATGTCCGACAATGGCGCCGACGGCATGGGCCACGGCTTCATTCCTTACGTGAATCTGGAGAATCCGCTGGACCGTCTGAACATCGACAACTCGTTCGACAACTACGGCAAGCGCAGTTCTTTCCTGTTCCGCAGCACGCGCT
>JBEBWZ010000093.1:0-13448 GCA_040391865.1 Solimonas flava
CTTGCCCTGCTCGGCGGTAAGGATCGCAGCGAGTTCCTTCATGTGCTCGCGGATCAGCTGCTGATACTTCAGGAAGATACGGGCGCGCGCACCGATCGGCGTCTTGCGCCAGGTCTTGAATGCGTCTTTCGCGGCGGCCACCGCGGCATTCACTTCCTCGGGCGTGGCGAACGGCACGCGCGCAAGCACTTGCTGGGTCGCGGGATTGACGACTTCGCGCCATTGCGAGGTTCTGGATTCGACGAACTCACCACCAATCAGCAGTTTGACGCTTGCCACCGCATCGGCGGCAGCTGTGGACAGGGTAGATGACATTGCTAGATCACTCCGGATACAGCAGGCCCATCGGTGCCCGTCACATGCAGCGGCGCACTCGCACACAGCGAGCGGGCATCAGCAACACGTAGTCGAACACCGCAATGGCCTCGTTCCGTCCGCCCTCCGCGCACGGGTCTCTTGAACGTGGGATCGCCAGGCGATCGACACGCATGCAGGCCGGTCTCCGGACTTGCAAGGATTTCTGCGCAGCCTTCCCAGTGTGTTTACACCAGTGGCGTGTTGTGCACAGCGACACTTGCCTACCGTTGCGGGGGCAGTTGCGGCTTGGCCGGCAAGCGAACTTGCCGGACGACCGCATTCCCGTTTCACCCTCCGGCCGTAACGGCCAAAGGGCACCTGCATGGCGCAAGTGTAGCGCAAAAAACAGCTGACGGAATATGCAACAAATATGCAGAAACTCGCCTAAATAGCCAATTTACTGCGTATTCATCAATGACCGTTTCCGTCAATTCCGATGCAATATTTTGCACTATCCAGACCGGCCCACAATCCCATGACGGCGCACGGCAGCCCCCTCGACACAGGCCACGATGGCTTCTCCAGGGACAGGCGCCACCAGAAATCCACCGGTGAATTCGGAGAACGCCGGCAGCACCGTCATGCCGCTGCGCAACCAGAACGAAGGCCAGCGGCGTGCCACACCCGGAAAGCGCGCCACCGGATGCAGATGACCGCAGATCAGATGCGATGCGCGCGCAGCCGACGCTGACGCCGGGGCATGTCTGAATTCGAACGACCCATCCCTGATGCCGTCAGCGAGCGTGAGCACCTCCAGCCCGGCGGCGGCGAGCGCACGATCGTGGTTGCCCGGAACCACGGCCAGTTCCAGTTGCCGATGTCGCGCGCGCCAATGCTGCCATTGCTCGCGCCACCGGCCATCGATGATTGGCCCGTGCAGCAGGTCACCGAGCACCCACAGCGATTCCGCTTGCGTCTGCGCGATCAACTGCGACAGCCGCTGCAGGTATCCCTCAGTGACACCGCTGGGCAGCGCCACGCCTGCACGGCGAAAACTGTCTTCCTTGCCCAGATGCAGGTCGGCAATCAGCAGGCGCCGGCGCGCAACCCAGTGCAGGGCGCGGTCGCCGAGCAATTGCACCGACTCGCCCGCCAGCAGCATCGACAGGCTAGCGACCACGACGTACGCCCGAGTACCGCTGCTCCAGTTGCGCGGCGGCACGGTGCACGCGCGTCTGCCAGGTTTCCGAGCTGACGTGGCCGCGCAGGTTCTCCGCCCACAGCGGAAACGACAGCGGCGTCAGCGCAGCCGGCTGCCGCAGCAGCAGCGGCTGTTGCGCGTGATCGCGCAGCAACTGCCGGATCCGCGTCATCTGCAGCTGATCGTCCAGCACCTCACGCTCGGCCTGTGCCAGCAGCAGGTGTCCGGCATCGTAGCGGCGCAGCACGTCGTAGATCAGCCCACTCGAAGCCTGCAGCTGCCGCACCGAGTGCGATTCACGCCCCGGCAGCGACGGCACCAGCAAGCCGGCAATGCGCGCAATCTCGCGAAACTGGCGTCGTGCCAGTTCGGCCAGATTGGTGGTGCCGCGCAAGTCGTCGAGCACATGCTCGGGAGACAGCAGCTCGCGCAGCCGCTGCTCGCTCGCCTGCAACGGCAGCGGCGCCGTGAGCATGAAGCCGTAATCGTTGACCGCAAACGACAGGCTGTTCGGCGACAGACGGCTCCAGCGCAGCGACAGCAGCGCTGCCAATCCTTCGTGCAGCGCGCGGCCCGCGAAGGGATAGACGAACAGATGATGGCCGCGACGTGTGGCCAGCGCTTCAATCAGCAGTTGCTGCGGCTGCGGCAGGGCCGAGACCTGCGCCTGCAGCGCCAGCAAAGGCGCCAGGGCTTTCAGTTCGGGAACATCCTGTGGCGCAGCGAACAGGCGCACGACCTCGCGACCCAGCTGGTTCGACAGCGGCAGATACCCGCCCGGCCATGTCGCGACCACGCCCTTGGCCGTGGCCGTGGCCGCCTTGCGAACATATGCGGTCATACCTTCGATCCGGACCAGTTGCAGCTGACGCCCGGCAAAATGGAACTGATCGCCTGGGCGCAGGCGCCCGATGAATGATTCCTCGACACTGCCCAGGGTGCCGCCACGCAGCACCTTGACCGCGACGCTGCCGTCGGCGGTGATGGTGCCGATCGAGAGACGATGACGGAAAGCAATGCGGCGATCGCTGACGCGGTACTGCCCATCGGCGTCACACACGACCCGCCGGAAGTCGGGATAGCTGAACAGTGCGCGTCCGCCCTGGACGATGAAATCCAGCACCGCCTGCCAGGTTTCCCGATCAAGCGCCGCGTAGGCGTGGGTACCGCGCACCTCGGCATAGAGTCGGTCGGCGTCGAAGCCACCGCCCAGCGCCAGCGTCACACAATGCTGCGCGAGCACGTCGACACTCAACCGCCGCGGCGTGCGCGGCTCGATCTCGCCGCGCGCCACAGCCGCACGCGCGGCGGCGTATTCGATCAGATCGAGTGCCTGTGTCGGCACGCAGATCACGGCGCCCGACTGCCCCGGACGGTGGCGCGCCCGGCCCGCGCGCTGCAACAGCCGCGCAACGCCCTTGGGACTGCCGATCTGGAACACCTGCTCGACCGCCGGAAAATCCACGCCGAGATCGAGGCTGGACGTCGCCACCACGCAGCGCAGACGGCCCTCGCGCAGACCCGCTTCGGCGGCCGCGCGCAGGGCTGGCGACAGCGAGCCGTGATGCAGCGCCAGCGCCTCCGGATCGTCGAGCCAGATCGCCGCCAGTGCGCGGTGCCACAGCTCGGCCTGTGCGCGCGTATTGGTGAAGATCAGGCTGCTGCGAGCCGCCATCACTTGCCGATAGACCTGCGGCAGCTGCGACAGGCCGACCTGCCCGGCCCAGGGCAGCCGCTGCTGCTCCTGCGGCAGCAGGGTCGTCAGCGTGAAGCCGCGCGGCGGCACGCCGGCGACCACGACGGCATCGCGCCTGTGCGGCAACAGCACCTGCGCCGCTTCGGGGAGATTGCCCAGGGTTGCCGACAAACCCCAGCAGCGCAGCACCGGCGCCAGCGCCCGCAGGCGCGCCAGACACAGCTGCAGCAGGACGCCGCGCTTGTTGCCGAGCAACTCGTGCCACTCGTCCACCACCACGCACTGCAGATGGCGGAAATGCGCAGCGGTATCGGCATACGACAACAGCAGCGCCAGCGACTCGGGCGTGATCACCAGCAACTCGGCGCGGCCGGATCGGGCGAGACGCTTGTCGCGTGCGCTGGCGTCGCCGGTGCGCATCGCCACCTGCCAGTCCAGTGACAGCGCCGCGACCAGTGCCTTCAAGGCGCGCGTGGTGTCGCTGGCGAGCGCGCGCAGCGGCGTCACCCACAGCACGGTCGGTCGCGCCACGTCGCGCACCGCGGCAGACGACAGGGCTTCGAGCAAGGGCCCGCCGATCGCCGCCAGGGTCTTGCCGCTGCCGGTCGGCGTATGCAGCAGGCCGGACTCGCCCGCGAGATAACGGCGCCAGACTTCCTTCTGGAAACGCAGCGGCCGCCAGCCCTGCGCGGTGAACCAGGCCTGCAGACGTGCGTGCGCCTGGGCACGGGTGAGACCCGCGCCTGTGGCTGCGCGCGGTGCCGCTTTCACTTTCATCGCGCCAGCGCCTGCAAGGTCTGCAGCTGGTCGGCATCGGCCATCGGCTTGTCGCGACGCCAGCGCAGAATGCGCGGAAAGCGTACCGCGATACCCGACTTGTGCCGCGCCGAGCGGTTCACCGCTTCGAATCCCAGTTCGAAGACCTGATGCGCGTCCACCGAGCGCACCGGTCCGAAGCGCTCGCGCGTATGGGCGCGGATCCAGCGATCCAGCTCCAGGATCTCGGCATCGGTCAGCCCGGAATACGCCTTGGCGACCGGCACCAGCGTGTCGCCGTCCCAGAGACCAAAGGTGTAATCGGTATACAGCGTGCTGCGGCGGCCATGCCCGGCCTGGGCATAGAGCAGCACTGCGTCGATGGTCAGTGGTGCGATCTTCCACTTCCACCAGTCGCCGCGACGACGGCCGGCCTGATAGGGAGACGCGCCACGCTTGAGCATCAGGCCCTCGACGCCGCGTTCGCGCGCGCTGTCGCGCAGCTGCGCCGCCGACGCCCAGTTTTTTGCATACACCCGCGAGGAGAGGACGATCCTCGGATCTGTTGCGGACGCGGTCGCTTGCGTCGCCAGCAGCGACTTCAGCGCGGCACGCCGCTGCAACAGCGATCGCTCGCGCCAGTCCTCGCCGTCGAGTTCGAGCAGATCGTAGACCTGCATCCGCACCGGGGCATCGGCCAGGGTCTTCGCGCCGGGCTTCAACCGCTGGATCCGTTTTTGCAGGGCGGTGAACGGCAAGGGCTCCGCGCTCCCGGGAATCCACGCCAGCAGTTCGCCATCGATCACGCAGTCGCGCGGCAACTGTGTGGCGGCGGCTTCGATTTCCGGAAAGCGGCCATCGAGCCGCTCCTCGCCGCGCGACCACAGCGCGATCTCGCCATCGCGCCGGATCAGTTGCAGGCGGATGCCATCCCATTTCCACTCCAGGATCCAGGACTCGATATCGCCCAGCGTTTCCGCTGCCTGTTCCAGCGGCGATGCCAGAAAGAACGGGTAGGGCTGGCGCCGGTCGCTGGGCAGCACTTCGGTGCTCAACAGTTGCTGCAGGAATCCGGCGCTCGGCGTCCAGGCGCCGAGCATGCGCTGCGCAATGCGCGCGATATCGATGCCGCTCATCTCCGCCAGTGCCTGCTGCACCGTTCGCTGTGACACGCCCACCCGCAAGGCACCGGTCAGCAGCTTGTTGAACAGCAAGCGCTCGTCGAATGCCAGCCCGCGCCACGCGGCAAGCACCACCTCGCGGCGCTCCTTCTCGTCGCGGTTGGCCAGGGGCAACAGTTGCCCCTCGATCCAGTCGGCAAGTGCGCGCTCGGGCAAGGTCGTCTGCGGATCGTCGACCAGCAGGGCGAGGGTTTCGGCCAGGTCGCCCACCTGGTCGTAACTGGCCTCGACCAGCCACGGCGGCAAGCCGCTCAGCAGCCCGACCCATTGCCGCAGTTCGCCGGTCGTGGCGATGCGCTGCCTGGCCCCGGTGATCTTGCCGCCGCTGAGCAGGTAGAGGGCCCATGCGGCATCGGCGGGAGGCGCCTCACGAAAGTACCGGATCAGTGCCGCACGTTTATCCAGCGTTGCGGTGCTCCGGTCCAGTTCACGAAACAGGTGGGCAAAGCGTTTCATCGGCGCCGCGCTTCAGGCTTCGTCGCCGTAGTGGGTGGTGAAGGCGCCCGCAGCAATCCCTTCCTCGTTCAGCACCCGCACCAGCGCGTCGGTATTGCCATGCGTGGCGATGACGCGGCGCGCGCCGGTCTCGCGAATGGTGCGCAACAGGTCGGGCCAGTCCGCGTGATCCGAGACCACGAAGCCGCGATCGTAGTTGCGCCGCCGTCGATTGCCGCGAATGCGCATCCAGCCGGAAGCAAAGCCCTGTTGCACGCGACCGAAGCGCCGCAGCCAGGCACTGCCGGCCGCGGACGGTGGCGCAATGATCAGCTCGCCGGCATAGCGCTGATCGGAACGGGTCTCGCTGACCGGCTGCGTGGCAATCATCTCGATCCCGGCACGGCGATAGACCTCGACGCCGTTGGCAACGGCGCCATGCAGGAACACCGGCTGCGCGGTGTGCGCCTGCAGTTCCGCGAGCACCCGTTGCGCCTTGCCGAGTGCATAGCAGTACAGCACGGCGGCTTCGCCGCGCGCTGCGCACTGCTCGCGCCACGCGACCATCTCCTGTGCCACTTCGGAAGCCGCCGGCCAGCGATAGACCGGCAGTCCGAACGTGGCCTCGGTGATGAAGGTGTCGCATGGCACCACTTCGAACGGCGCGCAACTGGGATCCGGCTGGCGCTTGTAGTCGCCGGACGCGACCCAGACTTCGCCGTCGACCTCGATCCGCACCTGCGCCGAGCCCAGCACATGGCCGGCCGAGTGCAGCGACACCCGTGCCGCACCGAGCACGAACGTCTGGCCGTAGCGATAGCCGTGATAGTGCTGCTCGCCCAGACGCCATTTCAGAATCGGCAGACTGGCCTCGGTGCAGTGGTACTCACCCATGCCGCTGCGCGCATGGTCACCATGCCCGTGGGTGATCACCGCCCGCGGCACCGGCCGCCAGGGATCGATATGGAAATCCCCGGCGGCACAGTACAAACCGCTTTCGGTCAGCTGCACCAGATCCGGCATGCCTGCCATCGGCGGCTGTGCGAGCGTTCAGACGCGCGGCGGATCGGACTCGCGCTGCGGATGGCGATGCCTGGCCAGCGCCTCGATGTAACGAGTGGCCACCGCGGGTCCCGACTTCGGCGCGACCATCAGGCCGGCGTCGCCTTCATCCTCGTAAGCGATATCGGCTTCCGCCAGCAGTTCGACACCACGGCCCATCGCCAGCAGGGTCTTGCCGTGTCGATGCTGATCGCGCAGAAATTCGAGCGCACGGCCATCGCCCAGCAGCACGTCGACGGAGGCGCCGTCAGCGACGATGACTCCGTCGAACAGTACCGCCGGCTCGTTTTCCAGCGAGGCATCGGCCTCGATGGTCTTGCCGTCGGCGGTATCGAACAGGCCGATGCGCGGCCCCACCACCCGCACCACCGCACCGGCGGCCTGCAGCTTTTCGACGACCGCGGAATAGGAGCTGCGCTCGACACCATCCGCCACCATCACCGCGATCTTGCGTGTGCGTACGCTGCCGTCTCCGGGCCGCGCCAGCAGGGACAGGGCTGGCGACACGCTCATCTCGGGCTTGGGCGGGTTCGCGATCGCGCGCGGCATCGGCTTGGGCAGGGTCATGCCAAGTCCGTCCGCGACTTCCCGCGCCAGGGTCTCGGAAACATTGCGCAACATCGCCAGCATGCGCTCGCGGATTGCCGGCACCGTGACCTTGCTCAGTTCAAACCGAAACGCAGCGGCGATATGTTTCTTTTCGAAATCGGCCTGACTTTCGTAGAACAGGCTGGCCTGATTGAAATGCTCGGCGAATTTTTCCGGCTTGCCGCGCACTTCATCCCCGTGCACCGGTTCCGGGAATGGCACATGGCCCATCTGTCCGGTCTGGAACGGGCAACCTCCTGCGAGCGAGTTCGGCTCGTAGGCGACACGGCCACGATGAATCGCCTGACGGTGCATGCCGTCGCGCTGGTTGTTGCTGACCGGCGCAATCGGCGCATTGATCGGCAGTTCGTGGAAATTCGGACCGCCCAGGCGTGAGAGCTGGGTATCGACGTAGGAGTGGATGCGCCCGGCCAGCAAGGGGTCGTTGCTGAAGTCGATGCCCGGCACCACGTGCGCAGTGCAGAACGCCACCTGTTCGGTCTCCGCGAAGAAATTGTCGGGATTGCGATTGAGCACGATCCGGCCCAGCGGCGTCACCGGAACCATTTCCTCGGGAATCAGCTTGGTCGCGTCGAGCACGTCGAAACTGAACTTTTCAGCCTGCGCCTCGCTAAAGACCTGCACCCCGAGTTCCCATTCCGGGTATTCACCAGACTCGATCGCATCCCACAGATCGCGACGGTGATAGTCCGGATCGCAGCCGGAAATCTTCACCGCTTCGTCCCAGACCAGCGAGTGCGTGCCGAGCTTCGGGTTCCAGTGAAACTTCACGAATACCGACTGACTCGCGGCGTTGACGAAACGATAGGTGTGTACGCCGAAGCCCTGCATCATCCGGTAGCTGCGCGGAATGGCGCGATCCGACATCACCCACATCAGCATGTGCGCCGATTCCGGCATCAGCGACACGAAATCCCAGAAGGTGTCATGCGCCGAGGCCGCCTGCGGCATGCCATTGTGCGGTTCCGGCTTCACCGCGTGCACCAGATCCGGAAACTTCATCGCGTCCTGGATGAAGAACACCGGCATGTTGTTGCCGACCAGATCCCAGTTGCCTTCGTCGGTATAGAACTTGATCGCGAAACCGCGAACGTCGCGTGCCGTGTCCTTGGAGCCACGCTCGCCAGCGACCGTGGAGATGCGCACGAACAGCGGCGTGATCTTGCCGGCTTCACTGAAGATCGACGCGCGCGTCAGCTGTGACTGCGGCTGGTAGCACTCGAAGTAGCCGTGCGCGCCCGAGCCACGCGCATGCACGATCCTTTCCGGAATCCGTTCATGATCGAAGTGCGTGATTTTTTCGCGCAGCACGAAATCCTTGAGCAGTGCCGGACCGCGCAAACCCGCTTTCAGGGAGCTCTGGTTGTCGGCCAGCGGCACGCCCTGATTGGTGGTCATCGGCTGCCCCGAGCCATCGGCACGTACCCGATCGAGCGAATCGATGGTGGCATTGACGCCCGGGTCCGCCTTGCTGCCAAGCTTGGCCGATTTGTTGCGCTCGGCCAGCGTACTGGCACCGACCAGATCCGAAGCCGGCTCGACCGGCTTGCCAGCCTGTGGCTTGATCTTGCCCTGCCGGGCGTACTCCCCAGCCTTGACCGGATTGCTGGGCATGGCCGCCGCCGTCGCATTGGTATGCGCCAGCTGCTGCGCGATGTGATTGGGACCGCGTCGTGCCGCCGTGGATACGCCCGAAGAATGCCGGTCTGCGGAAGCCGCCCCCTTGTCCTTTCCCGCTGACCGGCTGCTGGTCTTCTTCGAGCTGCTCATATCGATCTCCGTGATCGCTGCATACGCCATCCATTCAGGCTGTCGCGATCACCGACTACGGTCGCGAGCAGGCGCTCGGGCAGATATGCAGCTAGTGCACCAACAACCTCTGGGACGATCGATACTCGGCGCGAGCCGCTTGCCCCCGGCTGAACACTCTGTGTGGGCCGACACACGCTTCGCGTGGCGGACGGTCGTTTCTATACTGTCGACCTTTCCTTTCCGATGACCTGCAGGGAGTTCGACATGCGCGACGGTATCCTCCACAACCCCCGCTGCTCGAAGAGCCGCGAGACGCTGAAATTGCTGCAGGATCGCGGCATCGAGTTGCCGGTGATCGAGTACCTGCAACAGCCATTGTCGAAAGCACAGCTGAAAGAGCTGTGTGCCTTGCTGGGCGTCAAGCCGCTGGAGATCGTGCGCACCAGGGAAGCGCTGTTCTCCGAGCTGGGCCTGAGCAGTGACAACGGCTACAGCGATGCGCAGTGGCTGGATGTGCTGGTCAGCCATCCGAAGCTGCTGGAACGACCGATCGTGATCTATCGCGGCAAGGCCGTGGTCGGACGGCCGCCGGAGAATGTGCTCACGCTGCTGGATCGCTAGCGCTGGGCCGGGCGCGCAGTGACGCGCGTGCTTTTTCGTTGCCGCATGCGCCCTGCGCACAGGGCCAGCAGCAGCAGGCTCCCCCAGGTCCAGCTCCCTCCTCCGCCATTGCCCGGCAGCACCGGATCAGGTCGCGGCGTGGCCGGATGGCGGCCTGCTTTCAGCTCCACCCAGATGCGATAGGGAAACTCGGCCTGCGCAAAGTTCACCACCGTGAAGTGATAGACATCGGCCGGGGTACCGGCGCCGATCACGAAGCGCAGCTCCTCATTGCCGTTCTGCTCGCCGCTGACCTGTGTCTGCGGGTCATTGCAGTCCGGGGCGGAGCCGCTGGTGCAGAACAGATGATGCGCGCCGGGGATCGTCGGATCGATATTGAGCGTGATCAGATACTGCGGCGGAGTCGTGGCGCGGCCGAGCAGATCGATATCGATGTTGTCGGGGGTGCTGGTACGCACGATCAGCGTGTGATCCTCGCTGAGTTGCGGCACATCCACATGCCAGCCGTGGTACTCGTCGTAGAGCCGGTCGGTCTCCGACAGCCCGGTGTGGAAACGCTGCGTGCGGTCGTCGCCGGGTGCCAGCCGCGCGATCTCGCGGATGAAATGACGCCGCGCACTGTAGCCACCCGTACTGCCGCTGGCCTGGATATCCAATGCAAAGTCGACGCTGTGATGACCGTCGACATCGGCCACCGTCGCCACAAAGCTGCGCGTCGCCGAACTGCCGCTGGCGATGTTGCCGTAGGCCTGCGCACCGCCGTTGACCGCCACCAGCGCCGGATTCGCCTGCAGGGTCGCGCTCACCGCCGTGGCATCGCGCCAGTCGTTGCGTAGTGTCACCTCGATCTGCACCGATTCGCCCGGATCGAGCCGCTGGTTGGCATCGTTGAGCAGGCGCACCCGCTGGATCGTCAGCGAAGGCCGCGGCGTCATGTCCAGCGCCCGCGCCGCGTCGACGCGACCACCGATGCTGCGCTGGCCGGCATTGCCGCGCTGCACGCCGCCGCCACCGGCAGGCGTGGTCCCGCTTTCGATCAGCCGCGCCTTGATCTCGCGCCAGTCGGTGGTGACATGCGCGCGCAGCAGCGCAGCAATGCCACTGACATACGGTGCAGAGAACGAGGTGCCCGCCACACTGTTCACGCCGTCGCGATAGCCGTTGCCCACGCTGGTGGTCACCACCTGCAAGCCCGGCGCCGCGACGTGCGTGGTCAGCGGCCCGTGCATGCTGAAGCTGGCGATGTTGTCCTGACGATTGGTCGCGGCAACGGCCAGCAGGTTCGGCACCTCGTACAGCGCCGGAAAACTGATGCCGGAGCTGTCGAGGTTGGCGTCGTCGTTGCCAGCGGCGGCGATGAACAGCACACCCTGCGCCGCCAATGCGCGGATCCGGTCGGCGGTGATCGCGGAGCGGCTGGGGCCGCCGAAACTGGCGTTGATGAGGTGCGCGCCATGCGCGCCGGCCCATTCGATCGCGGCGATGATGTCGGCGTTGCTGAAGCCACTGTCGCCATTGCGGCCGATCTTGATCGGCATCAACCGTGAGTGCCAGCTGCTGCCGGCCACACCGATCGCATTGTTGCCGCGCGCGCCCAGCGCGCCGGCGACCATGGTGCCGTGACCCTGATCGCTGCCGACCGGCGCAACGTTATCGTTGCCGGCAGGGATATTGCGGCCAGCCACGAAATTGGCGGCGAGATCCGGATGGTCGATCTGGAACGCATCGTCGATGATCGCCACCACCACCGCGCTGCTGCCGGTACGGCTGAAACTGCCATCGCCTGCGGGATCCCAGGCCGGCAGCAGATTCAGATCGCCTCCGATCACGCCGGCCGGACCCTCCACGTTGAAGTTCGCCTGTCCGGTATTGCGCAGGCCCCACAGCTGACTGAACAGCGTATCGGTCGGCAGCGGCGGCGCGCCCTGCGACGGGAAGTACAGATAATTGGGTTCGACGTGCGCCACCGCCGGATCGCGTGACAGCATCGCGATCGCCCCGGCCACATCGGTCAGCGCCGGCAACGCCAGCAGCTCGGTGCGTCCATCCGACAGACTGCGCCGCGTGACCAGCCCTCGCGTCGCTTTCGCCAGCACCGCGCCCGGCTGGTACTGCACCAGCACCTCGTCGCCGACATACAGTGGACCGCCATCGTGCGGTCTAGCCGCACCGGCCAGCGAGGGCCACGACCCCGCCAGCATCAGCACGATAACGCCGCCCCACGAACACTTCACCCGGATTCCTGACACGACGCGGCCTCCCTTGAACGCACTGTGGGTCGCGGACACCGCACCACAACCCATGATCTAAAGACGCGGCAGCGCAGGCAAACCCGAAGATCGCGGGCGCCGTTTCCGAGATCCGGCATCTGGATGCAGAACCCGATAGCGCCAGCGCCAGCCCACGATTGAGGCGACGCCGCGCGCGCGGTCAGGCACGGCGCGCCAGCCGTCGCAGCAGGGGCCGCGATGCGAAGTACAGCACCGCACACAGCGGCGGTGCCAGCAGCAGCCAGACCACGATGCCGTAGACCACGACCATGCCGTAATCGACCAGGAACGACAGCGGTCCGGCTTCGAAGCGCGCCAGCAGTTCATCAATCGAAAAGATCGGCAGATGCGGTTGCCTGAACAGGGCCTCGCCGCTGCGGTAGAACGGTAGCAGCAGCGCCAGGTGCAGCGGCGTCAGCGCGTAGTTGGCGAGCTGGATCAGCGGCTGGTTCAAACGCAGCCACACGGCCGCGAGCCCGCACAACAGCGTGGTGACGCCGAACACCGGAAAGATGCCGAGCACCGCGGCCAGCGCCAGGGTCAACGCAATCTGATCGGGGCTGACGCCCTGGCGCAACTGCGCCAGCACCGGCGCGACGATCCGGCGCTGCCAGAAGCTGGCCGGGGCGGCGACGGAGGGATTCATCGCAACGCGCCGTTCAAGGCCGCGCCGCGCCCGACTTCAGCGCCGCTTCCAGCGTCGGCCAGGCCGCATCGAGCATCTGCGGCTGCGCCGCCACCGTCGGATGAATGCCGTCATCCTGGAACGCATCCGGGTCCAGCGCGATCGGCGCCAGGAAGAACGGCACCAGCGGTGCTTGCTGTGCCTGCGCCACGGTCTTGAACGCGGCGTGGAAACCATTGGCGTAGGTCGCGCCATAGTTGCTGGGAATGTGCATCTCGAACAGCACCGGCGTGGCGCCGGCCTTGCGGCTCAGTTCCGCCATCCGCGTCAGATTCTCGTTGAGCCTGGCCAGCGGCAGCCCCCGCAGCCCGTCGTTGCCGCCCAGCTCGATCAGAACCAATTGCGGCCGATGACGGTCCAGTAACGCAGGCAGGCGCGACAAGCCGCCAGCCGTGGTCTCGCCGCTGACGCTGGCGTTGACCACGCGCTGCGGATAGCCTCGCGCCTGCAGCCGCTGCTGCAGCAGCGCCACCCAGCCTTGCGACGCCGGAATGCCATATGCGGCGCTGAGGCTGTCGCCGACAACCAACAATACCGGCGCCTCGCTGGCGGCGCGCGCCGCTGTCGATACCGACAGCACCAGAATCAGAACGGACAGGAATCTAAGCATCATGCTTGCAGGGACAACGGTGGTGGCCGCACGCGGCGTAGGCAAGCAGGTTATCAGCGGCGACGCACCGCTGACGATCCTGCAGGACATCAGCCTGGAGATCGGCGCCGGTGAATCGGTGGCCATCGTTGGCCGCTCCGGCTCCGGCAAGACCACCTTGCTGTCACTGCTGGCCGGGCTGGATCTGCCCAGCAGCGGCGAGATTCTGCTCGACGGACAGTCACTGGGCCGCCTCGACGAGGATGCGCGCGCCGGGCTGCGTGCCGGGCGCGT
>JBEBWZ010000094.1:0-13330 GCA_040391865.1 Solimonas flava
CGACATGCAGGTCGGCCAGACCGGCAAGATCATCGCGCCGGAGCTGTACTTTGCCATCGGCATCTCGGGTGCGATCCAGCATCTGGCGGGGATCAAGGATGCGCGCACGATCGTGGCGATCAACAAGGACCCGGAGGCCCCGATCTTCGAGGTGGCCGATATCGGGCTCGTCGGCGATCTGTTCCAGATCGTTCCGGAGTTGACTGGAAAGCTGTAACGACGACAGTCCACAACCACTACAGACGCGTACAGGCGGGACATCATTCGCACGCCGCGTGCGGACAGACCGCTGATTTTTCATTGATGAACTTCGAGGCCATGCCATGAGAGCTCGCACTACCGCCACTGCAATCGCACTCGCCGCTGCGGCGTTTCCTTTTCACGCTGCCGCATCGCTCGGCCCGTATGTACACGGCAACGGCATCAAGTCGCTGGGGTTTGGCGGCATTACCTATGCCGCCGGCGAGGAAACCACAGCGCTGACCGGCAATCCGGCGCATCTGCCGCGCCTCGGCAAGCGCTACGACATCGGCGTCGATGCGTTCCGTCCGGAAGTCCGCGGCCAGATCACCGGCAACAGTCTCGGCCCGGATGAAGCGATCCAGAGCAGCACCGATGGCATGTTCATTCCGCAAGGTGGCGCAGCGCTGCCGTTATCCGAGAAATGGTCGCTGGGGTTCAGTGTGTCCAGCGCCGGGCTCGGCCCGCAGTATCCCGGGCGCGGGCCGTATGAGCGCTTTGGCGGTGGCGACGAAGCGCGCATTGCGCTGACCCAGAGCGGCGTCTTCACGGCGCTCGGCTATCGTCTGAACGAACAGCACAGCTTTGGCGCCGGCATCAATCTGGTCTATCAATCGCTGGAGTTCCGCGGCGTCAGTCCGTTTTCCGCCGCGTCGCAGGAGCCGGGCAAAGTCAGCGACCAGGGTGTCGATGGCCGCGCCGGTGTCGGTTTCGGATTGGGTTGGCATGGCGAGCTGACGCCGTGGCTGTCCGCCGGTGTCGCCTATCGCTCCAAGACCTGGACGGAACGTCACAAGGACTACGCCGGACTGGTTCCGGATGGTGGCAAGCTCGAACTGCCGGCGCATTACGGTGCCGGCATCGCGCTGATCCCGCATCCGGGCTGGGTGGTCGCCGTCGATATCCAGCATTTCGATTACGCCAGGGAAGTCGCGCTCGGCAACGGCATCGGCAAGCTCGACGAAGGCAAGCCGCTCGGCTCCGAGGACGGCCCCGGCTTCGGCGTCAAGGATCAAACCGCGTACAAGCTCGGCGTCTCGTGGGAGGCCAGCTCGCAGCTGGTCCTGCGCGCCGGGTTCATCTACGCCACGCAGATGGCGCGCCCAAGCGAAACCCTGTTCAACTTCCTGGCGCCGGTCTCCTCGCAGGAGCACTACACCTTCGGCGGCACCTACGCCTTCAGCAACGGTTGGGAAGTCAGCAGCTATGCCTCGTGGGCGCCGGCAGTGACGATCCGCGGCGAGAACTCAATCCCTGCGGTTTTCGGTGGCGGCGAAGCCGACCTCTCGGTCGAGTTCTATACCTTCGGCCTGTCGCTGGGGCGCAGCTTCGGCGGTGCCGGCGGGCGCTGATCGGTTTCAAGCGCAATCCTTATCCTGACGGAGCCTGTCCCGTGCAAGCCCCCACACTGCTGGCCCTGTCATTGCTCGTCACGCTGTCGCCGCCCGTCGCGGCGGCGACAGCGCTGGAGCGCCAGTTCGAGTTGATCGTCGACGTCGATGCCGAGCAGCGCTGGCAACGCAGCGACAAGAAGTACGGCGAGCAATGGTCGAAATCGACCACGCAACAGCGCTACGAGATCCTTACCCGACTGCGGGCCGATCCTGAACTGCAGGTGCGCAACCTGCTCGATCCCGATCTCGATACCCGCCTCGAAGCCAAGACCATCCACCTGGCGCGTTCGGCAAAGAAGATGCTGGACGCCTCCGGCAAGCCGATCAGGATTCCCGCCACGCCGCAGGAACAGGCGGCGCTGATGCGCCGCATGCAGCTGGATCAGGTGGCCTGCAAGGCGGCTCCCGCCTGTGAGTTCGGCGTCAACCTGCAGTACGCCGCGATCTTTGCGGCCATGCAGTATCCGGAAGCGCTGGAGGAAGACACCGTCCCCGGGCGTTATATGTATTTCCTGAGATACCCGGGCTGCCCCAGCCGCGCGCGGGTGACGCTGACGATGAACATCGAGGGCGTGCGCTACAACAAGACGGTCGACAAGCTGGTGCCGTTCTCGGAACAGCGTTCGGCCGATACGCTCGACAACTTTGAAGAACTGCTGCTGTGCAGTCACTACACTGCGGTGATCGACACCGCGGACCCGCAGCGCCCGCTCTATCTCGAGAACGTGCATATTCCCCGCCCGCTCGGAGAAACGGTCTATACGGAGCGCGGTGGCACCGTGCGCCGGAACGAATCACAGCCGATGCCCAGTGCAGTACTCGAATGGGTTTCCGCCAATCTGCAGCATGCAGCGACCGCGGGCTCCATCAGCGGCGAAGTGCCGCTGGTCCTGCCACTCAACGGCAATTCCACGATCCTCGGGACCTCGACCGGCATCGCCAAGGTGAAGATGAGCTGGCGCTTTTCGGAGCCGGGAACGCCGCCTGCAAGATAGTCTGCGCCGCAACGCCGCGAGCCGAGCAGGCGCCATCGATCATGGCGCCCATTTCGTAGCCCGGCAGCGGTAGATGGCGGCCGATCAGGGCCGCCACTCCAGCGGCGATCAGGCTCCGGCCGGCTTGCCGGCAGCGCGGGTCCATTTCGCTTCGGTCTCGGCCAGAACTTCCATGCACCGTCTGGGCGGCGGAATGTCGATCGGATCGTACTTCGGCGCCATCGCCTTGATCAGCCGCGGGGTGATGTAGGCAAACAGCCGCAGCAGCACGCCGGCCGTCCGCAAGCGACTGCGCCACGGGTCCTTGATCCGCCCGCTCTTGTAGTCCTCCCGCAGCACATACAAGGTCGTGCCGATCATGTAACTCAGCATGTGCCGCCCGGCATAGGCGATGCCGTAAAGGCGATACCAGTACGAGCGCGGATACAGGCGATGGAACAGGTAATTGCAGACGTGCCGGTGTTCGTACTCTTCCGCCAGATGCCAGCGCCACAAATCCGCTGTCGGATCATCGACATTCGGCTTCCGCAGCTCCGGCGCCCCTTCGAGAAAGAAGCAGGCGATGATCGGCCCCAGGGTCTCGAAGCCCTCCGCGTAGCCCAGGCAGTACTTGAGTCCCTTGTCCTTCCAGTAGTGCTCGTAGTCGGCTTTCATCACCGCTTCGCGAGCCGCCAGTTCGGGATAGCCGGAATCGCGCAGCAGCTGGTTGAACTTCGCGTGATTGCGGTAGTGACGCCCTTCCTGGGCAATGAAGATGCGGCACTCCTCACGCAGCTGCAGCTGATCGGCCGGTAGCTGGTTCGCGCCTTCCCGGACCGCCTTGTTGAGGAACGGCTCGAGATACGGCAGGAACGTGGAGGTCCCGTTCCAGAACTGTGCAAACTCGGGCGTGTCGGGTGTCCAATGAATCTTGGCCACGGAAAAATCGATATCAATCTCTCTAATCTTCATCGATGTGCACCCCGTGCGTCGTCAGGCCTGTGCCGACCGATCTTCGGATGGCCCTTCAGCCGACCTTGTTCAAACGGTCCAGATAACGCTCGCGCACGATCAGATAGACCGGGAACGTGAACGAGACGCCGATGTACGACAGCGCAATGAAGAACCAGCCCCACTTCATGCCCATGCCGATGCGCTGGGTGTCGAACAGCACCCAGACCATGAACACCGCCCAGGCGATCAGCATGTCGATGCTGAGGAACGCCGCCGTGCCGCCGGCGCCAATCGCATCGCCGAAGAACTGCATCGGGTTGAGAATGTTGCCGCCGTTGCGCATCCAATCGAATGCATGCGGCCAGGTCAGCAGCAGCGCCGCAATGCCCAGAACCAGAAAGAATGCGTGCTTGATCGTGTTGGTCATGTGGTCAACCTCTGTTGATTTACGGAAAGATGAAAGTCCGACTTACCCGATCGTTCGCGCCTGATCCTTCCAGAACTGATCGCGTACGACCCGCTTCAGGACCTTGCCGGTCGCGGTCATCGGCAGGCTCTCCACAAAGCGGACGTCCTTGGGCACCTTGTAGCCGGCGATCAGGCTGCGGCAATGGGCGATCACTTCCTCGGCGGTCGATGAACGACCTTCCGCCATGATCAGCAACGCAGTGACCCTTTCGCCCCAGCGCTCATCCGGTGCACCAATCACCGCACACTGATTCACGCCCGGGAACTTGGCGAGCACCTGTTCGACTTCCGCCGAATAGACGTTCTCGCCGCCCGTGACGATCATGTCCTTGACCCTGTCCACGATGTAGAACAGGCCGTCGACATCCTGAAAGCCCGCGTCGCCAGTGCGATACCAGCCATCGCGGACCGCGGCCGCCGTGGTTTCCGGCTGATTCCAGTAACCGGCAAACAGACTGGGAGAGCGCACCTGGAACTCTCCGGGCTGGCCCTGGGGCAGTTCCTTGCCGTCGTCGTCGACGATGCGGATTTCGATCAGCGGCAGCGGTGTGCCGCAGGAGCGCAACTTGCGCTCGTCATTGACATCGTGCTGTTCGGGACGCAGCAAGGTCATTGCGCCCGACGATTCGGTCGCGCCATAGAACTGCATGAACTGGCACTTCATCTCCTTCAGCGCGCGCTGCAGCAGATGCGAGCTGATCGCGGAGCCGGCATACATCACCAGGCGCAGCGATGAAAAATCCGTGTTCTTCGCGTCCGGGTGATCGAGCACCATCTGGATGGCCGTCGGCACCAGCGCGCAGATGGTCGGACGGTCTTCGCGCACCAGCTTCAGCAGCTTGCCCGGATCCAGCGCCGGCAGGATCGAGGTCGGGCAGCCGTTGTACAGCGCCTGCACCGTGAGCCCGGTACCAACCAGATGGAAGTTGGGCATCACCATCAGCATCACGTCATCGGGCCGCCATTGCAGCGCCGGCTCCAGATGCTCGCACAGCCGCATGTAATGCAGGCCGCCGTGGGTCAGCTGCACGCCCTTGGGCTTGCCGGTGGTCCCCGAGGTGTAGATCAACAGCGCCGTGTCGCTGGCGGCAATGGCAATGCGCGGATCCTGGTCCGATGCATCCGCGAGGAAGGCTTTGCGTTCGGCGCTGCCGCGATCCATCGGATCGAGGCAGACGAACTCGAGCGGGTGACGGCACTTGCCCTGAATCGCCTTGGCCAGTTCGGCGAACTCGGCATCAACGAAGATCAGCGGGCTCTGCGCATCCTCGATGACCGGCACCAGTTCGGCGACCGACAGTCGCCAGTTCAGAGGCGTCAGCGCACAGCCGGCCTTGTTGGCACCGAACAACACCTCGAAATACCAGGCCGAATTCTTGCCCAGAAAGCCGATATGCGAGCGCGGTGCGATCTTGCGCGCCAGGATCGCGTTGGCGACGCGACTACTGCTGCGATCGAGTTCACCGAAACTGAATGTGCCTGCCGCGTCGATCAGCGCCGGTTGCTCCGGCGCGGTGCGCGCGTAATGGCGTGGAATGTCGGCAAGTGTCTGTATGTCGTGATGCAACCACATTTGCGATCCCCCTTCCTTCTGAGTACTGCTGACGCTATCGACTGCCGCTCACTGGCCCGTGAATCGAGCAGCACGCTTTTCGACAAACGCGGTAATTCCTTCGCGGGCATCCTGTGTCGCAGCCGCGCGCGCCAAGCCTTGCGCTTCATCCTCGAGCTGCGATTCGAACGGCTGTGCCAGCGCACGATTGATCAGACGGCGTATCTCGCCGTAGGCACGCGTCGGGCCGCGGCTCAGTTCCAGAGCCGCCTGGCTTGCGGTCTCCATCAGCACCGCATCGTCGACCACGAAATCGACCAGTCCGGTGGTCGCCGCCTGTTCCGCCGACAGCATCTCGTTGAACAGCATGAAACGGCGCGCACGGGCAATGCCCATCCGCGATGCCAGGCCGAACGAGGCACCGGCATCGCAGCTGTAGCCGATCTGCGGATACGCCGCACCGAACTTCGCCGAGCGGGCGCTGTAGACCAGGTCCGCATTTGAAATGAGGGCGACACCGCCGCCCATCGCCGTACCCTGCACCGCCACCACGATCGGCGCATCGAGACGACGCAGTCGCGCCATGCCCATGTGCAGACCTGCGGTCCATTCGCGGATCGAGTTCGGCAGCTGCTCCAGCCCTTGCGCGAACATGCGGATGTCGCCGCCGACACTGAAGAAACGTCCTTGCGCCGACAGCAGCACGGCGCGCAGTTGCGGAATCCCCGCCAGTTCGTTGGCGACTTGCGCGAACTCGGCACAGAACTGCGCGTTGAAAGGATTGCCGGCTTCCGGCTGCGCCAGCGTCAGCCGCGCCAGGCCCGCTTCGACCGACAGCTCGAAGGATTGATAGCTCATGGGAACACTCGTTCGAAGAGAGACCGATCGTTATCGGGCTCGAGGATCAAGGCATCTACACCACGGTTCAGCGTTGGGTCCGGGGCAGTGCGTTCTCTCTGCCCCGGCATCATCGATACTCGCTCAGATACCGACCGTCGCCGCCTTGCCGACCGCGGCACCGGCTTCGCTCTGCCAGTCCGGCCAACCCGCTGCCTTGTTCTGCTCGGCAGCCAGTGCACGCTCCTCCGGCGTTGCAAATTCGAGGTCCCAGCGCTTCAGCGCCGGCTTGATGATCGCTTCATGCCACAGCGGCGGAATCAGTGCCGACAGGAAGCAGACGAACACGCTGGGCATCGGAATGCCCACCTTGTGCGGCACCAGCTTGTAGAACACCTGATAGGAATTAAGATGGTGGTCGGCGTGGTTGGTGATCTCGAACGCCATCGTGCGCGAGAACCAGCCCAGGTGATTCCACACGTGACGACGTCCGATCGTCGCGCCCTTGAGGCGCACCAGACCGTAGTGCTGGAAATAATTGAACGACTCGACCCAGAGTCGCGCAATCGACATCGCCGCGAGGGAAAGCACCACCGCTTTCCAGCCACCGATGAAAAACACGATCGACTGGAAGATGATCTGCGCAAGGATCGCGCGATAGGCGCGATGGCGGAAATTCCACGGACTCAGACCCTTCTTCTTCAGCGCGTCCGCTTCCATCTTCAGCGCATAGCGCGTGCTCTCGATGACGGCGCGGCCGGTGAAGCTGTAAAGATTGGTCCCGCGCACCGCGGTATCGCCATCTTCCGGAGTGCCGACGTCGATGTGATGTCCCACCACATGCGCGATATCGCGGGTGCAGTCGAGAATACACAGATGCGAGTAGCGGCCGACTGTCCGCGGCAGCGCACCACGCATGTGATACAGCTCATGCGCCGCCGGCACCAGCGGAATCACGCCCATCCAGGCCAGGCTCAACACCGAACCGAACTGTTGCCAGGCCGTCAGATCTTCCGCCGACAGACGCCAGGCGAACACCAGATAGAGCCCGACCGGTCCCAGTGCGCACAACCAGATCGGCAGGTTCGCGAACGCCGCACTGCTCATCTTGCGCACGCCGAAATCGCGTCCCGCCACCGTATCGAGCAGTGCCAGTACCGGGAACGAAATGATCCCCAACCAGACCCAGTCGCCACCGACGATGAAGCCCCCGTAGGCAACGCCCAGCACCAGCACCGGGGTCCAATACTTCAGATAGTCGAGCATGTGAATTCTCCTGACCAAACGCACTCGTTAAGCACCAACTTCGTCGTCGCGAAGTTTTTCTTATCAGTGTAGCGACCGCAGCACTCAGCCAGCACCAGCCGCCTGCACGCTGCCGTCATTGGGCGTGGCCGAAATCGGTTTGACCCGCTCGTGCCCGGGCAGCTGACTGAACATCGAGCGGCCGATGATGTGCTTCATGATCTCGATCGAACCGCCGGCAATCTTGACGATGCGCGCATCGGCAAAGGCGCGGGCGATCGGGTACTCCCACATGTAACCCCAGCCGCCGAACAGTTGCAGGCACTCGTCGGCAATGCGGCAATGCAGGTTCGACAACCACATCTTGGCCATCGCGGCATCGACTTCATCCAGCTCACCGGCCATGAACTTGCTGATGCAGGCATCGGTGAAGACGCGGCCGATCACCGCTTCGGTCTTCAGTTCGGCCAGCTTGAACTGGGTGTTCTGGAAATCGCCGATGGTGCGGCCGAACGCCTTGCGACCCGCGGTGTACTCGGTGGTGATCTGCACCAGATGTTCGGAAACCGTCGCCGAGCGGATCGCCTGCGCCAGACGCTCCTGTGCCAGCTTGGTCATCATCAGCTTGAAGCCCTCGCCCTCCGCGCCGAGCATCGCGCTGGCGGGTACACGCAGATCCTCGAAGAACAGCTCCGAAGTGTCCTGTGCCTTCATCCCCAGCTTTTCGAGATTCTTGCCGCGCTTGAATCCCGGCAGCGAGGTATCGACCAGGAACAGGGTGATGCCGCGACCACCCGCCAGGCTGTCGGTCTTGGTCGCCAGCACCAGCACATCGCACATCTGGCCGTTGGAGATGAACACCTTCTGGCCGTTGATGACGAAGTCATCGCCATCGCGCACCGCGCGGGTACGGATGTTGCGCAGGTCGGAGCCGGCGTGCGGCTCGGTCATGCCAAGCGAACCGATCGCTTCGCCGCTGACCATCTTCGGCAGCCAGTGCTGCTTCTGTTCTTCGGTGCCGAATGATTTGATGTAGGTCGCCACCAGATCGCAGTGGATCAGGAAGCCGGGGCCGGTGAAGCCACTGCGCGCGATCTCTTCGAACACGATCACGTCGAACAGGTAGTCGAGCCCGAGACCACCGTATTCTTCCGGGATGGTGCAGCACAACATGCCGGCGGCGCCGGCCTTCAACCAGAGATCACGGGGCACGATGCCGTCGTGCTCCCATTGCGCGTGGTGCGGCGCAATCTCCTTGTCGATGAACTTGCGTACCGCAGCGCGGAACATCTCGTGTTCTTCGCCGAACAGTTTCCTCTCGAACATGCTCGCCACCTAATTTCTGTCTGAATTAATAATAGGTTTGCATACTATTTTTGTAAAGGATATACCTGAACTGAGGTAAAACCCTTGCAAACTCCTAGTACGACTTAGGCTGGTCCAGTACTTTTTCCGCGATAAAGGACATAATCATCTGCTCGGTGATCGGCGCAATCCGGGTCACCGTGACCTCACGCAGCAGTCGTTCCACGTGGTATTCCTTGGCATAGCCGAAGCCACCGTGCGTCAGTACCGCCTGCAGACAAGCGTCATAGCCGGCACGCGCACCGAGAAACTTGGCGGTATTGGCCTCCGCGCCACAGGGCAGATGGTTGTCGTACAGCCAGGCCGCCTTCAGGGTCATCAGATAGGCCGCTTCGAGCTGCATCCAGCGCTCGGCCAGCGGGTGCTGGATGCCCTGGTTCATGCCGATCGGGCGATTGAAGACAATGCGCTCCTTGGCGTAGCGCGATGCCCGGCGCAATGCGTCCTGACCGATCGCGATCGCTTCGGTCGCGATCAGCACACGCTCCGGATTGAGACTGTGCAGGATGTAGCTGAAGCCCTTGCCCTCTTCACCGATGCGGTCCTCTTCCGGAACGAACAGGCCATCGATGAAGATCGCATTGGAGTCCACGGCCTTGCGGCCCATCTTCGCGATCTTCTTCACTTCGATCTTCGAGCGATCGAGATCGGTGTAGAAAATACTGATGCCGTCGGTCGGCTTCTTGCAGTCCTCGAGCTTCGTGGTGCGGACCAGCAGCATGATCTTGTTGGCGACCTGCGCAGTCGAGGTCCAGACCTTCTGTCCGTCGACGATGTAGCCGCCATCGACCTTGCGTGCAAAGGTGGTGATCGCCGTAGTGTTGAGACCGGCGTTCGGCTCGGTCACCCCGAACGCGCACTGATCCTGGCCTGCGACCAGCCGCGGAATCCAGCGCGCTTTCTGTTCCGGCGACGCGAACACCACGATCGGATGCGGCCCGAACAGATTGATGTGCACCGTCGATGCCGCGGCCATGCCGCCGCCGTGGCTGGCGATCTCGTGCATCATGATCATCGCCTCGGACACACCGAGGCCCGAGCCGCCATATTCCTCCGGCATCGTCAGACCGAGCCAGCCACCCTCTGCCATTGCACGGTGGAACTCGACCGGAAACTTTCCGTCCTCGTCGCGCTCCAGCCAGTAGTCGTCGCCAAACGAACTGACCACGGCGCGCACGCCTTCGCGGATCGCTTCATGATCGGGATTGGGGGCGAAATTCATCGGTTGCTCCAGAAGATCGATGCGAAAGGAACGGATCAGGCGGCCAGCGCAGCCGGCTTGCGCAGCATCAGCGCCTGACGCAGGCAGGTGCAGGTCAGCTCGCCGCGCTGATTGAAGCCCTGATGCTGGAAGGTGACGATGCCGGCGTTCGGTCGCGACTGGCTGTCGCGGACGCTGATCACCGTGGTCACCGCGCGGATCGTGTCGCCGGCAAACACCGGCTTCGGAAACTTGACGTCGGTCATGCCGAGATTGGCGACCGTCGTGCCCAGGGTCGTATCCTGAATCGTCAGTCCGATCACCAGTCCCAGCGTGAAGATCGAATTGACCAGCGGCTGCCCGAACTCGGTGCCGCGGCAGTACTCGGCATCGATATGGATCTGTGCCGGATTGTAGGTCGCGCCACAGAACCAGATATTGTCGGACTCGGTGACGGTGCGGCGGATTTCATGCTGAAACACCTGCCCGACTTCGAACTGCTCCAGATATAGACCTGCCACGGCAACCCTCGCGCATTCGCTGAAATCGATCGGCGCGTGCCGCTGGGGCACACACCGTTTATTGGTATGTGTCCATACTATTTCAAACGCCGGGATCACGCAAGCCAGACCGGCGCTCAATGGCGCGTAGCAGGCACCGCAGCGCTGATTGCCTGGAATTTCCTGGCGAACGGATCCCGACCGCCGGGAAATTCGGCACTATCTCTGCACTCATTTCCACGCGAATTCACTAAACTGCAAGACCCGCAGCGCCGCCCGATCGGCGTTGCGCGCAACCGGACTCGGCCGGCGAAACCGTCGTCGCGCCCTTGTACCCACAAGGTTCTTGACAGTTTATGTATGCTACCATACGATAATTATAATGGAGACCGAAGAACACATGTCCGCATTACTGTCGCCGGCCCGGCTGGGCAAGCTCGAATGCCGCAACCGCATCGTGGTGGCACCGATGTGCCAGTACTCGGCCATCGAAGGCGTGGTGCAACCCTGGCATGAACAGCATCTGGGGCAGCTCGCGATCTCGGGGGCCGGCGCCCTGACGATCGAAGCGACGGCCATCAGCGCCCAGGGTCGCATCACCGAAGGCTGCATCGGGCTTTGGACCGACGCTCAGGAGCAGGCACTGACGCAGTTGCTGGTGCGCCTGCGCAGCTATGCCGATCTTCCGATCGGGATCCAGCTGCACCATGCCGGCCGCAAGGCATCCTGCGCCCGCCCCTGGGAGGGGGGCCGTTCGATCCCCCGGACGGACGGTGGCTGGGAGATCGCCGCGCCCTCGGCCATTGCCTGGAGTGACAGCAGCCAGGTCCCGGTGGCCATGAGCCGGGAAGATATGGAGCGGGTGATTGCCGAGTTTGCCGGTGCCGCGCGGCGCGCCGATCGCGCCGGACTCGATTTCATCGAGCTGCATGCCGCGCATGGTTATCTGCTGCATTCGTTCCTGTCGCCGCTGTCGAATCAGCGTGACGACGACTACGGCGGCTCGCTGCAGAATCGCATGCGCTTTCCGCTGGCGGTGACGCGCGCCGTGCGGGCCGTCTGGCCGGCACACAAGGCATTGGGCTTGCGCATCAACGGCACCGACTGGATCGACGGCGGCTGGCGGCCGCAGGATGCGATCGCATTCGGACAGGAACTGCTTGCACTGGGCGTCGACTATCTTTCTGTCTCCAGTGGCGGTGCGCGTGGCGGCATCAGCGTCAAGCTGTCCCCCGGCTATCAGGTGGAGTTCGCCGAACAGATCCGCAGCGCACTGGGTTGCACGGTGATTGCCGCCGGCCTGATCGCCGATCCGGAACACGCCGAATCCCTGGTTGCACAAGGCCGCACCGATTTCGTGGCGGTGGCGCGCGTGCTGCTCGACGATCCGCGCTGGCCGCAACACGTGGCGACCCAGCTGCAGGCGACACCACTGACACCGCGCCAGTATCAGCTGGCGGCTTCCGGCAAGTGGCCGTTGGCACCAATCGGCGTCGTCAGAAATTCACCATAAGCTTTCAATCATCCGCGCCGCGGCCGAACCGCAAGTGCGCAGCCATCTGGAGTAGAGACCGTGTCCCTGTACGATAAATCTGCGTTATCCGGAAAAAGCGTCCTGATCACTGGTGGTGGCACCGGCCTCGGCAAGGGCGTTGCCAGGATCCTGGCCGAGCATGGTGCGACCGTGCATCTCTGGGGTCGTCGTGCAGAGGTCTTGCAGGCAGCCGCGGATGAGATCAATGCATTGGGCACCGGCCGTGCGCACTTCCAGACCGTCGATATCCGCCGCGCCGACGCGGTCGATGCGGCGGTTGCCGAAATCTGGAGCCAGCACGGTGCGCTGACCGGGCTGATCAACAATGCTGCTGCCAACTTCATCGCGCCGACCAAGGATCTGAGCCCGCGCGGCTTCGAAGCGATCACCTCTACCGTCATGAACGGTGCGTTCTACACCACGCAGGCCTGTGGCAAGCGCTGGATCGACCAGGGCCTCAAGGGCTCGATCGTCTCGACGCTGGTGACCTGGGTCTGGACCGGCTCGGCCTTCGTGGTGCCGTCAGCAATGGCAAAGGCCGCGGTCAATGCCATGACCATGTCGCTTGCGGTCGAATGGGCGCGCTACGGCATCCGCATCAACGCCGTTGCTCCGGGTCCGTTCCCGACCGACTACGCCTGGCAGATGCTGAATCCGACCGACGACAGTTCGGTCGGCGCGACGCAGGCCAGCGAGGTTCCGATGGGCCGTTATGGCGAGATCCGCGAACTGGGCAATCTGATGGTGCTGCTGCAAAGCGACGGCGCCGACTACATCACCGGCGAAACCATCTGCATCGACGGCGGCCATCATCTCGCGGCGCCCTCGACCTTCGCCGGCCTGACCAAACTCGACGATGCCGCCTGGCAGCGGATCCGCGATGCATCGCAGGCCGCCAGCGCGACGGCGAAATCGCAGCGCAGCGTCTGAGGTCCGTCGCCGCGATGATCTCGCGTTCACGCAGGCCGTCACTGTGCTGGCTGTTGCTGGCCAGCGCAGTGACGGTGCTGCCCGCCGCCGCATCCGGCGCCGGCCCGACACCGTCGACCGCAGACCCGGCGCTCAC
>JBEBWZ010000095.1:0-13227 GCA_040391865.1 Solimonas flava
AAATTATTGAAATAATTAAATTGAGTGCGCTTCAAATTGGATTTCTGGCGTTCGACTGGGCGGTTGGAAGCGTCGGCAGTGTCCGCGCGACACTGCCGACCGAGGCTTATGGCAGTCGCCGCAGGCCGGGGGGCTGATAACGCCCGTCGAGCAGTTGCGCGTCCGGCCAGTACAGGCGCGCGACGATCTGGAACGGGCCGTCCGGGGTGGGCAGCCAGTTGGCAACCGGCGCGTCGTCCGGGGCCTGGTGCTGCAGATACAGATTCAGACTGCCATCTTCGCCGACGTGCAGATCGCGATCACGATCGCCGATCTTGTAGCGGCCACTGGGGTGCGGTGCCAGCAGGCGGGTATTCGCGTCATAGACGGTGAACGACCAGAAGCCGTGCACCGGCGGGCGTTGCGGGAACGGCAGCTGGTAGCGGGCGCCATGGCTGCCGTCGAGTGGCTGGCCATCGCTGTCGCAGTCCAGCGTCATGTAAACGCATTCGGCGGCCTCCGGCCCCCAGATCGCATAACGTGCGAGCACTGCACGGCGCAGGAAGGCATCGTCGCTGCCGGCAACCAGCGAGCGCGGGCCGCGCAGGTCCAGCGGGTAGATCCAGCCATTCACCGGCGCGCCCAGTCTTTGCAGTCGCTGCTGGATGCGTTGATAGCCCGCATCGATGCCGGCTTGAAGGGCCGTGCGCTGTTCGTCCGGCAGGTCATCCGCATCGAATGCTCGACCGGGGCCGATGCCGATCTGTGCAAAGCGCTCCATCAGCGCGTATTCGCTGGGATGGATCTGGCACAGGACGAGCACGAAGTTGAGGTAGGCGATGAACTGCGGCGATCTCGCTTCGAACATGCGTGGATTGCCGTCCGGTGCGAGCCACTCGATCGGTGGCGGCGGCGGTGGCGGTGGTTGCCCGCACCAGGCGCTCAGGGTCTGCAGCTGACACGCGTCCTGCAGGCGGTGCAGTTCATCCCAGTCCTCGTCTGCGCCCTCGACCAGGATGCGCGCGAACAGTTTCAGCAGCCAGGATTCGCCGCGCACGACTTCGTCGATGCCTGCCGGAATTTCGCCGTGCCAATCCGGGCCGACAATCAGGTAGGTACGCGATGCCGGGCCATGGGTACGCGAGCCGCGGTTGAGGATGTTGTGGGTGTAGAGATCGTTGATCTGGATGTTGTGAAAGCGGTGCGGCGGAAACTCGGCCGTGGTCAGTACCACCGGCTCGGCGCGCAGGTCCAGCCACGAAGATGAATACACCGTATCGGTATTCACCCAGGGGATGTAGTTGTTGAACGTGGGGGTCGCCAGTTCGCGGAAATGCTTCCAGCGGTTGACCGGCTGTCGCTCGGACGCCGGCGCGGCATGCAGTTGCAGATAGGTGAGGCCATAGGCGTAGACCGGCGCATAGGCATAGAGATAGGCCTGTTCTGCGATCTCGCGGATTGCTTCCAGCTTGAGCATGAAGACGTTCCCAAAAAAGAGCCCCGCACGAAGGCGGGGCAGGTGGGGGGGAGATGTTGCTGTGGCCGTCAGTTGCCGCTGGCGCCGAAGCGATAGCGGACGTCGAAGCCGATGGTGAGCGGAGCGCCGGCCGCGCGGGCGATATGGCCCAGCGGGAGGGCGCTATAGAGGTCGGCCAGCGGCAGTACGTACTCCTTGTCCAGCGCGTTGTGGTCCGTCAGGCCGAGATCGAACGAACTGCCGAAGGCATTGCGCAGATCGGCGCGCAGGTTCAGCAGGCCGTAACCCTCGACATTCTGCTCGGGGGCATAGGTGTCGGAGGGGCTGTAGCCATCGGTGTGGAAGTACGTGGCCTGTACCGCCGCGTCGCCGATGGTCATCGGCACCGGCAGGCGGTAGCGCGTGGTCAGGCTGTAGATGTTCTTCGGTGCGCGGGCAAACGGCTGGCCGGAGAGGTCGGCGCCGGTTGCCGGATCGACGAACACGTCATAGCCGGCATCGGTGTACGAGTAGAAGCCCGAGAACTCCAGGCGATCGGTCGGCATGAAGGTGAACTCCAGCTCGCCGCCCTTGATCGTTGCTTCACCCGCATTCACCGGCGCCGTCTGCACCGGATTTGAGCCCGGAATCTGCAGCAGGCGCTGGATGTCGGTGTAATCGGCATAGAACAGTGCGACGTTCAGGCGCAGCGGCATGTCACCGAGGAAGAAGGTGTTCTTCGAGCCCAGTTCGAAATCGGTGACGGTTTCCGCCTTGAAGGTTTCTGCCAGCGCTTCGACCGTGGTCGCACGCGCACCGAAGCCGCCGGTGCGGTAGCCGCGACGATTGGCCAGATACACTAGATTGTCGCGGGTGACCTGGTAATCGAGACTGACGTTCCAGGTCGGTTCGCTGAAGTCCTTCTTGAAGCTGAAGTCGCACTGATTGATCGGGTAAGGCGTGTTCGGCGTCGCCGGATTGTTGTCGTGGTCGAAGCCGACGCGGCAGACCTGCGGGCCGTTCGGATCGGTGGCATCGCCGGTGCGGTTGCGGATGCGGGCGACGCGCTCGTCCCAGCTATAGCGCGCGCCGACGGTCAGCGACAGGCCGTCGAGCACTGGGTCCAGCTTCTGCGTGACCTGCGCAAACACCGACTGACTGGTGTTTTCGCCCCAGGGACTGGTCAGCGACCAGCCCGGGAACTGGGTCGGCGACGGTTGCGGCGTCATGCTGCCCGGACCGGTGAGGATGGATTTCGCCGTCAGGCTGTAGTCGTCCGAGCCGCCCTTTTCGTTGAAGTAGTACAGGCCGACGATCCAGTTGGTGCTGTCGGTGCTGCCCATCAATTGCAGCTCTTCCGAGAACTGCTTGAACTCCGACTGGCGATGAATCGCCATCAGCGGGATCGGCATGCCGTCGACGTCTTCGAGCGTGTCGCTGTCGACGCGGCGGGTGCCCATCACGTTCTTCAGCGTGAGGCTGTCGCTCAGCTCGTAGGTGGTGGTGTTGGCCAGATCCCAGGTCGCGACGCGGGCGTGCTGATCGGCGCCACTGGCGATGTCGTAGATGCCACGCGCACGCTGTGCGTCGAGCATCTGCTGTCCGCTGTACTGGCCGACGTAACCAAGACCAGCGTTGCCCATGGCCATCGATCCCGGGTTCAGGCGATAGATGCCGGCGCCGGTGCCGCCGTTGTCCTGCATGAAGCGCGAGTAGGTGAACAGTGAATCCAGGCCGTCGATCGGCTGAACGGCCAGCGACACGCGCATCGCCTTGGTGTGCTCGGTGTTGACGTCCTTGCCAGTGACCACGTCATCGATCCAGCCGTCGCTGTCGGTGGTCTGGCCGGCCACGCGCAGCTGCGCCCAGTCGGCCAGCGGCTGGTTGATCATCGCGGTGGTGTTCATGCGATTGAAGCTGCCGACGGTCACGCCGGCATAGCCGTCAAAACTGTTGCTGGGGCGATTGGCCTTGATGCTGACCGCGCCGCCGGTGGAGTTGCGACCGAACAGTGTGCCCTGCGGGCCCTTCAGCACTTCGACGGACTGGATGTCGAACAGCGAGGCATTGAGTCCGTGCGGGCGCTGCGCCGCGATCTCGTTGAAGTACACCGGCACCGAAGGATCGGAAATGATCGACTGTTCCTGCTGGCTCTGACCGCGAATCGCAAAGGTCGGAATCGAGCCGCTGCCGGAGGCGCTGGGAATGATCACCAGGTTGGGCACCTGCGTGCTCAGTGCGGCGACGTCCGTGACGTTGGCGCGCTCCAGCGCTTCGCCGCTGACCGCGCTGACCGCGATCGGAACCGACTGGATGCTCTCTTCGCGCTTGCGCGCGGTGACCACGATCTCTTCGATCACGCCACGGCTGGAGGCGCCGTCCGCGAGGTCCGCTTCTGCGGCAGGTGCAGACGCGTCCGCGATGGGCGCTGCCGTTTCCGCGCCGGCTTCTGCCGGGCTCGCGGTTGCGGGTGCGATCTCGGCCGACAGTTCGTTCAGGCCGACTCCATCGGCTTGCGCGGTGGCCGGCTGCATCGCATCGGCCGCGGCCTGCGCTGCAGCATCCTCGTTCTGGGCGACGGCAGAGGTGGCCCACATCGCGGCGCACATGCTGATCGCAGTTAGTTTGAAAGCCTGATTCCTCACGTAACTCTCCTCTCAAAAGGGGGGCGAACCCAGGCCGCTCAGTCGGCGACCAGTGGCAAAACTCTACGGTTCAAGAATGGGTCGACAGTGCGCTATTTGTCAATAGGCAAAAGGCCGGTTTTTGAAGCGCATTCAAATTGAAGGAAGTATTTAAATTAAGCTATTGAAAAACATGTAAAAAATGACAATTTCCAGCCGTGTATAGGCGATCAACTGCTGGCGCTTCATTGGCCGTTTATATGTGCGCTTCAATAAGCCTCAGGAAGTGAGCACCGAGTAGCGTTCCGTATAGAAATGCAGAGCGCGATAGCGCTCCACCATATCGATCCCGAAATCCTCGGCCGCATATTCGTGACCGCCGTGCTGTCCACGCGGATGAGCGGCAATCCAGTGCCGCATCCGTTGTTCGGCGGCATCGTCCAGCGTCTTGTCGCAGGCGGCGTAAATACGCCGCACCATGGCGATCGGGTCCTGCATCAGTTCGCGGAACTGGATATCGACATAGCGCGGATCGCCATCCTGTCGCTCCCTGCAGATGCCGCGCAGCAGGCGCTCGACGATGGCTGAGATGTTGCTGCCGACCAGCAGCGGATTCGGATGGTCGAAATAATTGCGGATGCCGTAGCAGGTCAGGCTCGACAGGGACACGGTCGCGGTCACCGGATCGCGATGGGTCTGCACGATGGTGGCGTCGGGAAACGCGGACAGCAGCGCTTGCAGGTTTTCCATGTGCATCGGTGCTTTCAGCACCCACTGCTCGCCGCCGCGCAGCCATTGCAGGGTTTGCAGCACGCGCCTGAAATAGGCGTAGCCGGCGCGATGGTCGGCCTTGCGGTACCACTCGACATAGGACGGCACCGCAAACGACCATTCGAACGCCATCGAGCAGAAGCCCAGCGACAGCAACGCGATTTCCTCTTCGGGTTCCTCCGCTTCGAGTTGATGCATCTTCACCATCTCGGGAGCGACGCGATGCAGCTGCTCCAGTGCGGCGTGTGCCGCGGCGATGCGCGGATCGGGCGTTGCGACCGGCGCTGCGGCGTCGCCAAACGGCAGCGGGAACATCAGTTCCCAGAATGGTGCGTGGCGCAACGAGGGATCGCGTGCCAGCAGCCACTGCAGAAAGGTGGTGCCGCTGCGCGGTAGTCCGACGATGAAGATCGGTGCGCGCACCGGCAGGTCGAGAATTTCGGTATGTGCCGACCACAGCGCCTGCAGGCGCAGCCGGGTGTTGAGCAGATTCATCAGCCGCCGATGGGCGTTCTCGATCCCGTTGGCATTGAGATCGACTTCCTGTTGCAGGGAAGCGCACAGGATCTGCAGCGGTTCGTCGAAAGGCTCCGGACCGAAATCGTCGAGACCGGTTTCCTGGCGCGCCAGTGCCAGCAGCGCGGCCTGGTCCAGCGGCCAGCGTTGCCGTGCCGCTTCGATGCTGATGGCATCGACTGTGCCCTGCTGCTGCGGATAGGCGAATTCGCGCGCACGCGCGGTGAGGGTTTCCGGCGGTGGCAAGGGCACATTCTTCAGCATGCTGCGTTCTCCTGTATTTTTTGGGCTTGCGACGGTCTCTGCTGCGCCGTCCTGGCAAGGTGCGACGAACGAGTGACTCGATTCAGGGCATCGACGGCGCCCGGCGCTGGAAGGTGGCGAGCACACCGGCAGCGATCACCACGCAGGCCACGCCGTAGGGCAGATGCGGATTGACCGCATGCAGCTGCATCGCGAACAGCGGTGTGAGGATGTAGCCGCCGGACCACAGCGCGCCGTTGAGGCCGGCGACCGCTCCTTGCTCGTGCGCCTCCACGCGCTGCGAGGCTTCGATGATGTTGCCGGGGCGCAGCAGGCCGAAGCCGAGGCCGCACAAGGTGGTGGCGAGCCAGGTGGCGTACAGCGAAGCGCTGAAGCTCAGCACCAGGAATGCCAGCAGGCTCGACCACAGGCCCAGGTGTTGCAGCATGCGCGCGTTGACCGGGAGCCGCGGCACCAGGATCACTTGCGAGAACAGGGTGGCGAGCGCCGACAGCATCAGCGCGATGCCGACCACGCGCGGTGTGTCCTGGGTGCTGAACTGCAGGCCGTCGATGAAATAGAAACCCAGGGTCTGGAACAGGATGGCCTGGCTGAGGCTGCCGCAGAGACCCAGCAGCAGTACCGTGCGGATGCGCGAATCGAACGGACTCAAGCGCGGCAGGTGGCCGCTGGGGCGCGCACGCGGCGGCTGTGCCTCCAGCGTGCGCCGGACCACGGCCCAGACGGCGACGGCGAAGGCGCCTGCCGCCAGGATCGGGGTCAGGGTGCCGAAGGCGGCGAGGATGCCGATCACGCCAGGGCCGAGCAGGGAGCCGAAATTCCAGGCCGCGGTGATGCGGCTGATGGCGGTGAGACGTTGCGCGGGCTGGCTGCGCTGGATCACGTAGGCCTGCATCGCCGGCAGTGCGCCGCTGCTGAGGCCGCTGTAGACCAGCCGCGACAGCAGGATCAGCAGCCACAGTGCGGTGGCGCCGATCCAGCCTGCGTACGCGGCGGCCGCGGCGCCGGCGAACATCAGCATCGATGCGGCAAAGCCGAGCACGCTCAACAGCAGGATCGGTTTGCGGTCCCAGTGGTCGCAGCGATGTCCCCACCAGGCGGTGAGCAGCGACCAGGCGATCGCCGGCAGCATGTAGACCATGCCGACACGCAGGTCACTGATGCCTTGATCGCGTGCGACGGCCGGCAGGATCGCGAACAGCAGCGACTGCCCGATGCCGTGCACCAGGGGAATCGCAATCAGCGACGCGGCCACGCGCCGCGGCATGCCGGGCGGCAGGCCTTCGGGCGCGTCCGGCGTGACCGCCGCCGCTGCGTGGGCACTCATGTCAATCGATGAAGATGCGACGTTCGTTGTCGACCACCGCCACCTGGCCACGGACGCCGGTGCCGATCTGCGCAAACGGTGCTGCGCGGCTGTTCATGCTCGACAGCATCAGTTCGCCGTCGCGTGCATCGACCCGCCATTCGCTGTGGTCGTAGCGTGCGCCGCCGCCGTCCGCCGCTTCGAATGCGAAGATCGGTCCCAGCTGGATCTGACGCCAGGCGGGAATGCCGAGTGTGCGCAGCAGTGCGGCCGCTGCTGGCGTAGCGACGATGGCGCGCATTGTCGACAGCAGCTGCGGCAGATCGCGATCCAGTGCCTGCAGGTGTTCGAGCACCGGCAGCGACAGGCCCAGCACGGCCTGCAGCCGGAAACGGCGCAGCACCATGTCGGTACGCGCCGCATCGAAGGCGCTGGCCTCGGCCTGGATCCACGGGATGCGGCGCCGGATCGCGGCGTTCTCGAACGGCCACCAGCTGACTTCATCGGCGCCATCACCGATCAGGTGCACGGGTTGTCCGGCTTCAAGATCCAGCCAGCCGTAGACGCGCAAGGCCCATTCGCTGTCGCATTCGATGTCGCGGCGGCTCAGCGGATAGGGCAGGTTGCCGCAGCTGAAGCGCGCCATGCCGACCATCCACGGCGCGCCGTCCGGGCGCGCCAGGTAAGGGCTGGGTTTCGGGAAGTCGCTCATTGTTTGGTCGTCCGCGGAATCTTGTTGCGGGGGCCGATCTTCAGCAGTTCGGCGTAGGGCACCAGCTCGATCTCCGGTTCGAGACCCACGGCGGCCTTGACCGAAGCGACCAGCCGCGCGCGCACGGTGTCGACATCGCGAGTGCTGTCATGTCCGACGCGCAGGCGCAGCTTCGGCATGTGGCGACCGGTGCGGATCACCTGGAACAGTCCTGCGGAACATTCCGGTACATCCTCGACTGCGCCCCAGACATCCATCGGCAGGATCGTGCGGTCGTCGACCACCACTTCGTCGCCGGAACGACCGACCGTCCAGAAGCGCGCGCCGGTACGGCCGCAGGCGCAGGGTTCGGACGTCAGGCGCACCATGTCGCCGGAGCGATAGCGGATTAGCGGATCGACATCGTTGATCAGCGAGGTCACGCACAACTCGCCGATGCCGTCGCCTTCGATCAGTTCGCCGGTTTGCGGATCGACCAGCTCCACCAGTGCCAGGTCCTCGTGCGCGTGCATGCCATCGTGTTGCGGGCACTCGTGGGCCACGGTGATATCGCCAAATGCCGTCTGGTTGTAGATGCGGCCGCTGAGGCCCCAGCCCTCGAGCAGGCGCCGGTTGCGCGGCCCCATCGGCTCGCCGGCAAACATCACCGCCTTGTAGCTCGACAGCACTTCCTGCATGTCGATGCCCATCTCCTTCTCCAGCGTCTCGAGCTGGAAGATGAAGGGATTGCTGGCGGTGAACAGCACCGCCGGGCGATAGCGGCGCGACATCTCCACGAACGAATAGGTGTCATCCGGGTGATAGCTCAGCAGCACCGGGATCGCGCCCAGGCGTTCGACCACGCGGAACACCGGGCCGCGCACGCGATTGGCGAGAAACACCACGTAATCTCCAGGCCGCACCCCCATGCCCCACAGATCACGCGGCGTGTTCGGCCAGAAATTGGCGGTGCCGTCGGGATCCAGTCCGGGACAATCGTTGCCCAGCCCGTCTTCCGAACTCCAGCGCCAACTGAACAGCGTCGGGTCGCCGGTGGTGCCGGAGCTGGAGGCGATGAAGCTGACATCGGATTGCGGCACGCACAGCAGGCCGCCGAAAGGATCGTCATGCTCGTCGCGCCAGGCGCGGACCTGATCCTTGTCCATGAACGGTGCCAGCCGCCGGAAGTCGGCGATGCTGCGGATGTCCTGGGGTGACACGCCGGCGGCCTGCCAGTTGTGGCGCACCAGCGGCGACTTCTCGTAGGCGTGCGCAATGACGCGCTGCAGGCGCTGCTCCTGCAACTGCTGCAGGCGCGCTCGGGAAAGGGTTTCCACGGGATCGAAAAACCGTGGCTCGGGCGGCGTCTCGCTTGCGGGACGCAAAGTGGATGTGGCTTCCGCCATCTGTTGTGCAGCGCCTGCTTTCACCGGCGCATTCCTCCTCTGTGGCTGCGTCGTTATCGGCACCTCGACCGGCAATGCCTGCATGGTCACGGGTGTTGTTAAATAGTATCCTAATTCAAATTGACGCGGCCGTGCCAGCCCGTGACATGGGAAATAAGGCTCGAGGGGTACCGTTCGTTATGGCGGTGTGCGACATTTCCGCGCATGACTTCAAAATTGGCCTACTAAATGTCATCGAGTGTCATGGACGCTTCTGCCGATACCGCATCGCAACGTGCCCGCAACCGCCGTGGCGCACGCCTATTCCAGATCCCCAAGGAGTCCGAGGTCGCGCGCACCCGGAAGCTGGGGGAGGTGATCGCCTACGCGATCAAGCGCGATATCGCGGCTCGCGGCTGGCCGGTCGGCGAGGTTCTGGGCAATCAGGAAGAGCTGATGCGGCGCTACAAGGTCAGCCGTTCGACCTTGCGTGAAGCGATTCGCCAGGTCGAGCGTCATGGCGTGGCGCGCATGCGGCGTGGTGTCAACGGCGGTCTGGTGATCCAGCAGCCGGCGCGCGATTCGGTGGTGCTGGCGGTTGCCAGCTATCTGGAACTGGCATCGGTCAGCCTCAACGAACTGTTCGAAGCACGTGAGGTAGTAGAAGAACTGATGATCGGTCTGGTCTGCGAACGGGCCACGGACGCCGATCTGCGCGAGCTGCAGAAACTGCTCGACCATCTGCTGGCAACACCAGCCGACGATGTGGCGCGCGACGTGCAACTGCAACTGGCTTTGCGCAGCGATATCGCCGCGCTATCGAGAAACGGTGCGCTGTTGCTGTTGCTGGAGGCCCTGTATCGGGTCACCAGCGACATGCTGACCGTCGCTCCGGGGCATCCGCGGATCAAGCATCTTCTGGCGGAGGCGCGCCGCGAGAAACGCGAGCTGGTGGATGCCATTGTCAGCGGCAACGAGGTGGCGGCGCGCATGGCCCTGCGCACGGCGGCGCAGCGCGCGCGCGACCAGGCGGAGCAGCAGCTGAAGCGGCTGCGGCGCAAGTCCGATGGTGGCAGCGCCCTGACCCTGAGTGTGCAGCGACTGGCCGACGACAGCGGTGGTGCACTGCCGAAGCTCGGGCATCGGGTTTCGCTGCGGATTGCACACGACATCGCGCTTGCGGGCATGGCCCCGGGCAGCCGTATCGGTTCGGAGCCCGAGCTGTGCAGCCGCTACGGTGTCAGCCGTGCGGTATTCCGCGAGGCGGTGCGCACGCTGGAGCTGCATGACATCGTGCAGGTGCGCCGCGGCCTGGGCGGCGGTCTGGTCGCCAGTGCGCCGAGTCCCGATTACACGGTCGAACTGACCTCGATCTACTTTCAGTACGCGCGTCTGAAGCCGCGCCATTTCTATGAACTGTGGCGTGTGATCCAGACGTCTGCGGCGCAGTCGGCGGCACGCCGTATCGATGCCGCAGGGCGTGCGATGCTGGATGACATTCTGGAGCAGCAGCGCAAGGCGCCGCGCGAGGCGGTGCTGGAAGTGCACGGCCGTTTCCACGACACGCTCAGCACGCTCAGCGGCAATGCGGTGATCGGGTTGTTCACCAAGGTCATGGCCGAGATCGCGGCGCATTACTCCACCGAGGTGCCGACCCCGGATGTCTGGAAAGTGTTCATCGACAGCCATGCCGAGCTGGCCGCGGCGATCAGCGCCGGTGAGGCCGCGCTGGCAAGGCGCCTGATGGCGCGGCATCTGAAGCTGGTGGATGCCTGGTATGGCCAGGCACTGCGGCGCAGTTGGTTGCAGACCCTGAGCCACGGCGAGGAAGAGGGCGAGGGGACCACGGCAAGAAAGGCCGAAAAAGCCGATGCACCTGCCGCCCGCAAGCAGGTGAAGAAAGCCGTGAAGAAAACCGTGAAGAAAGCTGGCAGCAGAAAAATCGTGAGCAAGCCGGCAGCGGGCAGCAAGCCCCTGAAGCGCAGCAAGGCCGAGGGATCGGCATGAGCGTGAGTACCGATGGTGACGTGCGGGTCCAGCGCGAGCCCGGCCATGTCGCTTGCGTGATTCTCGATCGTCCTGCGGCGCGCAATGCGATCACGCCGAAGATGGCGCAGGCGCTGGAAGCGGCGGCGGACGAGCTGGAACAGGACCCGTCGATCCGCGTGGTGGTGCTGACCGGGGCTGGTGCGCAGGCCTTCAGTGCGGGGGCGGATCTTGCGACCGTCGCCGCAGGGCGCGATCAGGAGTTGCTGCGCCCGCGCGGAGGCTATCTGGGTTTGGCGAGCTATCCGCGGCGCAAACCCTGGATCGCTGCAGTGCGCGGTGTGGCGGCGGGCGGCGGTCTGGAGCTGGCCTTGTCCTGCGACATGATCGTGGCCGGCGTTACCGCACGTCTGGGGCTGCCGGAAACGCGTCGCGGCACCTTGGCGGGTGCTTGTGGTGTCTATCGTTTGCCGCAACGCGTACCGCAGGCGATCGCGCTGGAATGGCTGCTGACTGGCGATCTGGTTCCCGCGGAACGCGCGCATGCGGTCGGCCTGGTCAATCATCTGGTCGATGACGAGCAGGTGCTGGCCGCGGCGTTGTCACTGGCGACGCGCATCGCCGCCAATTCGCCGCAGGCTGTTCGTGAAAGCCTGGCGGTGGCGCGGGTTGCCGCACGCCTCGATGATGTGGCGGCGCAGGCCTTGACCGAAGCGGCCTGTGCGCGCATGCGCCTGTCGCCCGATGGTCGCGAAGGTGCGCTGGCGTTTCTCGAAAAGCGCGAACCGAACTGGTGTGACTGAGGGGTTCAGCGGCGCGGCAAATTCCTTGCCGCGTCGCTGAACCGTCAGCAGCTTTACTGCTTGCCCAGAGCCAGCAGATCCGGCGTGACCGGATTCTGGATGCTGACGCCACCGTCGACCTTGAACAGCTGGCCGGTGATGAAGCCGGACTCGTCGGAGGCCAGGAACACGGCGAGATGGCCGATGTCTTCCGGCTGACCGAAGCGCTGCACCGGCGTGTGCTTGCGGAAAATGTCGAGCATCGCCGGCGGCCAGTTCGGTGCGCGCGTGGTCATGATCAGACCCGGCGCGATGGTGTTGCAGCGCACGCCCTGGCTGCCGTACTGCACCGCGACACTGCGCGAGAACGCGATCACGCCGCTCTTGGTCGCGGAGTACGCGGTGGGCTGCATCATCCCGTGCAGCGCCGCCATCGACGCGGTATTGATGATCGACCCGCCGCCGTGCCTGATCATCAGCGGCAGTACGCAACGTGCCGCATACACCGTGCTGCCCAGGTTCAGCTGCACCACCGTCTGCCAGTAATCCCAATCCATGTCGATGACATTGGTGTCGCGCTGGCTGTCGGTGAAGCCGATGTTGTTGTACAGCACGTCGATGCGCCCGTACGTCTGGTAGGCGGTATCGACCATGGCCTTGATCGAGGCATCGTTCAGCGCGTCCATCTGCACCGCGAGGGCGTCGCCGCCGTCCGCGCGAATGGCGGCGGCGACCGTTTCGGCGCCCTCCCGATTGACGTCGGCGACGACCACCTTCGCGCCTTCGGCGGCCATCAGATGCGCGGTGCCACGGCCGATGCCCAGTGCGGCGCCGGTGATGATGCAGACCTTGTCCTTGAGGCGGTTCATAGCGAGTTTCCGTAGTGTCTGGGTGAGTGATACCGCGTCGTGCGGTGATTCAACAAGTGCTAGTGATTGGGTGCGGCTGCCTTGAGCGGCGAGGGCAGAGCCCGGGCAATGCCGCGCTCGAACACGCTGCGGTCACCGTGGTCATACAGCGGGGTGAAACCCTGTGCGGTGATCAGCCAGCCGCCATCGCGATCGGCGGCGCGGCGCAGGCCGTGGTGATAGATGCCGCCGCAGCTCCAGACGTCCTGGTCGATGCGGTGAGTGGAGATCACGTAGGCACGCGTGCTGGCACTGTCGCCATCGAGTGTGACCACCACATTGCTCACCACATGTTGGGTGATGTCGAAGGCATCGATCAGGCTTTTCCAGTACGGCATCAGCAGATTGCGTGCGACGGCGCGCGGCGGATCGCCGAGCGTGCCGCTGTAGTCCACGTTCACCCGGTCGTCGTAGCGCAGTCGATAGCGCTCCCAGTCATCGGCGCTGTGCCTGCCGTTGTCGGCGTACATCGAATTGGCGACGATGAACTCGGTGATTTCCTGGCGATCGATCGCGGCCAGTATCCGTTCTGAGGCCATGGTGCGGTTCAGTAGTGATA
>JBEBWZ010000096.1:0-13108 GCA_040391865.1 Solimonas flava
CGTGCTGCTGGCCGCCGGCGACACCTTCCGCGCCGCAGCGGTCGAGCAGCTCAAGACCTGGGGCACGCGCGCCGATGTGCCGGTGCTGGCGCAGGGCGAAGGCGCCGACTCGGCCAGCGTGATCTACGACGCAGTGCAATCGGCCAAGGCGCGCAACATCGATCTGATCATTGCCGACACCGCCGGACGTCTGCATACGCAGTCGCATCTGATGGAGGAGCTGCGCAAGATCAAGCGGGTGGTGCAGAAGCACGACCCCTACGCGCCGCACGAAGTGTTGCTGGTGGTCGACGCCACCACCGGCGGCAATGCCCTGACGCAGGCGATCCAGTTCCACGAAGCGATCGGCCTCACCGGTCTGGTGATCACCAAGTTGGACGGCACTGCGAAGGGCGGTATCCTGCTGGCGATCGCAAGGCGCATGGCGCTGCCGGTCCGGTTCATCGGCATCGGTGAAGCGGTCGAAGACCTGCAGCCGTTCGACGCACAGGCATTTGCCGACGCATTGATTGGGGAATGATGAGAACGGGAATGGGTATTCGGGATTCGGGATTCGTAGAAGCGCGCGCGACTGCCTACGGTCAGTGCATCTATCTACCCGCACACCGATGCGCAACGCTCCCCTGCGGATTCCCCGCCGCTGCACGAATCCCGGCTGGCCCTCCATGACCGAAATCATCCGCTTCGACCAGGTCAGCTACCGCTATCCCGGCGGTCAGGACGTGCTCAACAACGTCAGCTTCAAGATCGATCAGGGCGAAATGCTGTATGTCACTGGCCCCAGCGGTGCGGGCAAGACCACGCTGCTGCGCCTGATCGCGCTGCTGTGCCGCGTCAACCGCGGACAGGTGGTGGTGATGGGGCAGAATCTGTCGGTACTGAAACCCGCGAAAGTGCCGGATTTCCGCAGCCGCATCGGTCTGGTGTTCCAGAACTTCAACCTGCTGCACGATCGCTCGGTGTTCGACAACGTGGCGCTGCCACTGGTGATCCGCGGCTACACCTACACCGACATCGGCCGCCGCGTGCGCGCCGCACTGGACGCGGTGGGCCTGCTCAACCGCGAAAAATCCCTGCCGCTGACACTCTCCGGCGGCGAGCAGCAGCGTGTCGGCATCGCCCGCGCCATCGTCACCAAGCCGGCGCTGATCCTCGCCGACGAACCCACCGGCAACCTCGATCCGGAAATGGCGCTGGAAGTGATGCGTGGCTTCGAGCATTTCAATCAGGCGGGCGTCAGCGTGATGATCGCCACCCATGCGATCGACCTGATCGAAGCCCTGCCGCATCGCATCATCCATCTCGAGCACGGCGCGATCACCGACAAGCGCCCCACCGCCGCATCCCGCCTCGGAGATCGCGATGGCCTTCGTTGAAGCGGGGATGGAGCGACCGAACTGGCTCGCGCGTTTCGCGCAGGAACATCTGCGGGTGTTCTTCTTCTCGCTGGGCAAGATCGGCCGCGCGCCGCTGTCGGCCTTGCTGACGGCGCTGGTGATCGGCATCGCGCTGGCACTGCCGGCCGGCCTGCACGTGCTGACCAACAACATCTCCACGGTCGCGTACAGCTGGCAGGAGTCGCTGCAGATCTCGCTGTTCCTGAAGGACAGCGTCACCGAGGAACGCGGCGTGGCCTTGACCAAGGGTTTCAACGCCGAAGCCGCCATCGCCAAGGCGCGCTACATCTCGCGCGCGCAGTCGCTGAAGGAGTTCAGCTCCGAATCGGGTTTCGGCGATGCCCTGGAACTGCTGCAGGACAATCCGCTGCCCGCGGTGATCGCGGTCAGTCCCAATCGTCACCTCGGCAAAACGGAAGTCCAGGCGCTGCTGCAACGTCTCGAAAAACTGCCGGAAGTCGAACTGGCGCGCCTGGACCAGAAGTGGCTGGAGCGGCTGTACGCACTGATCGCCATCGGTCAGCGTGCGGTCGGCATCATCGCGCTGTTGCTGGGCCTGGCGGTGATGGTGATCATCGGCAACACCATCCGTCTCGACATCGAAGCGCGCCGGGAAGAGATTGAAGTGATGAAACTGGTCGGCGCACCGAACAGCTTCATCCGGCGTCCCTTCCTCTATTCCGGCTTCTGGTTCGGCCTGGCCGGCGGCGTGCTGGCCTGGATCATGGTGATCCTCGGCACCCGCGCCCTCGGTGCGCCCAGCGCCGAGTTGGCCGCGCTTTACGCCAGCGATTTCAAGCTCAGCGGTCTCGCCTTTGGCGACGGTCTCGCCTTGATCGGGGCCGGCATCGTGCTGGGCTGGGCGGGGGCCCTCGTGACGGTGACCCGGCGCCTGGCCAGCATCGAGCCAAAATAGCTTCAAAAATAGAGGCTTGAAAAACCCACTGAACTTCCCATGGCACTTAGCACTCTATTTCCCCGAGTGCTAAGATCTGCTCACGAGGGAGTTGAACGATGACTGCTATGACCGCTCCGATGACTGCCGTTGCCCGCCGCGAACCGATGTCGCTGGTGCCGCTGGCTGCCAGCCTCGACAGCTACATCGCTCATGTGAACCAGTTGCCGACGCTCGATGCCGCCGGCGAAAAAGCCTTGGCCGAGCGTCTGCGCGATACCCAGGACGTCGGGGCCGCGCAACAGATGGTGCTGTCCAATCTGCGCCATGTAGTGCACATCGCCCGCGGCTATCTCGGCTATGGCCTGCCGCTGGCCGACCTGATCCAGGAAGGCAATATCGGCCTGATGAAAGCGGTCAAGCGCTTTGATCCCGAAGTCGGCGTGCGCCTGATCAGCTTTGCGGTGCACTGGATCAAGGCCGAGATCCACGAGTACATCCTGAAGAACTGGCGCATCGTCAAGATTGCGACCACCAAGGCGCAGCGCAAGCTGTTCTTCAACCTGCGCTCGTCGAAGAAGCAGCTTGGCTGGCTGAATCAGGCCGAAGCGGCCGCGATTGCCGCCGATCTGAAGGTGAAGCCGGAAGAAGTGTTCCAGATGGAAGCGCGCATGGGCGGCGGCGACGTTTCGTTCAGCGCTGGCCCCAGCGATGGCGAAGAAGCGTACATGCCGGAAGATTTCCTCGCCGACGGCACCGATGCGTTCGCCGCGATCGAGGAAGACGAATGGCAGGACGCGCGCGAAGCGCGCATGCACACCGCGATGAGCGCACTTGATGCGCGTTCACGCGACATCCTGCAGCGCCGCTGGCTGCACGACGGTGAAAAGACCGGGCTGCAGGAACTCGCCAACGAGTATGGCGTGTCGGCCGAGCGCATCCGCCAGATCGAGGCGGCGGCGATGAAGAAGCTGCGCAAGGCGATCGAAGTCGAAGCCGCATAAGCGTCAAGGTTGCAAACAAAAAAGCCCGCACTGTCTGCGGGCTTTTTTGTTTGTGCGCTTGCGGCTAGCTCAGAAACTGCACCAGGTAATGATCGACCAGCAGCAAGGTGAAGATACCCATCAGATAGACGATCGAATAACCGAAGGTGCGCATCGGCAAGCCGGGTGCCGGCCACCACTTCAGGCGCACCGCGTAGTACAGAAAGATGCCGTTGAGCACCAGCGAGCCCGCCAGGTAGAGCCAGCCCGACATGCCGGTCGCGAACGGCAGCGTGGTCATCGCGATCAGCAGTACGGTGTACAGCAGCACCTGCGTTGCCGTGAATGCGATGCCGTGGGTGACCGGCAACATCGGCACATCGACCTTCGCGTATTCGTCGCGACGCTCGATCGCCAGCGCCCAGAAATGCGGCGGCGTCCAGATGAAGATGATGCCGAACAGGATCAGTGCATGCGCGTGCACTTCACCGGTGACCGCGACCCAGCCCAACAACGGCGGCGCAGCGCCCGCGGCGCCACCGATGACAATGTTCTGAGGCGTCGCACGCTTCAGGTACAGCGTGTAGATGCCGGCGTAACCGATCAGCGTGAACTGCGTCAGCACGGCGGTCAGCGGATTGACCAGCGCCCACAGCAATGCGAAGCCGGCAATGCCGATCACCGTCGCGAACGCAATCGATTGCGTCATCGTCAGCGTGCCGGTGACCAGCGGGCGACCGCAGGTACGCGCCATGCGCGCGTCGATGTTGCGATCGATGATCTGGTTCACTGCGGCAGCCGAAGCCGCCTGCAGCGCAATGCCGATCGTGCCCCAGATCAGCGCCGACCACGGCGGCAGCCCCGGCACGGCCAGGAACATGCCAACGACCGCGGTAAACACGATCAGCATCACCACACGCGGCTTGCACAACTCGTAATACTCGCGTGCGCGACTGCGCAGCGATTCCGGCTTCGTCGTTGACATGGTGGCGGTCATGATCTGGATCTGGATGCCGCCCAGGCGTGGTAGTTCAGCGAAACCAGGACCGCCAGCAGGATGGCGGCGCCGGCGTTATGAGCTGCGGCCAACAGCAGCGGCAGCTGCAGCATGACGATGCTGACGCCGATCAGCAGCTGCAGGCTCAGCGCCGCCAGAACCGCAATGCCGAACCGGCGCCACAATGGCGCCCCGCCCTTGCGCAGCAGCCAGGCACCGAGCAGCAGCAATGCGGCACTCAGCACCACCGCGCCGACGCGGTGGAAGTGATGGATGGTGACTCGTGCCCGCGCATCGAGGATGCCGTACTCATAGTTGATGCCGAGGCCATGCCAGAGTGTGAACGCGGTCGGGATATCGGTTTCCGGCCAGAAGCTGCCGTGACAGGTCGGCAGATCCGGACAGGCCAGCGCCGCATAGTTGGTGCTGGTCCAGCCGCCCAGGAAAATCTGCCCGATCAACAGAACCAGGGCGATGCCGGCAAACAGACGCAGACGCGGCGGCGCGGCAGACGCGGCGGCTACGGCAAGCCCCTGTTCGCGCTCATTGGCCACAGCCAGCTGGCGCTCGGAACGGTGCTCGTGACGACGCTCGGACGCGACCGCCACGGCCGCCAGCGGTCGCACCGACCACCACAGCCAGAGCAGCAGCGAAAACGTGGCCATGCCGCCGAGCAGATGCGCCGTCACCACCAGCGGTTTCAGTTGCCAGGTCACGGTCCACATCCCGAGGATCCCCTGGAAGATCACCAGCGCCACCAGCGCCCAGGGCAACAGCCGCGGCGGCGCCGGCTCACCGTCGGCACTGCGGCGGCGCAAGGACAGGAACGCCATGGCCACGATCAACAGCCCCAGCGTGGACGCGAGATAGCGATGGATCATTTCCTTCCACGCCTTGTGCGCTTCGACCGGGCGTTCCGGGAAACGTGCTTCCGCACGCGACACTTCGTGATCGGCAGCGGGGACCCCGATATGACCGTAGCACCCCGGCCAGTCGGGACAGCCCAGTCCGGCGTCGGACAGGCGCACATAGGCACCGAACACGACGACACACAGGCACAGGATCAATGCGGTGACGCTGATACGACGAAACCAGGACATGGCAGACACGACGAAAAGGGACGCGAGGACAGGCCGTTACGGCTCGGGAGGCGGGCGGATTTTACAGGGTGTGCGCAGTAACTGCCCGTGACCGCCCTGCCGGCCGGTCTCGGGCTTGCGGCAGCCGCCCCGCGTGCTCAGCCGATCTGGCTGACGCGCAGCAGGCGCTTGATGTCCTTGAGGATGCCCCGGGAATCCGCCTTGCCGTCATAGACCATCAGCCAGTTGCCCAGCGGATCGATCAGGTACAGCGCCTGCGGCTGCTGCGGTGCGAAGAATTCGCGCAAGGCCCCTTGCGCCGCTTCGTCGGTGACGAACGCTAGATCCGGGTTCTCTGCCGCCAGTTGCGTATGCGCAGCGCTCAACGCCGCCGCGTCCGGTGCCAGATAGACCCGCAACACGCGCGAGCGCTTTTCGTTCAGCAGGGTGCGGATCTGGCGGATCTGATGCAGCTTTTCTTCGCAGCCCTGATCGCAGGACTCACCGCCGGCATACAGGAAGATCCAACGGCCCAGCAACAGATGCTCGTCGATCGGCTTGCCGTCCTGGTCCAGCAGCGGCAGATCCGGCAACGGCCGCGCCGGCGTCACCAGGGTGCCGTAGTTGGTCCGCGTCTGCGGTCGCCAGTCCGGCAACAGGAAGTACAGCAGGAGCGCCGCCAGCAGCGGCGCGAAGAACAGTGCCGTCAGCAGCAGCAGCTGCTTGCGACCACGAGGGCGGACGTCAGTCATGGGTGCGACGAAGATTGAGCTTGATGAAAATGATGAGCAGCGTCAGCGCGAACGCAAACCACTGCACGGCGTAACCGTAATTCTTGTCCGGCGACAGTTCCGGTGCCTGCTGCCATTCGCGGACATACCCTCCCGCCGCAGCCGGGTCCAGCAACAACAGACCGTCGGCCATGCGCTCGCCGTAAATGCAGCGCAGATCGGCGATGCTCGGGTATTGCACCAGCCGCGGCCACGGTGTCTGTGCGCAATTGTCCGATGCGAGGTGCATGCCCGGTACCGGCAGGCTGCGCCAATAACCCTCGACCTGCTGTTCGCCTTCCGCGGGCATCATGGCAACGGCCTCCAGCGCGGCGGTCGCAGGTAACGGGATCCAGCCGCGATCGACCAGGATGATGCCGCCATCCGCGGTTTGCAGTGTCGTCAGCACGTGATAACCGGGGCGTCCACGATGGCTCTGATTGTCGAGCAGCAGCTGACGTTGCGGATCATAGCGTCCACGCACGGTGGCGCGTTCGATCATCAGCGTGTCGGCAACACTGTCAGCGGTCAGCGCCTGAGGCGTCCCCTGTGCGGCGTCGAAATAGCGTGCCTGCAACTCTGCCTTTGACCGTCCGCGCTCCAGCTGCCAGAAGCCAAGCGCGATCATGACCGGGATCAGAATCATGACCAGCACGATCGCCCACCAGGGCGGCTTGAAGGACCAGGATGACATCGGCTCCGTTCGCGTTTGCGGCATTTGGATATCGGCACGGCCACGCTACAGCCGGCGCTCGGGCGGCTATGATGCCCGCAAATCCGCCCGCTGTCCCCTGCCCATGACCGTCAAGATCGTCATCGTCGTACTCCTGCTTGCCATTGTTTCCGCGCTGATGGTCAGCATGGTGTTCCTGATTCGCGACCCCAGCAGCCGCCGACGCACCCTCACCAGCCTGAAGATTCGCGTCGCGCTGTCGGTCACGATGATCCTGTTCGTGCTGCTGGCCTACTGGCAGGGCTGGATCAAGCCGCACGGCATCGTGCCGGTGCAGATGCCGCCCGAACAACAGCAGCCACAGCCCTGAGACGGTGCTGGCGCGATAACGAAAAAGGCGACCTTGCGGTCGCCTTTTTCAGTTCCGGATCGCGGATCAGATCCAGTAGACCACCACGAACAGGCCGAGCCAGACCACGTCGACGAAGTGCCAGTACCAGGCCACACCCTCGAAGCCGAAATGTGACTCCGGCTTGAAGTGTCCCGACATCAGGCGCAGCGTGATCACCAGCAGCATGATCGTGCCCAGGGTCACGTGCACGCCGTGGAAGCCGGTCAGCATGAAGAAGGTCGAGCCGTAAATGCCCGAGCCCAGCGTCAGGTTGAGGTCGTTATAGGCGTGGATGTACTCCTCGACCTGGAAGAACAGGAACCCGCAGCCCAGGGCGACGGTGGCCCACATCCACAGGATCGTGGTGCCGCGCTTGCCTTCCTTCAGCGCGTGATGCGCCAGCGTCAGCGTCACACCGGAGATCAGCAGCAGGATGGTGTTGATCAAGGGCACGTCGAAGGCCGGGATGGTCTCGAACGCACCGCCGACATTGGCCGGGCCGTTCGACGGCCACACCGTCTCGAAACCGGGCCACAGGGTCAGGTGCGTGGCGATCTTGGCACCTTCGCCGCCCAGCCAGGGCAGCGACAGGTTGCGCGCGTAGAACAGCGCGCCGAAGAACGCACCGAAGAACATCACTTCGGAAAAGATGAACCAGCCCATGCTGAGGCGATAGGTCCGGTCAACCTGCGATCCGTACAGCCCGCCTTCGCTCTCGAGCGCAACACCGCGGAACCAGCGGAAGATGATGTAGATCGACAGGATGATGCCCGCCCAGATCGGCACCGGACCGACATGCGCGTCTTCCAGATAGGCGGATACGCCAGCCAGCAAAGCGATCAACCCGACCGTCAGGCAGAAGGGCCAGGCGCTCGGCTGAGGTACAAAATAGCGCTCGGGGTTGTGGGTGGCTTGGGTCCCCATGTTCAGCTCCTAGGTTCTCTCAATCTTGCTTCAAGGCGACGTCTGAGACGTCGAAAAAAGTGTACGACAAGGTCACTCTATCCACATCGATGGGGAGCTCGGGATCGAGCATGAACACCACCGGCATGTGCTTCTCTTCCCCGGCCTTGAACGGCTGGTTGTTGAAACAGAAACATTCCGTCTTCTTCAGGTGACGCGCCGCCTTGGTCGGCGCCACCTGCGGCACCGCCTGCGCCACGAGGTCGTGATCCTCGGTGTTGCGCGCGTAGAAATCCACCGTGTACAGCTGCCCGGGATGCACCTCGATGCTGGGCTGCTCGGCACGGAAATGCCAATTGCGACCGCCGTTGACCGTGGTCACGAACTCCACGGTCACGGTACGGCTGCTGTCGATCTCGACCGGCGTGCTGGCCGAGATCGCCTCCATCTTGACGCGACCATTGAGGCCGATCGCATCACACAGCATGTCGTAGAGCGGGACCAGCGCAAAACCGAACGCGAACATCCCGATGACGGCTCCCACCAGCCGCGCGACATGCCAGCGGCGGGCACCATTGCTCATTGACTCTTTACCGAATAGACGAATGCCGCGACCAGCAGCACGACCAGCACGATGTGGACGACGAACAGCACCACATTGCGCCGCGCGAGCTGCTTGGGGTCGCGGTTATCCATCTCGATCTCAGTGCTTGGAACCGGCCGGCTGCGCGCCCTCGGCATGCGCCGTGGTCGTCAGCTCGTCGTCGCCAATCCGCGGCGGATCTTCGAAGGTGTGATACGGCGCCGGCGATGCCACGGTCCATTCGAGACCATGCGCGCCGTCCCAGACCCGGTTCGGCAGGTTCTGCTTGCGACCGCCCCAGCCGTAGCAGCTGGCCAGCATGTTGTAGACGAAGATGAACTGCGCCAGGAAGAAGCCGAATGCGCCCACCGAACTCATGATGTTGAAGTCGGTGAACTGGATGGCGTAGTCCGGAACGCGGCGCTGCATGCCTGCCAGACCCACGAAATGCTGCGGGAAGAAGGTCAGGTTGATGAAGATCGCCGACAGCCAGAAGTGCAGCTTGCCGAGCGTCTCGTTGTACATGCGACCGGTCCACTTCGGGATCCAGTAATAGATGCCGGCGATGATCGAGAACACCGCGCCCGGTACCAGCACGTAGTGGAAGTGCGCCACCACAAAATAGGTGTCGTGGTACTGGAAATCAACCGGGGTCAGCGCCAGCATCAGGCCCGAGAAGCCGCCGATGGTGAACAGCAGCACGAACGCGATCGAGAACAGCATCGGGGTCTCGAAGGTCATCGAGCCCTTCCACATGGTTGCCGCCCAGTTGAACACCTTCACGCCGGTCGGAACCGCGATCAGCATGGTTGCGAACATGAAGAACAACTGCCCGGCCAGCGGAATGCCGACCGTGAACATGTGATGCGCCCAGACCAGGAACGACAGGAAGCCGATCGACGCGGTGGCGTACACCATCGAGTCATAGCCAAACAGGGCCTTGCGCGCGAAGGTCGGAATGATCGTGCTGACGATACCGAACGCCGGCAGGATCATGATGTAGACCTCGGGGTGACCGAAGAACCAGAAGATGTGCTGGAACATCACCGGGTCACCGCCGCCGGCCGCCGAGAAGAAGCTGGTGGCGAAGTACTTGTCGGTCAGCAACATGGTCACGGCACCGGCGAGCACCGGCATCACGGCGATCAGCAGATACGCGGTGATCAGCCAGGTCCAGGCGAACATCGGCATCTTCAGCAGGGTCATACCCGGCGCGCGCATGTTCAGGATCGTGACCACGATGTTGATCGCACCGGTGATCGACGAGATACCCATCAAGTGCACGGCGAAGATCAGGAACGGGAACGCCGAACCGGTCTGCAGCACCAACGGCGGATACATGGTCCAGCCGCTGGCCGGCGCACCGCCCGGCATGAACAGCGTGGACAACAGCATCGTGAACGCGAAGGGCAGGATCCAGAAGCCCCAGTTGTTGATGCGCGGCAGCGCGAGATCGGAGCAGCCGATCATCATCGGCACCATCCAGTTCGCAAGGCCGACGAAGGCCGGCATGACACCGCCGAAAATCATGACCAGCGCGTGCATCGTGGTCATCTGGTTGAAGAATTCGGGCTCCACGAACTGCAGGCCCGGCATCCACAACTCGGCGCGGATCACCAGCGACATCAAGCCGCCGATGAAGAACATCGTGAAGGAAAAGAACAGATACAGCGTGCCCAGATCCTTGTGGTTGGTGGTCTTGATCCAGCGCATGATCCCCTTGTCGGGGCCGTGGTGCGCGTGATCGTCGTGCCCGTGTGCGTCGTGGGCGGCGTGTGCGTTGTGAGCCATGACCTAACTCCTGAACTCTTTACTCTGGCGGGGCGGTGCGTGCTTGCGCGCTTACTTGCGCGCAGCGGCCACTGCGGCCGGCTGTACAGCTTCGCCCTTGTGGCCCCAGGCATTGTGGGTGTACGTGACAACCGCGGCGATCTCGGTATCCGACAGCTGCGAGAACGGCGGCATCAGATTCTTGCCTTTCAGCACCTGGGCGATCTGCTCGGCAGCCGGGCCGGTGACGACCTTGCTGTTGACCAGAGACGGGAACGTCGGCGGCAGACCCTGGCCGTTCACCTGATGGCAGGCGGCACAATGGGCCTTGTAGACCGTTTCGCCCTTGGCGAACAGTTCGTCCTTCGACAAGGCAGCCGCGGCGGCCGGGGCTTCCTCCGCCGGTGCGGCAGCGGCTACTGCAGCCGCCGGAACAGCGGCGGCTGCAGGCGCGGCGGCAACCGCCGGAGCCGGCGCTGCGCCACCCTGCTGCTGCGCCAGCCATGCTGCGTACTCTTCCTCGCTGACGGCCTTGACGACGATCGGCATGTAGCCGTGGTCACGGCCGCACAGCTCGGCGCAAACGCCACGGTAGACGCCCGGCTGGTCGATTTGGGTCCAGACTTCGTTGACGTAACCCGGGATCGCGTCCTTCTTGATCGCCAGATCCGGCACCCACCAGGCGTGGATCACGTCGTTGGAGGTGATCAGGAAACGGATCTTCTTGCCCACGGGAACCACCAGCGGGTGATCCACGTCGACCAGATAGTTCGGAATCTTGGTGACGTCGATGCCCGACTTGAGCTGGCGCGCCGCATTCGCCTCGGCCGTGAGGGTCGAGAAGTAGGAGACGTCGTGGCCCAGGTATTCGTATTGCCACTTCCACTGGTAACCCGTGACCTTGATCGACAGATCCGAGTTACGGGAATCTTCCATCTTGATCAGGGTGCTGGCAGCGGGAATGGCCAGACCGATCAGGATCACGAAGGGGATCGCCGTCCAGATGACTTCCACCGTGGTCGACTCATGGAAATCCGCCGGCTTCGCGCCCTTGGAGCGGCGGTGGAAGATGATCGACCAGATCATCACACCGAAGACCACCACGCCAACCACCACACAGGCCCAGAACATCGCCATGTGCAGGGTAAACACTTCGCGGCTGACTTCGGACACGCCCGTGGGCATGTTGTATCCGTTGCTTCTCTCGGTATAAGCCCAGGCGGTGGCTGTCGCCAACCCCAGTCCGGTACCTGCCGCGATACGCGCCAGCCATCCCTTCATCGACATCATCACTCTCCCAAAGGCAACTCTTGCGCGGGCCTCACGCCCGTTTGCATCCGTCCGGCACCACTGCCGGGCAGATGTCTGCAACTGCTGGACACGCACCATCCGGCGCGACCCTTACCAACATATCAATGCAACCGCCGCACCCGGACCGCGTGCCGCAGGCCGTCTTCACCTGCCCCTGGATGTCTGGCGGCTGCGCGCTGGACGGATCATGCCGGTCAATGCAGACACATGCATGGGGTCGTTCACGAGCAGATTGCGCTGCAGAATCCGGGGGAGAGGATTTAGAGCCGCGGAATTGTAGTGCATCGCCGGAAATGGGCGCAAAGGATACTGCTGCGGCGCGATGCCCGGATTTTGCAGCTAACGCCGTTGCGAACGGCTTTTGGGCGTTTGTCGCCCCCTTGGCTTGTCACCCGGCATGGCGCGGATCCGCGCGCAAAACTGCGCAGCCGGCGCTCAATCCGGCGCCAGCCAGCTGCGGTAGCCGTCGCCCGCCAGAGCTGCGGCCGCCATCTCGTCATCCTGTCCGCAGCCAATCACGCCCCATAGCGGCACCGGCAATCGGTGGCGCAGCGTGTCCAGGGTTTCCTCCATCCGCAGCGGCTCCGGGGGCAGGACATTGGCAATCCAGCCAACCAGCGGCGCCCGGCGCTGAATCGCTGCTGCGCTGAGCTGCGCGTGATTGATGCACCCCAGACGAACCCCGACCACCAGCACCACCGGCCATCGATGTGTCGCGACCCAGTCGGCGAAGTCGATGTCATCGTTCAACGGCACCTGCCAGCCGCCCGCCCCTTCGATCACCAGCAGCGGATGCCGTTGCGCCAGCGAGGCATGCGCCGCATCCAGCGTCGCTGTTGTGATCCCGATCCCCGCTTCGCGCGCAGCGACATGCGGAGCGATCGGCGGCGCCAGCGCCACCGGATTGATCGCCGCATAAGGCTCATGCACGCCGCTGGCACGCAGCAACGCCAACGCATCGTCATTGTGCAGCTGGCCATCGGCATCCGTCTCGCAACCCGACGCCACCGGCTTGAAGCCGCAGGCCGGCACCCCCCAGGCCTGCGCCTGGCGGATCAGCGCACAGGCCGCGCGGGTCTTGCCCACACCGGTATCGGTGCCGGTCACGAACAGGCTGCGCGCGTTCATGCGCTCGCCGGCATCGCGCGCCAGCCTGCGGCGAGCGCGCTCAACAGTTGATCGACCTGCTGCTCGCTGTGTGCGGCAGAGAACGTAATGCGCAGGCGCGAGGTGCCGACGGGCACCGTCGGCGGCCGGATCGCCGCCACCCAGATGCCGCATTCGTACAAGTACTGCGACAACCACAACGCGCGCGCCGCGTCGCCCAGCAGCAACGGCTGGATCGCGGTCTGCGAC
>JBEBWZ010000097.1:0-13054 GCA_040391865.1 Solimonas flava
CGAGCGTGGCGTCGGCGCAGTTGGCGATCGGCGCCAGCAGCTCACGCTCCATCCGGATCGCTTCGGTCAGCGAGACGTTGACCTGCGCCAGCGGATGGCGGCGCCGGGTTTCCGAATAGCGGTGCACCAGCACCGAATCGTCGGCACGCAGGAACAGCACATGGGTTTCGACGCCGCGCGACTTGAAGCGTTCGAGATAGCTGGGAAAGCGGCTGATTTCCTTCGGGCTTTCACGGGCGTCGATGCCGATCGCCAGTTTCTCGTAACGGCTGCCCGCGGCGCGGGCCGCACGGTTCACGATCGGCCCGACCAGCGCCAGCGGCAGATTGTCGATGCAGTAATAGCCCAGATCTTCGTACTGCTTCAGCGCCACGGTCTTGCCGGCGCCGGACATGCCGCTGACGATCACGAGTTTCATGATGGCGTCCCCGGGGTCTTGTCGGACCGGCGGCGCATCGGATGGGTAGGGCTGGCGATACTCACGTCGGTCTCTACATTCCTTCCGCGTTCTTCCTTCCGGATTTCCTTCAACTGGCGACGGCTGAGGTCTTCGTCGGCGTGATAACCGCGGCGACGCAACTCCAGGTCACCGCAGGCGGCCTCAACCAGCACCGCGAGATTATGCCCGAGCCGGATCGGGATCGAGACCTCGGGGATCATCACCCCCAGCACTTCGCACTGGCCGCGACGTCCGCTGAGTCGCTCCATGCCGGTTTCCTCGATGGTCTGCGGTGCATCCAGGGTGATCACCAGATCCAGCACCGCCGACGCACTCAGCGCGCGTTCGCCGTAGAGGCGGCGCACGTTGACGATGCCGAGGCTGCGCGCTTCGATGAACCCCTTCAGGATCGGCGGACAACGGCCGATGACCTGATTTTTCTGGTAGCTGAAATCCGCAGCATCATCCGCAATCAGGCGATGGCCGCGCGTCAGCAGTTCAAGCGCCAGTTCGCTCTTGCCGACGCCGCTGGCGCCGCGCAGCAGCACGCCGATGCCGCGGACATTCAGGAAAACACCGTGAAGGGTGACGCCGGGGGGCGGCGGACGGCGCGGCTTCTTGGACATCGACGCGCCTCCGCTGCCTGTGCAGATGGGCTCAGGCGCCCGGGGTATAGCTGTCCAGCAGCGCGTGCAGGGCCTTTTCGTCGGCGGCGGCGCGCAGTTTCTTGCAGAAGCTTTCGTCGGAGAACATCTCGGCAATGGCCGCGAGGTGCTTCAGGTGCGCCTCGGTGGCGCCCTGCAGGACCAGCAGGCCAAAGCTCAGGTCGACCGGCTGGCCGTCATGCGCTTCGTAATCGAGCGGGTGCTTCAGGCGCATGAACGCACCGACGCTCTGCGTCACGCCCGGCATGCGGCCGTGCGGGATCGCAACGCCGTGACCCAGACCGGTGCTGCCCAGCTTCTCGCGGGCACTGAGGCTGGCGAGAATGTCGGCCGCAGCCACATCGGGAACACCACGGCCCAGCAGCTGCGACAGCTCCTCCAGCGCTTTCTTCTTGCTCGTGAACGTGTGTCCGTGGCTGACGCGATCCGCGGACAGGATTTCGGCAATCTTCATTTTCAAATGACCCTCTGAGACGGAAAAGGGCCCGACCAGTGAAGCTGGTCGGGCCCTGGTAAGCGTGATTTTACTGAAGGTCCATCCGCTTGTGGGCTTCTCGCGGATGATGGCTGCGCATCTTCTCCTTGTGCTTGCGGGTCTGCTGCGTCAGTTTGTCGGCCAGCAGATCGATCGCGGCGTACATATCGTCGTTGATCGCTTCAGCGTGCAGGTTGGCACCGCTGGCGTGAATCGTGGCCTCGGCCTTCTGTGACAGCTTGTCTACCGTAAGAATCACTTCGGCACTCAGCAGGTGATCGAAGTGTCGTTCGAGGCGCTTCAGCTTCGAAACGACATAGTCGCGCAACGGCAGGGTGACGTCGACATGATGGCCAGAGATGTTCAGATTCATCGTCAAGCTCCTTCTCTCGTGATAACCGGCCCTAGGCCGGCGATTTGCGCTCATGCGAGGGGGGGATCCCCAAGCCTTCGCGATACTTGGCTACGGTACGTCTTGCAACTTGTATGCCTTCCTTCAGCAGCAGCTCGGAGAGCGTGGCATCGGACAACGGGCGCGCCGGGTCTTCGGCAGCCACCATGCGTTTGATCATGGCCTGGATCGCCGTCGCGGAGCAGATGCCGCCGCCCGTGGTCTGCACGTGGCTGGAGAAAAAATATTTGAGTTCGTACAGCCCACGCGGCGTGAGCATGTACTTGTTGGCAGTGGCGCGAGATACAGTCGATTCATGAATCCCCAGCTGCTCGGCGATGTCGCGGAGTACCAACGGGCGCATCGCTTCAGCACCATACTCCAGAAACGCGCGTTGTTCTTCAACTATGGACTGCGCCACCCGCAACAGAGTTTCGTTGCGCGCCTCCAGGCTGCTGATGAAATAGCGGGCTTCCTGCAGGTGCTGTTTCAGGACCTGCTGGTCGGGGGAGCTGTCGGCGCGACGGATCATGCCCTGGTACTGGCTGTTGATCCGCAACCGCGGCATATGCTCCGGATTCAGTGAGACGGCCCAGCGGCTGTTACGTTTCTGTACATAAACGTCGGGCGTGATGTAGTCCGACTCATGGGCCTGAAACGGCAACCCGGGACGGGGCTGCAGGGTGCGCAACAACGCCAGTGCCAGTTCGATTTCGGTGGTCGGCAGCCCGGTGGTCCTGGCCAGCAGCAAGGCGTCGCGGCGCGCCAGCAGCGGCAGGTGCTGTTCGATCAGGCGCAGCGCGGTGTTGATCCCCGGCGTGCGCACCGACATCAGTTCGAGTTGCAGCCGCAGACATTCCCCGAGATCGCGGGCGCCGACGCCGGTCGGGTCCAGGTCCTGGACCTTGTGCACCACCGCTTCGAGTTCTTCGGCGCTGGCGTCGAATTCCTGCAGCAGGCGAGCGGAGAGTTCGGGCCAGTCCTCGAGATAGCCGTCCTCGTTGATGGCATCGATCAGGTGTTCGGCGAGACCGGCTTCCCGCGCCGTGAACGGTGCGATCAGGGCCTGTTCGATCAAATGATCGTGGAGGCTGGTGGCGCCCCGCTGATTGGCTTCGAGGAAATCCCGCAGCTCGGCATCATCGCTGCTGCTGCGCGGACTGGCATAGTCGTCGGAAACCTCGCTCCAGTCGGCATCGACGGGCAATTCCGCCGGTACGTCGCCATCTTCGCGCAACTCTACCGGCTTGGCCTCGTCGCCTTCGGCGGCCGGCGGGGTCGGTGCCTCGGTCGACGGTTCCGCGATCTCTTCGCCTTCGTCGCGTTCCAGCAGGATGTTGGAATCGAGCGCCTGCTCGATCTCCTGCTGCAGGTCGAGACTGGAAAGCTGCAGCAGGCGGATGGCCTGCTGCAGTGCCGGAGTCATCGTCAGGGACTGGCCGAAGCGCAGTCCCAGGGCGGATTTCATGGCGACTTCTTGATTGGCGGTTATGCGACGGCGTTCATTTCGGTGCCATGCGCAGTGCGCCGTCGAGGCGGATCGTTTCGCCGTTGACCATCGGATTCTCGATGATCGCCTGCACCAGCTGCGCGAATTCCGCGGGTTTGCCCAGGCGCGAGGGGAACGGCACGCTGCGGCCCAGCGATTCCTGCGCTTCCGGGGGCAGCGACAGCAGCAGCGGCGTTTCGAACAGGCCCGGCGCGATGGTGACGCAGCGGATGCCGAAACGTGCCAGTTCGCGCGCGATCGGCAGGGTCATGCCGACCACGCCGGCCTTGGAGGCGGCATAGGCGGGCTGGCCGATCTGGCCGTCATAGGCCGCCACCGAGGCGGTATTGATCAGCACGCCGCGCTCGCCGCCGGCATTCGGCTCCTGCCTGGACATCGCCTCGGCGGCGAGCCGGATCATGTTGAAGCTGCCAATCAGGTTGATCTGGATGATCTGGCTGAACTTGGCCAGCGGCAGCGCGCCTTCCTTGCCCAGCACCTTGCCCGGAGGGCCGATGCCGGCGCAGTTCACCAGGCCATGCAGCCCGCCGAAAGTGTCCAGCGCCAGCTTCACCGCTGCCTGCGCATCGGCCTCGCTGGTGACGTCGCAGCGCAGGAAGCGCGTGCTGGTGCCGAGCTTGGCCGCCAGCTCCTGGCCGAGTTTCTCATTGAGATCGACGATGACGACATTGGCGCCCTGCTGTGCCAGGCGCTCGACGGTGCTGCCGCCGAGGCCGGAGGCGCCGCCGGTGACGATGAAGGTTTGACCCGCAAGCTGCATCTGAATGACTCCTCGTGAATGGCTCTTTATCGACCGGCTTTACTTGGCCTTGACCGTGATCGTGATCTTCTCGGAGGTCACCGCCGGATTGTGTGGCTGGTGTTTCCAGTCGCCGAGCACCAGTTGCAGCGTGTGCTTGCCCGGCTTCAGCTCCAGCGTGGTTTCGGTCTGACCGCCGCCAAAGTGCTTGACCTGCTCGGTGGCTGGCAGCGGCTGCGTCAGGTCCACCGTCGGATCGTCGATCAGGATGTGGTGATGGCCGGTGGTCGCTTGATTGACGCCGGCGGGGGCCACGCCCATGCCGCTGAGACCAAAGACCACATGGACCGGGCCGGTGATCTCGGCACCGTTCCTGGGTTCGATGAAATACACCTTCGCACCCTGGGGAGCGGCCTGCGCCAGGCCCAGCTTCTCTTCCGCCATCTGCGAGGCTTGCTGCTTCGCGGAACTCTTCAGGTCTTTCCAGCTGTCGGCGTGGGCGGGAAGGGCGACGACAGTCAGCAATGCGGTAGCCAGCAGGACTTTCATGAGCGTATTCCGGGCGTGGGTGTGGGGGCGATAGGCTGAGAATAGATCGGCACGCGATTTGCGTCACCTGGAGCCTCCGAGATTAGGTGAATCGGTCCCCAGCCGCTATACTGCGCGCCGTTTGTGCGGCGTCTTCCGGTTGGCGCCTCCAGAAATCAGCCTGTTCTTACAAGGACTTGGCGCTCTGTCGCAAACCCGTATGGGTTCTTCCCGACGCTGATCCATTCGCTGCCTGAACCGGCCGACGCATCGCATTTGGCGATGCCGGCAGGCGCATTCAGGAGTGTTTGATGTCTTTCGATTCGCTGGGCCTTGCGCCCGACCTGCTGCGCGCTGTCAGCGAGCAGGGCTATACCGCGCCGACGCCGATCCAGGCTCGCGCCATCCCCGAGATTCTCGCCGGCCGCGATCTGCTGGCTGCCGCACAGACCGGCACCGGCAAAACCGCAGCATTCACGCTGCCGATGCTGCACAAGCTGCAGTCGGTGCAGCGCGCCGAAGGTGCCCGCCGCGCGGTGCGCGTGCTGGTGCTGGTGCCCACCCGCGAACTGGCGGCCCAGGTCGAGGAGAGCGTGCGCACCTACGGCAAGCATCTGCCAGCGCTGCGCACCACGCTGATCTTCGGCGGCGTCAGCATCAACCCGCAGATCGACGCGCTGCGTCGCGGCACCGATATCGTGGTCGCCACGCCCGGCCGTTTGCTGGACCATCTCGGACAGCGCACGGTTGACCTCTCGCAGGTCGAGTTCCTGGTGCTGGACGAAGCCGACCGCATGCTCGACATGGGCTTCATCCGCGATATCCGCAAGGTGATCGAGCGGCTGCCGCGCAAGCGTCAGAACCTGCTGTTCTCGGCGACCTTTTCCCCCGACATCCGCAAGCTGGCCGAAGGCCTGCTGCAGAATCCGGCGACGATCGATATCGCGCCGCGCAACAGCGCCGCCGAGACCGTGCTGCAGCGTGCGATCTTCACCGAGAAGGGTGAAAAGTCCGGTCTGCTGTCGTACATGATCAGCCGCTTCAACTGGAAGCAGGTGCTGGTGTTCACCCGCACCAAGCATGGCGCCAACCGCCTCTGCGAGCGCCTGATCAAGGACGGCATCAATGCCGCGGCCCTGCATGGCAACAAGAGTCAGAACGCGCGGTTGAAGGCGCTGGCGCAGTTCAAGGCCGGTGAAGTGCGCGCGCTGGTGGCGACCGATATCGCCGCACGCGGCCTCGATATCGACCAACTGCCGCACGTGATCAACTTCGAACTGCCGTCGGTGGCGGAAGACTATGTGCATCGCATCGGCCGTACCGGTCGTGCGGGCGAGAACGGTGAAGCGATCTCGCTGGTCTGCAAGGAAGAATATGGCGAGTGGCGTGATATCGAGAAGCTGCTGAAGCGCTCGATCCCGACCTTCGAGGTTGAAGGCTACACGCCGCGCCCCAAATCAGAGCAGGACAATGACGAGCGTCCGCCGCGCCAGCCGCAGCATCGCCGCAATGGCGGCGGGGGCGCCGGACGTGGCAACGGCAATGGCAATGGCAATGGGGCGCGTCAGGGGGCTCCCGGCGGCCAGCGTAGCGACCGCAACGGAGGCCGTGGCGGCCCCGGCGGCAACCGTCCAGGCGGCCAGCCGTCGCGCCCGGGCGGCGGCGGCGGTGGTCAGCGCCCCTCGTCCGGCTCAGGCCGGCCGGCCTCCAGCCGTGGCCACGGCCGCGGCTGAAGCGCCTGCAAACCGATTTCTCACAAACTGAATGATGAACCGCAACTGGAGAAGTAAATGAAACGCCTTTTTGCCGGAAACCTGCCCGCTGATACCACCGAGCGCGAGCTGACGGAAATGTTCTCGGCCTTTGGCAAGGTATTCTCGATCAAGCTCATGCAGGACGTTTTCAGCGGCCAGTGCAAGGGTTTTGGTTTCGTCGAGATGGAAGGCCATGAGGCGCGCGCCGCCATTGCCGGCCTCAACGGCAAGGAACTGCGCGGCAAGCCGCTCAAGGTCAACGAAGAGCAGCCGCGCGACAACAAGCGTGGCGGTCCGCGTCGCCGCTAAGCCGCACTGATGTAAGAAAAGCCCGCCGCAGGTTGCCTGCGGCGGGCTTTTTGTTGCCTTGAAGAAGGTGGGATTCGGGATTGGGGATTAGGGATTGATACCAGCGGCCGCCTTCACGAATCCCCAATCCCCAATCCCTATCGCACCACCACGCGCGTGCCGGAGGCCGAGCCCAGGATCAGCACATCGGCCGGCCGACGCGCGAACAGGCCCACGCAGACCACGCCGGGCAGGGCATTGATCGCGTCCTCCAGCGTCACCGGGTCGAGGATATCGAGGGCGTGAACGTCGATGATGAGGTTGCCGTTGTCGGTCACCACGCCATCGCGCAACTTCGGATGGCCGCCGAGGCGGACCAGTTCGCGACCGATGAAGGAGCGCGCCATCGGGATCACTTCGACCGGCAGCGGGAACTTGCCGAGCCGGTTCACCAGCTTGGACTCGTCGGCGATGCACACGAACTTGCGCGAGGCCGCGGCCACGATCTTTTCGCGTGTCAGCGCCGCACCGCCGCCCTTGATCAGTTGCAGATGCTTGTTGGCCTCGTCGGCGCCATCGACATAGATCGACAGCGTGCCGGTGTCGTTCAGATCGAGTACCCGGATGCCGGCCTTGCGCAGCCGCTCGGTGCTCGCATTCGAGGACGACACCGCGCCAGCGATATCGCGATCGAGCTTGCTTTCCACCAGCAGGTCGATGAAGTGGTTGACCGTGGAGCCGGTGCCGACGCCGAGGACCTCACCGGGTTCGACATAGGCGAGGGCGGCTTCCGCCGCTTTGCGTTTGGCGAGATCTTGGCTCATGCCGGGTAACACTCCTTGAAGAATTCAGAAAATCGATGACGGCCGAGGTCTCGGGCTTTACGACCGGGGCCGGGGGATGTCGTCACCAGCCATCGCACTTGCCGATCAGTGCGCGGGGCGTGCCCCGAAGATGGCACTGCCGATCCGGACCAGCGTTGCGCCTTCCGCGATCGCTGCATCCATGTCCTCCGACATGCCGGCGGAAAGTGTATCGACTTCAAGGCCCTGACGCTGCAGTTCGGTGAAGATCCGCTGCAGTTCCCGGAAGGGTTCGCGGGGGTCGCCACCGGCCGCCATCGGTGCCGGAATTGCCATCAGGCCGCGCAGCCGCAAGCGTGGCAGCACGGCAATCGCGCGACACAGCGCGGCGGTATCCGCCGGCGCGCAACCCGACTTGCTGGCTTCGCCAGAGATATTGACCTGTACGCAGACGTTCAGCGGGGCACGTCCATCTGGACGCTGCGCCGACAGGCGCTCGGCGATCCTCAGGCGATCGACGCTGTGTACCCAATCGAAATGCTCGGCGATGTCGCGGGTCTTGTTCGACTGGATCGGGCCGATGAAATGCCAGCTCAGCGGCAGGTCGGTCACTGCTGCCTGCTTGTTCAGCGCTTCCTGCAGATAGTTTTCGCCAAAGGCGCGCTGCCCGGCGGCAGCGGCGGCGCGCACCGCGTCGGCGCCGAAGGTCTTGCTCACCGCCAGCAGCTGTGCGGCATCCGGTGCGCGCCCGGCGGCAACGCAGGCCGTGGCGATGCGTGCGCGCACCGCGGTGAGATTGGTCTCGATCTGGCCCATGTTGCCTAGCTGTGGAATTGCCGATAACGTCCGCGGGGATACGCAAGGAACCTGCCTGCACTGCAGGCCGAGTGGCCGGGGATGCCAACTCGACCGTGACGGGTTCTCAGACAATATTAAGGGAGTCTTTCGGTGGATATCGCGCAACTGCTGACTTTCAGCGTGAAGCAGGGGGCGTCGGACCTGCATCTGTCGGCGGGCGTCGAGCCGATGATCCGCGTCGATGGTGACGTCAAGCGCATCAACTTGCCGCCGCTGGACCACAAGCAGGTCCACGACATGGTGTACGACATCATGAACGACAAGCAGCGCAAGGCCTGGGACGAGTTCCTGGAAACCGATTTCTCGTTCGAAATTCCGGGCCTGGCGCGCTTCCGCGTCAATGCGTTCACGCACTCGCGCGGTGCCGGTGCGGTGTTCCGCACCATTCCGTCGAAGATCCTGTCGCTGGAAGACCTGAAGTGTCCGGCGATCTTCAAGGAGATTTCCGAGATTCCGCGCGGCATCGTGCTGGTCACCGGCCCCACCGGTTCGGGCAAGTCGACCACGCTGGCGGCGATGGTCAATCACATCAACGACAACGAGTACGGCCATATCCTCACCGTCGAGGACCCGATCGAGTTCGTGCATCCACCCAAGAAGTGCCTGATCAACCAGCGCGAGGTGCATCGCGACACCCTGGGCTTCAACGAGGCGCTGCGCTCCGCGTTGCGTGAGGACCCGGACGTGATCCTGGTCGGCGAAATGCGCGATCTCGAAACCATCCGGCTGGCGCTCAGCGCTGCCGAAACCGGCCACCTGGTGTTCGGCACCCTGCATACCAGCTCCGCAGCCAAGACCGTCGACCGTATCGTCGACGTGTTCCCGGCGGCGGAAAAGGAGATGGTGCGCGCGATGCTGTCCGAGTCACTACGCGCGGTGATCTCGCAGACGCTGCTGAAGAAGAAGGGCGGCGGCCGCGTCGCCGCGCACGAGATCATGATCGGCAATCCGGCGATCCGTAACCTGATCCGCGAGAACAAGGTGGCGCAGATGTACAGCGCGATCCAGACCGGGCAGCGCGAAGGCATGCAGACGCTCGATCAGTGTCTGAAGGATCTGGTCAAGAAAGGCATGACCACCATCGAAGAAGCGCGGATGCGTTCCGCCGACCCTCGCAATTTCACGATCAACTAAGAGAGGCGCGCCGTCATGGACCGCGAACAAAGCGTCAAGCTGGTCCAGCAGCTGCTGGTGCTGATGCGCCAGAAGGGCGCGTCCGATCTGTTCATCACCGCCGGGTTCCCGCCGTCGATCAAGCTCGATGGGCAGATGACGCCGGTGATGGAAAAGCCGCTGCCGGCAGAAGCCTCGGCGGTGATCATGCGTTCGCTGATGAACGACCGGCAGATCAAAGAATTCGAAGCGACCAACGAATGCAATTTCGCGATTTCGCCGCCGGGGATCGGCCGCTTCCGCGTCAATGCCTTCGTGCAACAGAACCGCGTCGGCGGGGTGCTGCGCACCATCAATACCGAGATTCCGACCATCGATCAGCTGGCCTTGCCGGAGCAGCTCAAGAAGGTGGTGATGGAAAAGCGCGGGCTGGTGCTGATGGTCGGTGCCACCGGCTCCGGTAAATCGACCTCGCTGGCGGCGATGATCGGCCATCGCAACCAGAACTCGCGCGGGCATATCGTCACCATCGAAGACCCGATCGAATACGTGCATCCGCACGTCGGCTGCATGGTGACCCAGCGCGAAGTCGGCACCGATACCCAATCCTGGGAAAATGCGCTCAAGAACACGTTGCGTCAGGCGCCGGACGTGATCCTGATCGGCGAGATCCGTACCCGCGAGGGCATGGAATACGCGGTCAATTTCGCGGAAACCGGCCATCTGGTGCTGGCAACCTTGCACGCCAACAGTTCCAACCAGGCGCTGGATCGCATCATCAACTTCTTCCCCGAGGAGAAGCGCGAGCAGCTGCTGATGGACTTGTCGCTGAACCTCAAGGGCATCATCTCGCAGCGCCTGATCCGCAAGGAAGGCGGCGGCCGCGTGCCGGCGATCGAGATCATGCTCAACTCGCCGCTGGTCGCCGACCTGATCTTCAAGGGCGAAGTGACCTCGATCAAGGAAATCATGGCCCGCTCCAAGGAGCAGGGCATGCAGACCTTCGATCAATGCCTGTTCGACCTGTTCGAAGCCGGCGCCATCAGCTACGACGAGGCGGTGCGCAACGCCGACTCCCAGAACGAACTGCGCCTGCGCGTGAAGCTGGAATCCAGGCGCGCACGCCAGAATCTGATGGACGACGAAGGTGTCAAGCGCATGCAGATGAAAGAAGACGACAAGGCCAACGTGCTGATCCGTCGCTGAGCGTTCGAGAAGCTTTTGGGGGAACCGCGGTGCTGAACATCCTGCCGTATCTGAAATTGTGCGTGGAAAAGAACGGCTCCGACCTGTTCTTCACCGCGCATGCCCTGCCGCAGCTGAAGGTCGATGGCGAACTGCTGCCGATCGGCAAGACCCTGCTCACCCGCGAGTTCATCCGCGAACTGGCCCACAGCATCCTGACGCCGGAGCAGCAGGAACATCTGACGCAGCATCTGGAGATCGATCTCGCGACCGAAGCCGGCGGGCTCGGACGTTTTCGCGTCAACATCTTCCATCAGCGTGGCACCCTTGCGATGGTGCTGCGCTATGTGAAATCGCAGGTGCCGCGCCTGGATGAAATGCCGGGGATGCCGGCAGTGCTGAAAAACCTGGTCCTGAACAAACGCGGCCTGATCCTGATGGTGGGTGCGACCGGCTCCGGCAAATCGACCACGCTGGCGGCGATGCTCAATCACCGCAACGAAAGCCAGGCCGGCCACATCCTCACCATCGAGGACCCGATCGAGTTCATCCACCCCAACAAGCGCAGCATCATCAACCAGCGCGAAGTGGGGCAGGACACCATCAGCTACGAGCGGGCGCTGAAAAGCTCGCTGCGCGAGGCGCCGGACGTGATCCTGATCGGCGAGGTGCGCACCCGCGAGACCATGGATGCCTGCCTGCAGCTGGCCAACACCGGGCATCTGGCGCTCTCGACCCTGCACGCCAACAACGCCTATCAGGCGCTGCAGCGTATCGTGAACCTGTACCCGGAAGAGCTGCGCGGGCAGCTGTACATGGATTTGTCGATGACCCTGCGGGCGATCGTTTCGCAGCGCCTGGTACGGCGCAAGGACGGCAAGCGCTGCGCGGCGATGGAAGTCATGGTCAATACGCCCTACCTTCAGGAACTGATCCTCAATCGCCGCATCGACGAGATCAAGGAAGCGATGAGCCAGTCCTCCGACAGCGGCATGCTGACCTTCGACAGCTCCCTGTTCGAGCTGTTCAAGAGCGGCACCATCAGCCTCGAAGAGACGCTCAACAACGCGGATTCCCGGACCAATCTGGAGGCGCGGATCAATTTTGGCGTCTGAGCGCCGAATCTGCGTTTCTGAGGTCCGAGTCCGACGCCTCTTCGCACTCGCCATCTGACGGAAAGACGGGGGAGGCGCCTGAAAGCAGGTCAGGGGTGCCGGAAGGCCGCGGACCTTGCGCCGCGAAGGGGCTGCCGCTAAACTCCGCGCGCTTCATGAGGTTATGCAGCCGTGTTTGTACGCATAACTGAACTATAACTACCGATTGGATTGGACCGATGAAGACCATCTTCGCGAAGTCCGAGACCGTCAAGCGCGACTGGTACGTGATTGACGCGACGGACAAAACGCTGGGCCGCTTGGCGACCGAGATTTCTCGCCGCCTGCGTGGCAAGCACAAGGCCGAGTACACCCCGAACTGCGATACCGGCGATTACATCGTCGTGATCAACGCAGAAAAGGTGCGTGCGACCGGCAATAAGCTCAAGGACAAGGTTTACTACCGTCACACCGAGTATCCGGGCGGTATCCGCTCGACGACGCTCGAGAAGATGCTGGAAACCACCCCGGAGCGTGTCATTGAGAAGGCCGTGAAGGGCATGCTGCCCGGCGGTCCGCTGGGTTACGCGCAATTCCGCAAGCTGAAGGTGTACGCCGGTGCCGAGCATCCGCACACCGCGCAGCAGCCCCAGATTCTCAACATCTGATCCGGTTCGAGACCATGGCCAATATCGATTACAAGTACGGCACGGGCCGCCGCAAGACGGCAGCGGCGCGCGTGTTCCTGAAGCCCGGCAAGGGCGACATCACCATCAACGACAAGTCGGTCGAAGAATACTTCGGTCGTGAAACCTCGCGCATGCTGGTTCGCCAGCCGCTCGAAGTGACCGAGTCCGTCGGTCGTTTTGATCTGAAGATCACGGTGGCCGGCGGCGGCCCCAGCGGCCAGGCCGGTGCAGTGCGCCACGGCATCACCCGCGCGCTGATCCAGTACGACGAAAGCTTCCGTGGCGCGCTGCGCACCGCTGGCCTCGTCACCCGCGATGCCCGCGAAGTCGAACGCAAGAAGGTCGGCTTCCACAAGGCCCGTCGCGGTACGCAGTACTCCAAGCGTTAATTGGAAGGGCGGCCGGGTTATACTGGCCGCCCTACGATTTCCGGTTTCGGATGGGAGATCGTCTAATGGTAGGACAACAGATTCTGACTCTGTTTATCTAGGTTCGAGTCCTAGTCTCCCAACCAACCGAAACA
>JBEBWZ010000098.1:0-12815 GCA_040391865.1 Solimonas flava
AAGAAGAACATTTCCTACTTCGACAGTGATTTCGAACTGGCGCCTGAAGTAGCGGTTCTGGAATCCAAACCCACGGGGTTCCCCCGTGCGCCGGTCGGTCGCCGTCTTGCCTATGTCGATATCCGCAACAGCATCTATTGCGGAAACATTCGCTTTGACCGTCAGGACAAGCCCTGGGTCAATTTCGAAACCGGCTTTGGCCAGTACAAGAAGGGCAACAAGACCTTCGTCGGCGGTGACGGAAAGACGCCGGCCTGGTCGTGGATGTATGTGCTTTGCTACGACATGCAATCCAAGCGGCTCGACCGCGCCTCGCATAACGAAAGTTGTGTGGGCGGACACAAGAGCTTGTTCCAGGCAGACAGCGAAGAGATGTATCGCCGCTGGTTTACCCAGCAGGCGCTGCAGCGTCTGGGACAGGTCTGAAGGTAGAACCGAAGCAGGAGGCGGGAGCAAAAGATTCCCGCCCCTGCTTTCACAGGAGGAGAATCCGATGAAAGCACTGCAGCTAGCCTTCGCGCTAGTCGGTGGCGTGTGGCTGCAATCAGCCCTGGCATCTACGGCGCTGGAGGTTGTCGTCAGTGGCATCCCTCATCAGGCCTTGTTCGCAATCGACTTTGATGGGGATACTGGCTACGCGGTCGGTGCAGGCGGGGAGGTGCAACGCACGACCGACGGTGGGCGCAGTTGGAGCCGTGAAGCGCCGCCAGGTCGACATTCGATGCTCGGTGTGGCCGTGCGCGGCGAGCGGGCGGTGGCCGTCGGACAGATGGGATTGATCGCTGTTCGTGATCGCCAGGGCAGCTGGGTGATGGCCGCCAGCGGCACCGAGGAACGCTTGTTCGATGTGGACATCAATGCCCGCGGCGTGGCGATTGCCGTAGGCGCCTTTGGTGCGCTGTTGCGGTCCGAGGATGGTGGGCAGACCTGGTCGCAAGCGCAGCCGCAATGGCGAGGGATCTTCAAGGATTCCGGCGGTCGTCTCGGCGATTTCTTTGAGCCGAGTCTCTACGGCGTTCAACTCTCCGACGATGGGCAGGCCTGGGTGGTGGGCGAGGTCGGTCTGATCCTGTACTCGAAGGATGCCGGCCTGACCTGGCAGGTGGCTCATGCCGGTGAAAGCAGGCCGGAAGGCGTGGATCCGACGCTGTCGAGTATCCAGGTTCGATCCGATGGCAAGGGCTACGCGGTGGGGCAGGAGGGATACATGCTGACCAGCCGCGATGGCGGCCTGAGCTGGTCGACGGTCGAGCGAAAGACGCATTCGAACCTCTTGAGCGTCAGTACCGATCCCAGGGGAACCGTGGTCGTGACCGGGATGCGTGATCTGCTGTTCAGCCCGAATGACGGCCGCAGCTGGAAGTCCGTCCAGGGAGAGGACATTGCGATCGGCTGGTACAGCGGAGCGGGTCGATCGAGCGAGAAAGACGTGTCGTACATCGTGGGCAATGCAGGTCGAATTCTGCGACTTCACCACTGAACGGCTGGAAAACCAGCCGGATAAAAAGCACGGCAGTGCGAGACTTTGGAGATATTCAATGACGGTATCGCGCATCAACCAAAAGATTCGTTCTCAGTACGCTGTACTTGCCGCGATGATCCTGGCACTGGCGGTGCCAGTGCAGCAGGCCGAGGCATGGTTCAACGATATGGATTTCAGCTTCGGAGGGTTCTTCCGTGTGGAGGGAACCTTCCGAACGGCCGATATCGAGAACCCTTACAACCAGGGCGGCAATTATTACAGCGATGTCAGTCTGGAGCGGGTCGGCTTTGCACCGCCGCATCTTGCGCTGCAATCACTTGGCGGGCAGCTGATCAACTGGGGGGACGTCACGCTGGGAAATCTTCCGATCGTGGGTCCCGTGATCGGCGCAAAGGACACGATACGCCGAGGCGATATCGTGCCTGATGTCAGCAACGATACGAACTATCTGATTCTGAGAGGCGAGGCGGAACTGGGTATAACCCTCACCCCGCAATGGAGATTCGTGTCACGCGTGCGGGCCATCTATGATCCGACGGTTTACGATGAGTTCGACGCGCGCCGACTCAGTGGCATCCAGGGCGGACTGCAGAGTGGTCCCGGAGCCGATCCGGCACTTTACAGCGGCAGGCCCAATTACTTTGACTACACCGTCCCGAATGGCCGCGGCGGTTTTTCGAAAGCCAACCCTCTGGAATGGACGGGTCGCGACTATCAGATCTATTTCCCGGCGATGCTGCTTGAGTACAGTGCCGGAGATCTCAGCTTCCGCCTTGGCAATCAGCAGATCGCCTGGGGGCAGTCCATCTTCTTCCGGGTATTCGACCTCCCGAACGGACTGGACCTGCGCCGCCACCTGATTCTCGATCGTGCGCTGGAGGAATTCTCGGACAAGCGTGTGCCGATGTTGTCGGCCCGCCTTGGATGGCAGGCCACGGACAATATCCTGCTCGATGCGTATGTCGGGAAATTCCAGCCTACGGTTTTTGGAAATCCCAACACGCCGTACAACATCATCCCGGTGCAGTTCACGGTTCAGGACATGTACCGGGAGGGAGGGTACGACAACGATTTGGTTTATGGCCTCCGGCTCAAGGGGGACTATGGCCAGTGGGGATGGCAGGCAGCGGCATCAAGACGATACGGGCCGGAAGGCGCGTTCCGGTGGACGGAAACCGGCATCAATCAGGACCTGTTTGGCACACTCGGAACGCTGGTGAATACGCTTTATTCACTCAAGCTGCCGAACTGCGGTGCAGTCTATGATCCTGGTGTCTGTCGCCTTTACGACAACGCCGGCGAGGCCTTGTCGCACACACCGTTTCAAGTCGGCCCTGCGGGAATCTACACACCGGAAGAGTGGTTCAGGTATGCGGCCGATGCACGGCTCGATGGCATCGTGGGTCTGAACTACGCAATAACGGAGCTTGCTGGTTCCGAAGATATCTACGCGTCGACGGTTGATAATTTCTCGCAGGCGTATGCCCAGCTCGATACCTTCTTCCTGGCGGCCGGCGGTAGCTTGAGGGGGCACATCGCGAGAGAGTACCACCAGGAAAACGTGTTTGCGCTAGGCGCGAGTTACGTGGTGGAAAGCGATAACGACTTTCTCAATCAGCTGATCTTCAACCTTGAAGTGCAGTACACGCCAGAGCGTACGTTTACTGCCAAGAGCCTGTCACGGGATTTCATTCGACAGGACGAGTACACGATTTCCTTCGTGGTCGACAAATGGCATCGTTTCTTCGAGGAATTCCCGGGAACCTATATCGTATTCCAGGCCTTGACCAAGAACCGCAGCGATCTGGTTGGTCGACACCTGAGTGGCTATGGCGGCCTGACGGCGGAGCAGATGCAGGCAAGGGCTGAGGCCGGCATCGTCGATACCTATTCCGCGAAGGGCAAGCACGACAACGCCACTTACTTCGTGCTCGGGTTTACGCAGCCTTTTCCGAACAAGATTCTCGAAATCGAGTTCGCCACCCTGTTCGATCCTGACGGTGGTGTCTTTGTGCAACCCGGTGTGCGCTGGAACCCTGGAAAGAGCGTCACCGTCGAAGGGTTCTACAACTACATCAACGGCAACTTGTGGGGCAGTCCTTACGACAACCTGCTGTCGACGCTGGAGTTCGCCGAAGAGTTCACGCTGCGGCTGACCTACCAGTTCTGATTGCGGAACCCTAGCGTGTCCACGGGTGCCGGTCATCGGCACCCGTGGATTCCGCGGATGTCATTTTCCCGGTCGGTGCGAGGCATGCCTTTCCGACCGATCGAGTACTGAGGAGGTCTGCCGATGTCATCGCTGCGCAGGTCGTCTACGCTGAGCCGTCGTGCCGTTCTGGCGAACGGTGCGCGTTTTGCAGGAGCGGGGCTGCTCGCTCCCCTGTGGCCCACCATCGCGGCGACCGGCGAGATCACCAAGGCTTATCCGGACGAGCTGCTGTCGATCGAAGCGTACACGCGAGGCAGGCTCAAACCCGGTGACATCATCACCTCGCAGAACGTCGAACACGTCAAGGATCTTCTGGATCCGGCGAAGTATCACCACGTTGCCAACATGGGACGGCGACTCAAGATCGTCCCGACCACCACCGACTGGATGAAGCTGGGGCCGTGGGAATACCTCGAGGCCACATTGCGCCACCGCGGACAGGGGCGCTTCGATGCAAAAGGCAATGTGGTCACCGCCAGCGGCAAGCCCTGGATCGGTGGTCACCCGTTTCCCGAAACCCGCGATGCCCTTGAGTTGTTCGCGGGCCTGACCTTGTCATGGGGACGACAGGACGCCAGTGCTTTTGCGATCCGGGAATACAGCGTCACGCCCGCTGGCAACGTCGACTATCGCTACGATCTGGTCTGGGCGGAGCTTTCGCCAGTGGGGCGGCTGGTTCTGGATCCAAAGCCGTACTGGAACCGGCATATCGACAAGCTGCGCTTCAACACGGTGGTCTACACCGCGCCCGAGAGCGAGCGCGGTGCCTCGTATCTCAACATCTGGCCCTACGATCAGAATCAGTTTCCGGAGCTTTACGGTTACGTGCCGCACTTCCGGCGCGTGCGCCAGTTTCCGACCAATCAACGCTTCGAGCCGCTGGTGGCCGGTTCCGCACTTTACTTGTCGGACGCCTGGGCCGCAGGCGATCCGCTGCATACCTGGGGCAACTATCGCGTGATTGGCCGGCAGCCCCTGCTGGCCGGTGTTTCCGGCGGCTGGAATCCGGATCACGCCAACTGGGAGCACGGCGTGCACGGCGGCCCCAAGGGACAGAGCTTTTTCGACAGTGTTGTGGAGCTCGTGCCTGAAACGATCGTCTGCGAAGCGGAGCCGCTCGGTTTCTCGCGCGCGCCGGTCAGCAAGAAACGCGTCTGGTTCGACGCCCGTAACTGGATGCCGGTTGCGATGGTCACCTACGACCGGCAAGGCAAGGAATTTCGCGCTTTCGATGGCTGCTACTCCCAGTACGAGCAGGGAGACCGCCGCTTTGCGAGTGGGGCTCATCCCTATTGGTCATGGGCGTATGTGCATGCATACGAGTTCCAGACCGGACGCATCACCAGACTGGAACAGGTGCGCGAGCTTCCCGGAAACCACAAGACCTCGGTCAACGACGACTCGATCTATGAGCGCTATCTGACGCATTCCGCGCTGCAGCGGTTGGGGCGGGTGTAGCGGCGCGGCCTCGCTTGATGCATGACCGGCTCGTCGTCCCGAGGTGGGCGAGCCTGTTGATCGCCATCGTCCGCGCACTGGGGTTTAACGCCGCCCGGTCACGCGCACGTCACCCAGTGGCAGCGTCAATTCACTGTCGGTGATGCTCAGGGCGAGCGGCGCGCTGCCGAAGTTGATCCGCGCGTCGAGATCCGCGCGTAGCGGAATGTGTACGGTCTGGTCGATGCGGGCAGTGATCGGCGCCGTGAACTTGAGGCGCACCTGCTGGTCGATCGGGATATCGAGCTGGATCGGTACGCTGAGATCGAGCGGGATCGTGCCCTTGATCGGCAGGCGCAGGGTGACACCCCACACCCGGGTTTCCACCGTGGTGTCGATCGGCACCTGTGCCTTGACGGCAATCCGATCCTGATAGTGCACGGTCAGCGCCAGCGGCACCTCGGTGTCGAAGTCGACGTCGAGCTTGAGCTGCTCGTTGAGGCGCACCGGGATGCCTTTGGTGCTGATCGGTTGATCGAGTCCGCGTGCATGGGTGACCTGCACCGACACCGGGATGTCGTTCCTCATGTGCACCTGCAGTTGCTGTTGATGCAGGGGGATGTGGGCAGTGCCGTGGGTCAGCAGCCACCAGACCGCGGCGGCGGGCACGGTCGCGATGATCAGCACGGCAAGCAGCAGAATCGCAGTCTTTGACTTCACGTTACTGGACGGCTGGCCGGGCAGGGATCGGCTTCAGTCAGTAAGACGCACCAAACCGGATTTTCCGGAGGTGCCCGTGATGATCGGACGGGCGTTGGCGGCTATTGCTTCGAAGTGCTTTCGCAAGGCCTGATTTCTTGCGAGGTCCCAGGCTGGGCCATCCATGGCCTTATTGGCACGTCGGCGTACTGGATAACAGATCGCTGCTGAGCAACAACTGAACTCGCTGGCGATGGGAGCGGCTATGGCGCAAGCGCGCCGGAGCCGCTGTGTGCGCTCTTGTGCAAAGCGCGGTCGATTTCAGGCCTGATTCAGTGCGGTTGCGGTATTCCTGTGACGAACCCGATGCGGAGCAGTCACATGTCTCGTGGAGATAAATCGGCCTATACGGCCAAGCAGCAGCGCAAGGCCCGACATATCGAGGAAGGCTATATCGAGCGCGGTCTTGCCAGGGATGAAGCGGCAGCCCGCGCCTGGGCCACGGTCAACAAGCAGGACGGTGGCGGCAATCTCAGCGGCAGCGGTCGCGGCCAGCCTGCGAAGAAGAAAGCCGCGGCGCGTCGCGATTCTGCCCGCCGTGCGGCTGTAACGCGCTCGGGTCACTGATCCGGAGAGGCATTTCGATGAAACATCATGACAGGCTGCGTACGCCAGTGGCCCATGCATCGCCGGTGGTAGTGGCATCAGAATCCGACGACGAGACGCGCGAGCCGCCGTATAGCCGCAATTACTACAGCAGCGAGCGCGAAGGCCGGTACGAACGGCGCAGGAAGAAGGGCGTCAGGCCCGAAAAATTCGGTCCGCTGGATGACCGGTTTCGCCGGATCAGCTCGCGTTGAGTTCCGCCTCTGGCGGGCGGCGCTTGGCCGTGAATGGCCGGTCATGTTTCCGTTCGCAGGACCTTAGTCCTGATGCGCCGGCTCCTATTCCTCACGGGGATCTGTTGCACGCAAGGAGATTGCGATGAAAGTTTCAGACTGCATGACACGGAAGGTTCATCTGGCGTCGCCGTCACAGACGATTCAGGATGCCGCGCGGATCATGGCGGAGATCGATGCCGGGGCATTGCCGGTCGGCGACGATGATCATCTGGTGGGCGTCATCACCGATCGTGATATCGCCGTACGCGCGATCGGCGCTGGAAAATCACTCGATACACCGGTTCGCGAGGTGATGAGTCGCGAGATCAAGTATTGCTTCGAGGACGAAACCCTGGAGGACGTACTGCAGAACATGGGCGATATCCAGGTGCGGCGCCTGCCGGTACTGGACCGTAGCAAACGCCTGGTCGGGATCGTCGCACTTGCCGATCTGGCCAACAGTGGACAGAAGCCGAAGGTGCTGGGCGAAACGCTCGGCAATGTTTCACGTGCTGGCGGGCGACACTCGCAGTCGCATGCAAACGGTAGCGCCGCTCCCCGGCACTGAGCGTTCACGACGCAGGTCGATGACCGACTGAACCTCTCTCCGGCGCAGCTGAAGAGAGGTTCAGTTGCGCTCGTGTCGGATAGCCGGCTTTTTCAGATACGCGCGCCAGATCGGGCGGAGCACGGCCAGGATCATGCACACCGCGACGGCGGCTGAGATATCGGCCAGCCAGTCCATCGGATCGGGGCTGCGGTAGGGGAAGTTGCGCTGAATCAGCTCGTCGAGCGCGCCGAGCAGGGCGATCACCAGGACCACGACCATGCTTCGCTGCAGCACCGGACGTGATTGTCCGAGAAACAGCAGCGCTGCCAGTGTGCCGTAGGCCAGCATGTGCAGGACTTTGTCATTGGTGTCATGGAACAGCTTTGGCGCCATGCCACGAATCGAGCCCAGAATGATCATCGCCAGGTAAATCAGCACGGCGATCAGCGGCAGGTAACGACGCCAGCGAAAAATTTGCAGCAAGAGCGGTCACTCCGGGAGGCTCCGAGGGCGCACATGATAGCGGCTCCCTGCTGAACCGCGACGGCGAGCTGCAGAATTGCAGCGTGAGGCCGCTTCAGCCCAGAGACATCACGCTGTTGAGCAGCAGCCGCACCAGCATGGTCTGGCGGGTGACGCCGGTCTTGCAGAAGATCGAGCGCAGATGGGTGCGTGCGGTATTGCGGCGCACGTTCATCTTTTCCGCGGCTTCGTCCAGCGTCAGTCCTTCGGCAAGCAGCAGTGCCAGTTGCGCTTCCATGCGGGTCAGGCCGAACAGGCGCCGCACCAGTTCCTGTGACGGTTGCGCGGCATTGGATTCCGAATCGCGCAGGAACACGGCAGCGGCGGGACGGTTCTTGCTCTCGGAGTAGCGGCCGATCGGAATCGCACGCACCAGCACGCCGAGCTTGCTGCGGCCCGAGGGGCGGGTGACCGACATGGCTTCGACCACCGCGGCGGGGTGATTGCCGTCTTCCGGGATGCCACCGGCAACGGCCTGGCGAATCATCCGCTGCAGTTCGCGTCCTTCCTGACCGCTGTCGACGCCGATGGTGTTGCCGGAAAGCCAGATGCCGTCCTTCTCGGCGAGGATACGTCGTGCTTCCTGATTGGTTTCGATGATCGCGCCGTTCTGATCGAAGCTGACGATGCCCAGCAGCATGCGATTGACGGTACCGGCAAACAGTTGGCGCTCGGTCTCCAGCAGGTCGAGCCGTGCGTGCAGCTGGATCGAGCGCTTCAGATGCGGCAGCAGAAAACTGACCAGCGCCTTGTCGCCGGCGGAAAACGCCTTGGCTTCCTGCGCACGGGTGACGCGCAGGCGGCATTCGATGCCTTCCTTGGTGTAGATATCCGCACCCAGCAGATGACGCACGCCGAGCGGCCGCAGGTATTCCTGGTAGATCGCGCTGTCCAGCCACTGCTTGCCGATCAGTTCCTCGGCGGTGGCGACCTGTCCTTCCTGCAGGCGCACGAAAGGGTCCATCGAGAAGAAATGGGTTTCATACGACTCCACGCCCTGGGTGGTGACCGGCCCGGTGTTGATCATCACCCCGGTGCTGTCCTGCGAGGGTGGACGCAGGATCAGGGTCACATGCGCGGCAGCGAGGGTGTCGCGCAGGCGCTGCAATGCGGAGTTCCACGGCGGCGATTCCGTGGGGCCTTCGTAGATCGCCCCCAGCAGTCCATCGACCACCGCCAGATCGACGACGGACTTGGCGGGCGATGCCTTGCGTGCCGGCGTTTTGGTCGCTGGCTTGCTGGCACCGGATGCCACCGACTTCGCTGACGAAGGCATGTCTCTCCTCGCTGTATCAAGCCCTTGGTGCAAGCTCCGGGCGATCCGGTGGAGACATCTCCCTGCAACTGGATCGGGCCCTACTGCGCATCGCGGGCTTGAAGCCTCGTTGGCAGCGGCAGCCACAATGCATGGGCGGCCTTAATTAGTATGCGACCGAGTATAGGGGAAGATCCTCAGCTTGTGCACAGAGAAAATGACATCTCGCTGTACTCGTTTTCCTGCAGTGACAAGGCTTGTTCCGATGTCTGTGCCGAGGTCGTCGTGTGATCGTCTGGATGGACGATTCTCCAGGGCCTTGCGATCGTCGAACATGGCACCGGAACCTGACCAATGTGGGGAGCAATGGCAAACGATCAATTGATGAAGGCGGGCATGCAGGCGTACATCGACGCGTTCAACCGCAAGGACTCCGAGGCCATCGCCGAGCTGTACACCGACGATGCCACGGTTGAAGATCCGGTCGGTACTGCACCGAAAAAGGGCAAGGCCGAGATCGCCGCGTTCTACAAGATGGCGGTTGCCACCGGGGCCAAGCTGGCGCTCGCCGCACCGATCCGGGCGTCGCACGGCAATGCTGCGGCAATGGCATTCGATGTGCAGCTGAACATGCCGGAAGGCGAAGCGGTGATCCGCGTGATCGACGTGATGACGTTCGACGATGCCGGCAAGTTCACTTCGATGCGGGCGTACTGGGGGCAGAGCGATATGGTGGTGCTCAGCAGCGGCAAGGCTTCCTGAATCCAGGGCAGCGGTAAACAAAAAAGCCCGCACGCTGCGGGCTTTTTCGCTGCAGCGGGAAGATGCTCAGGCCGCCCGGGTCTCCGGTGCGCCGTCCATGCCGCGGGCTAGATGGATGCCCTCGACCTGCGTCAGGATCTCCTGCTTCTGCGCGCGCGGGTTGTAGAACTGGCGGTACCACTGCCGCTGCTTGATGAAGGCGCCGTCGCCCTGGACGTACAGGCCCTTGATGTTGGGGCGCTTGTGCTTCCAGACCTCGAAGTCCTGCGCGAATGCCGCGAGGGCCATCGCCTGATACTGGCGCGAGATTTCCACGTCCTGTTCGGTGGCCACCGCCTGGCCGGTCGGCGACTTGACCATCAGGCCGTGCCAGACATAGGCGGTGCCGTCTTCCACCGGCGTGTGCGCGATGAAGATGTAGGAGTCGTGCGTGCCGCGCATCTTGGTGATCAGGATGCTGGGGCCGGTGTAGACCGCTTCGGTTTCCAGCAGCGGACCGTCGGCGGTGGTCAGCGTACGGTGGCCGCCGCCCATGCGCTGGGTCGCGACGTGACCACGGAACTCGTTCTCGAAGTACTTGGTGATCGAGCCATGCACCGGGCCGAAGTGGGCTACGTCGGTGATGTTGTCGACGATCTCCTGGGTGTGGCAACCGACCACGCCGAGGTCGTCGAATGCGATCGGCACCCAGGCGGCATCGTTGATTTCAGGAATCAGCGGCACCTCGTAATCCGGCTCGCCGCCTTCGGGATCGTGCCAGACGAACACCGCGCCCATGTGTTCCTCGACCTGCCAGGAGCGCACCTTGGCCGCCGGCGGGATCGGGCCGCTGCTGTACGGGATGTGGTTGCACTTGCCGTCCGGTCCGAAGCGCCAGGCGTGATAGGGGCAGCGGATCGAATCGCCTTCCACGGCGCCGTCCTGCGCCACATACGAGGTGCTGTTGCGCGCCAGGTGTGTGCCCATGTGCGGGCAGTAGGCGTCGAGCAGGATCACCTTGCCGCTCTGCTTGCCGCGATACAGCGCGAATTCCTGTCCGAAGAATTTCACGCCCTGCGGCTTGTCGGTGATCTTGGCGGACTCGCCGATCATGAACCAGCCGCGGGGGAAGGTGAACTCGCCCAGGCCATACTCCTTGCTCGTTGCCATCTGTTGCTCCGTGCCGTGATTGTCAGCGGCGGCGATGTTTCTGATCGGGGATTCCCGGCAATGGCGGCAGTGTGGGAAATCTCGCCCCTGCGTCGCATCATCCATTTGCATGAAGTTCGAGTGGCAGTGCAGTCCTAGAGTCCGGGAAAACAACAATTAGATGTGCGGGGGAGAAATTGTTTCCGTTCAACTCACTCAAGCGGGTGGTTCCTGCACTGATCCTGTCGCTCGGCCTTGCAGCCTGCGGCAGCAGCGAGCTGCCGGGCGCGGGTTCCGACAGCCCCCAGCAGTTGCGTCGCGATGGCCGCTGGCTGGTCGATCCGCAGGGCCGCGTGGTGTTGACGCACGGCGTCAATATCGTCTGGAAGAACGCGCCGTATGTGCCGCCCGAAACGGCGGAGGGATTCGCTGCGCGGGATGCGGACTGGTTGGCCGACAACGGTTTCAATTCGGCGCGCATCGGCACGCTGTGGGTCGGCGTGACGCCGGAGGCGGCGGGAGTCGTCGACCACGCCTATCTCGAGCAGTGGGATCGCATCGTCCAGCTGCTGGCGAGCCGGCGCATCTGGATCCTGTTCGATTTCCATCAGGACCTGCTCAACCACGATTACCAGGGCGAGGGCGTGCCGGACTGGGCGGTCGAGCCGCTCAAGGGTTCGTTCACGACCCTGCTGGGGCCGCCGCGCTTCGGCTTTCCGTTCAATTATTTCATGCCGCAGCTGTCGCAGGCCTACGACAATCTCTGGGCCGAGAACGGTCCGATCCGCGACGGCTTCCGCGATGCCTGGATCGCGGTTGCGCGTAAATGGCGCGACCAGCCCTATTCCATGGGCTACGACCTGTTCAACGAACCCTGGGCCGGACTCGAGTATCCAACCTGCCTGATTCCGGTGCTGGGCTGCGAGTCGCATGAACGCGACGAACTGCAACCGTTTTTCGAACATGCGCGCGTCGGCATCCGCACGGTCGATCCGCACAACCTGATCTGGTTCGAGTCGCAGCCGATGATCAGCACCGGTGCGCCGGCGAGTGGCTTCGAGGCGATTCCCGGCGAGCGCCAGCTGGGGTACTCGTTCCATTACTACTGTCCGCTCAACACGCTGGGCAACGCCTTGCAACTGGGCGTGCTCGATGCGCTGCCGGTCGGTCTCGAAGACACCTGCGGTGTGTTCGGCAACCGCACGTTTGCGGAAGCGCGCAGACAGGCGGACAAGATGCAGGCGGTCGAACTGCTGACCGAGTTCGGCGCGACCGACGATCTGCAGGTGATGCGCGATGTGGCCGCGGAGGCCGATGAGCTGCTGATCGGCTGGCAGTACTGGCAGTACAAGAACTTCGACGATCCGACCACCGAGTCGCAGGGCAGCAGTGCGCAGAGCCTGTTTGCCGACGACACCGATCTGTCCACGGTCAAGCTGGCCAAGCTCAAGCTGCTGAGCCGTACCTATCCGCAGGCGACGGCCGGCATTCCGCAGGCCCTGTCCTTCGATCCGGACAGCGCGGCGTTCGAGTATCGCTACACGCCGCGTACGGCCACCGGGCCGACCGAGATCTTCGTGCCGGTGGCGCTGCACTATCCGCAGGGGTATCGCGTCGAGGCTAGCGGTGCGCGCGTGGTATCGGCCGCCAATGCGCCGCGGCTGATGCTCGAGAACGAGGCGGATGCGCGCGAGGTGGTGGTGCGGGTGAGCCGGCGCTAGCGCAACTGGGTTGCCGCCTGTTCGCGATGCGCTTGAACGTCTGGCAGTTGCGTGGCGCGGGCTCACGCGATGACTGCCCTCATCATTTCGGGTGAAGCCTCGCATTGCGATTTCTGTGAAAAAGGCTGCGCCACGAGCAGCGGAAGAATTCCGCCCTGTCTGCCG
>JBEBWZ010000099.1:0-12693 GCA_040391865.1 Solimonas flava
CCCCGACTGCGGCGCCAGCAAGGACACCTTTGAAAAGATCGGATAGCCCGGCAAACGGTTCATCGTCGGGAGCGCCCTAAAAGCGCTCAATCCGCAAGTAGCGTCTGCACCCGCGCCTGCAACTGCGGCAGCACCTCGGCCTCGAACCAGGGATGCTGCCGCAGCCAGCGCTGATTGCGCGGGCTCGGATGCGGCATCGGCAGCAGCTGTGGCCAATGGGTGCGCCAATCGGCCACCAGATCGGAAAGGCGGGTCCCCGCGTACTGCGGCAGATGCCAGGCCACCGCGTACTGGCCGATGACCAGCGTCAGCTGCAGCTGCGTCAATTGCGCCAGCAATTGCCTGCGCCAGGTCGCCGCACATTCCGGACGCGGCGGCAGATCGCCGCCCTTGCCGGTGCCGGGAAAGCAGAAGCCCATCGGCAGCAAGGCAATCCTACTCGCGTCATAAAAGATGTCCTTGTCGATCCCCAGCCACTGGCGCAGGCGATCGCCGCTGACATCGCTGAACGGAACTCCCGACAGATGCGCGCGCCGCCCCGGCGCCTGTCCCGCAATCAGGATTCGCGCCCGCGGATCAAGCTGCAGAATCGGCCGCGCACCCAGCGGCAATGCCGGCTCACACAAGCGGCAAGCACGGACCTCCGCGAGCAACTGCTTCGTCCGCCGCGATGAGGGCTGTACTAGCACGGCCCCATCGAATCACCGTGATCGAGATGCGCGCGAACCGCTGCCCGCGGCAGCTCCATGGTCTTCTTGCCCTTGTGACAAACCAGCGCGGTGTCGCCTCCCGCCTTCTGTCCTGGGGAATCGAACGGCACGACAACGCAGCCACCGACAAACATGAAGACGAATGCAGACAGAAACAGTTTCATCTGATTGACCTCCGGACTCCATCAAACCGCAGCAGCGGCCAGTCGCAGCCAAGCCTGCTGCGTACCGACAAGATACACAGCGCCAATACCCAGGCATATGAGGGAACTCCAGAACCAGAACCTCGCCCCCTGCTCGCCTGGCGCAAACATCGCCAGCAATAGACCGGCGCCACCACGCAGCAGATAAACCGCGGTGATGGCGCACAGCGCAAGACGGGTGAAAGGCAGCCTCGGGATGAGATCCGCCCCCGAGAGCGCATACAGCGCCCACAACCCCAGCACAGCGGCAATGGCGGAGGTGATGAGGGTTGCGTAGATGCTGCCGGAAGCCGCCATCCGCGCCATGCGCTCGCCCGCACCAAAGTAGCGATACCAGGGCGCACCGAAAACGATGCAGCCGACATGCAACAGCGCGGCGATGGCGCTCAAGGCCGCAGCAACGATCAGGAACGAATCAGCCATGCGCCTCTTCAGCGGTTCAACGACTGTCCATCGGACCGGCGGCGTGAAGGCCCGCTGGCAGGCACTCCCTAGAACATGCCGTTCTCATTGACCGACGCCTCCGGCACGGCCTGCCCGATATCCCAGAACTCCACGATACGGCCACCTTCAAAGCGGAACAGGTGCACCACCGCGCCGCCGCGATCCTCGGCGTGCTGCCGTACGCGGGAGAACACCGCCACCTCGTTGCCGTCCTGCAGTGCGCGCTGGATCTCCAGAATCTTGTGCGGATTCCTGACCGCATTGGCCTGCATCGCTTCCTGCAGCGACGCGGCGTCCCCACGGAAATACGGATTGTGATGGCGAAACCCGGCACCGACATGTCGCGCATACGCATTGGAGACCTTGCCTGCTGCCACCAGCGTCAGGAATTCAACCGCCGCATCCTTGAGAGAGAGGGGATTCATGGTCATGGGCACCGCAGCAAATGCCGGGATCAAAGACTAACACCCGCAGCCATTCCTGCTGCAAGCCCTGCCGTGTCCTGACCGCATTGAATCCGCGACCGGACGAGAGCCCGTCAATCACGGTGCATGCAAACGTGAAATCGGGCGCCATGACCTCCCGGCACCGCTGTGCGATGGCGACGTCAGGACAAGATCCGCCTCGCCCCCTAAAATGACAGCGTTCTGTCAACCCATCCGAGATGGGAACCAGCGATCGGCACAGCACCTCGGGTGCGGAAGCCGAGCGGATTTCCCGGGAGACTGCATGATGATCCGGCTTTATCTCGCCGCGGCCCTGCTGGCCGCGACCTTGCCGTCGTTTGCCGATTCGAGTGCCTGTCAGGAGCGCGCCACTGCCGGCGACGTTTCCGGCGCTCTCAGCGCCTGCAGCGCAGCGCTGGAACGCAATCCGGAAGATGCCAATGCCTGGGCACATCGTGGCTATGCACATGGCCGTAGCGGCAAGCACGATCAGGCGATGATCGATTTCGATCGTGCGCTGGGGATCGACCCACGACTCGTGTATGCCCTTGAAGGCCGCGCGCAACTGCACAGTGCCAGCCGGAATCACGCCGCAGCGCTGACGGATCTGACCACCGCTTTGGCGGTCGAGCCCGGCAATAGTCGTCTGCTGGCCATGGCTGCGCAGCTTAGCCACGCCCTGGGGCAGAAAAACGAAACCATCGCCTTCATGGAACGCGCGACCAAGGCCGATCCACAGAATCCGGAGTGGTGGCTGGGCCTGGCCTCACTGCATGCAGACGACCCCAAGAAAAAGGAACGCATGCTCGACAAGGCGGTGAAAGCCTCGAGCAGCGACTATCGCGCCCTGCACGTCCGCGGCCACTTCCATGAAGACAGCCAGAAACTCGGCAAAGCCGCCGATGACTTTCGTGCCGCAAGCCGTATCAGCCCGAACGAGTCCCATCTCTACAGCGACCTGGCGCGAACGCTGCTGGCACAGAACAAGCATGACGCCGCGATGACCACGCTCGACCAGGGCTTGGCGGTAAAGGCCGATGCGCGACTGCTGAATCAGCGCTCATCCTTGCGACTGGCGACCGGCAACCCGCTCGGCGCAGCCGACGATCTGCGCGCCTGGCGCGAACTGGGCCCCTCACCTCAGGCAGAACGCCTGCAGGAGCCAATTAACGCGGCGCTGTACGAGCAGTACGCGCCCGGACTGCAATCCGCCGTCGGCGACACCGACACGCTGCAGCTCAAGAAACTGGATTGCGGCGTCAGCCAATCGGCATCGGCCTGGCTGAGCGCACTGACGGCCGCTGGAGGCAAGGTCGGCACAGCCCGGGAAAACCTCGCCAACCAGGAGACTGACGACTACGTGGCCTGCCTGGCAGCGGCACAAGCACCACCGACGTCGCGTTTTGCCGAAGTGCGCCAGCGGATCACATCCGCCAACAGCGGTCTGACCTCAGCAAGCGAACGCCTGCGGACCGATTGCCTGGCCTTTCCCTCCCTCGCGGACCAATGCCGGCAACTCGATGAGGACATCCAGCAGCAAGCCGCAGGACTGCTCGCAACACTGCGTCAGCACGAGGCGTCCGCTTCGACCCGCCGACTGGAAATCGCGGAGCGCCAACGCGGGGCCCGCGACACCGCACTGGCGGCGATCGACAAGGCGGCGACAGAACTCGGGCGCTCGGCAAAGACGCTGTTCGCCGAGCGTATCGACACTGCAATGATTGCGGGCGCGCTAGCCACTGCGCGTGAACACACCGCACCCAACGCAAGCCGCCTCTGCCCCTCCCCGAGCGTACGGGCGCCGAGCACCCAGAGCGAGCTGGAGGCACTGAACCGGAACATCGACAAGCACAGGAACTGCCTTGATGAACAGTTCAGCACCGTCAGAGCACGCATGTATGAAATCGACGATGCCTTCGATACCTTGTCCGAGCAACGCAATCTGCTGGACGCCCTGGGAAACTACCGCTGCTCCAGCGTCCGCAGCAGCGGCTGCATCACCGACGATGCCTGGACCCGTGCAAGCAATCTGCTTCCCGCCAGTGCCGTGACCAACGCGCAGAACAACCGCGACGCACATCGTGGTTTGCTGGAACACGGCATCCCCGCGCTGGCTCAGCACGTCAACGATCAGGTCAATCAGATCAATGAAAGCGTCGCGCGTGAAAACCGGGCACAGGCGATCAACGATGCCGCGTACACGTTCACGGAGGCGCTCGGCCAAGCACTGGAACAGAACCAGCGTCACGGCGACTACTTCCCCAATTCCTCGACATCGCGGCCGGGCATCCGCTAGCGGTTTCGTTCGTCGTGAGGAAGTACCGGGTGCGAGGCTCGTCCAAGCCTTAGCCCCTGCAGCCCACTATCTCGGGAGCAATCCACGGGTTAGTTCAGGGGGGCCAGTAAACCGAAGGAACCGCCGCGTCGGCTTGAACGAATCGTTAGAGCGCATCTGGAACATGACGCCTAGCCCTTGCGTGGCCGTCTACGCACAAGCTGGCAGAAAAGGAAGCATGAAATGGCAAGCAGACCAAAGAAAGTGAGCCCAATCATTGAGTTCTCCGAGCCGATATCACTGAGCAATGTGCGTGCGTCAAGGGCAACGTACAAGCTGTAAACAAGTGTCGGGGCAAAAAGAATAACGGTAACAACCTTGACTGACCTGCTTGGCCGCATGATTAGCATGATTGCTAAAACAGCGGATGCAATGAGTAGGAGAGGTATGCCGACAACCAGAGTGAGCAGGCCGTTGGGGTCAGCGGCGATGGCGGAGAATGAGATCAGCAGCAAGGCTGCTGTTGCTATGGAACGATTGATTGTTCTCATGGGCTCTGACGCTTGAATTAAGCGGGTTCGGCTTGAATGAACTGTAAGGCGCCCAGCCACACGCCATGCCCCAGCCATTATGCCAATTGCCGATAGCGCAAGACGCCAAGAAAGATCGGGCCTGAGCCCGAAGTTACCCCAGGCTTGTAGATGGAAAGGAACGCGAAGAACAAGGCGGTTACAGCGACAAGGCCGAGGAACAACAGAACCAGCTTGCCGTAGTGGAGCCCAAGACAATAAACATCTTACGCAAGCTCACGGTTGATTTAAGATTCTTTGGATAATGCCCGGATTAAGCGTTTTCCAACACGGCTGAGTGGTCGCCCCAAAAATTGCTTAAAGATGGGTTGGCAGCGACAGCGGAAAAGAAATGGAGCAGATTTATTGTGAAGCCCCTAAAAATAGATCTGCCCCATTTTCTGCACTACAACCAGCAGAAGTACTGCGATATTGGCCAGCACCGTTCCCAGGAAAGACCACATGAACGACGATTTCTGCAGCTTGTGGCGAAAGACCTTCTGGCCGACGGCAGCACCGGGCCAGCCACCGATGAAGCCCAGGAACAACAGCGTCGATTCCTGTGTCCGCCATCGACCCTGCAGGGCCGCGTTCTTGTCAAAGCCGTAGGCAAGGAACGTCACTAAGCTGGTGCCTGCGTATACAGCCACTGCAAGGATCGGCAGCCAACCCGATGCCACTGCACCGCAGAGCAGGACCATGAACACGCAAGCGGCAAAGACCCCGAACTTCCCGTGATTGGCAGACGTGGAAGCCTTGGACGCAGCAACCGCCTTTTGAGGGAAGTGCGCCCTGATGGCACATGCGCGGCCCCGCTCATCCCGGCCATGCTCGTAGATCACGATGTCACCCTCGAGCGGCCGTCGCGAGCCTGGGGAGAATGCCTTGACGTGGATGAACAGCGGCTCGCCGCCACCATGCCACGTCACATAACCGTAGCCCTTGTCGTCGATCCAGCGTGAGATTCTGCCTTGGTATCGCATGACGTCCTCTGGTGCGACCCGATCCCCGAGCGGCCGGCCAGCCGCTACCGCCGCTGAGGCCCCAACTCCGCTTCCCGCATAACCTCCCAGAGCGACACCTGAAGGCCGGTGCACACCCGCTGCAGGGTACTGATCTGCAGGTTCTTCTCACCCCGCTCGATCGCGCTGTAGTAGGTGCGGTGCATTTTGATCTCGTCCGCAAAGGCTTCCTGACTCACACCTAGGGCGAGGCGCCGGGCGCGAAGGACGTTGCCGAGATTTTGTTCGAAGGTGGCTTTCACCGACCCACAGTAGGCGCCTGCTTCTTTTAGCTCTACAGCTTTATATGTAGACTACTTATAAGTATCATTAATGCACCACACGCATTGCGCGAACAAGACAAGGCGAGGAGGAACCCCATGTCCACCGATAATCCCGTTCCTGTTGATTCCGGTCAGGCGCTTGAAGGCGAGCCGACGGATGTGGAGGATCGTCGCGATCTGGATACGCTGATCAATCATCTTCAGGGCAATGGCCCCAAGCTGATGGCCGATGCCGGCATTGCTCGGCTTCAACCGAAGCGACTGGCTGCCATCCGGCACGGCGCGCGATCTCGGGCGGAGGATTGTCTGCAGGATGCGCAAAACCTTGCACGCTTGCTGACGCTGCTGGTCCGCACTCAGGATCCGGACGTGCATCCCGCCGACCTGGCGGATTTGGCAATCCGTATCGGTCGGCTAACGGAGGAGCATACGCGTTGGCGCCAGTTGTCCGAGCACGCCGATCTGTATCGCAACCAGCAGTTGATTGCCGGCGAAGTCTCCCGACGCTGGGCGCAATGGGCATGCCACTGGAGTGAATGGCCGATCGCCAAGGAAGGCGGATAGCCCTGCGCTAGAATGACGCCATCGAAACGGCGCACAGCCTTGGCTCCCTCTTTACTTCCACTGGCGTATCGATATGACCTCTTACAACACGCTGGGCTGGTCCGTCACCGACGGCATTCTGACGCTGACGCTGAACCGCCCGGAGCAGCTCAATGCCTTCACCGTGGAGATGGCCAATGAGCTGGTTGCTGCGTTCGGGCGGGCCAGCGACGATGCAGCGGTGCGCGCGGTTGTGGTGACCGGCGCCGGACGTGCGTTCTGCGCGGGCATGGATTTGTCGCGGCCGGGGAATGTGTTCGGACTCGACGAGTCGCAGCAGCCGAGCCTGCAGGACATGGCGCAGCGGCTGGATGATCCGGCAATCCATGAGGGCGTGCGCGATACCGGCGGACGCGTGACGCTTGCGATCTTCAACTGCACCAAGCCGGTGATCGCGGCGATCAACGGCGCGGCCGTGGGCATTGGCGCGACCATGACGCTGGCGATGGACGTACGCCTGGCATCGGAGAAGGCACGCATCGGTTTTGTGTTCGGCAAGATCGGCATCGTGCCGGAGGCGTGTTCGAGCTGGTTCCTGCCGCGCCTGGTGGGGATCAGTCAGGCGCTGGAATGGTGCTACGGCGGCGATATCCTCGAACCGGAAGAGGCCAAACGCGGCGGTCTGGTGAAAGCGGTGCTGCCGCCCGACCAGTTGCTGCCGGAGGCATACAAGCTGGCTCGCAAGTTTGTCGAGAACCGCTCGCCGGTGGCGGTCGCGCTCACGCGGCAGATGCTGTATCGCAACTCCGCACAGCCGCATCCGCTGGAGGCACACAAGGTGGATTCGCTGGCGGTGTTCTACACCAGCCTCAAGGACGGCAAGGAAGGCGTGCAGTCGTTTCTCGAGAAGCGTGCGCCGGCCTTCACCGCACAGGTGCCGGACGATCTGCCGCCGTTCTACGCGGAATGGGCCAAGTAGACAGCGGCGGCGAATCCCTGCGCTGTGCGCGGCGTCAGGTCTACAATTCCGCGCCCCGCCCGTTCTGCCCTGCCCCCGCCGATGCCGCCTGTTGTCGTTGCCGCGCTGTACCACTTCGCCCGCCTGCCCGATTACCCCGCGTTGCGTGACCCCTTGCGGGTGCTGTGCGCGCAACACGGCGTTTACGGCACGTTGCTGCTGGCATCGGAAGGCATCAACGGCACCATTGCCGGATCGCGTGCGGGCATCGATGCGGTGCTGTCCGGTCTGCGTGCCGACAGCCGCTTTGCGACGCTGACGCACAAGGAATCCTTCGCCGCGGAAATGCCGTTTGCACGGCTGAAGATCAAGCTGAAGCAGGAGATCGTGACGATGGGCGTGCCCGGCGTCGATCCGGCGCAGCTGGTCGGCAGCTATGTCGAGCCGGCCGAGTGGAACGCGCTGCTCGACGATCCGGAAGTGCTGGTACTCGACACCCGCAATCGCTACGAGATCAAGATCGGCAGCTTCCGCAATGCGGTATCGCCGGAGACCGACAGCTTTCGCGAATTTCCGGAATACGTCGCACGCGAACTGCGCGGCCAGGAGCAGCGTCCGATCGCGATGTTCTGCACCGGCGGCATTCGCTGCGAGAAAGCCACCTCATACCTGCGCGATCAGGGTTTCGAGCGGGTCTATCACCTGCGCGGCGGCATTCTCAAGTATCTGGAAACGGTGCCGGAGGCGGAAAGCCAGTGGGAGGGCGAGTGCTATGTGTTCGACGAGCGCATCGCCGTGCGCCACGGTCTGGTCCGCGGACAAACGCGGCAATGCGATGCCTGCGGCGAGCCGCTGACAGCCGCCGAACAGCAGTCACGCGATTACGAGCCCGGCATCAGCTGCCCGAAGTGCATCGCGCAGCTGACGCCCGAGCGGCGCCGGATGCTGGTACTGAAGCGTGGACAGAAGGCCAAGGGACCGACGCCGTAGTTCAGCTCATCGCCTTGTGTCGGCGCCGCACCACGCGCTTGAGACTGCCCCGAACGGCACTGCGGCAGGCCAATGCGACCATCCGGCTATTGCGCAGCAGCGCAGCGCCAGCAATGATCGTGGCTCCTGAGGCTGTGACTTTACTGGGGGGAACTGCGATGTCGACTCTGATGCTGCAACCGGTGATCGCGCTGGTGCTGTGGACCTTTGTGATGTGGGCCTGGATGTACGTGACCCGCATTCCCGCAATTCAGCGCGCCAAGATGCGGATGGACGCCAGTATTCCGCGCGGCGAGCAGATGAATCAGCTGCCCGCCACCGTGCGCTGGAAAGCCGACAACTACAACCATCTGTTCGAGCAGCCGACGCTGTTCTATGCGGTGGGGCTTGCCCTGGCGATCCTCGGCGACGCTACCGAACTGTCCTTGAACCTGGCCTGGGCCTACTTTGGCCTGCGCGTGGTGCACAGCATTTTCCAGGCAACGATCAACAAGATCGAAATCCGCTTTGCACTGTTCTCGATCTCGTCGCTGGTGCTGCTGGCGCTGTCGATTCGCGCCGCGATGATGGTGTTCTAGCGGAAGGCATGATCACGCCGGGGGCGCTGACCGATGGCGCCCGCCGGCTTTCCCTCTATCCCGTTTTAGAACTTACTCGCGGATCTTCAGCACCTGCTCCTGGATCGCACCGTCGGCCAGACGCCAGGCACGCATTTCGAGCACGCCCTTGGTGTTCAAGGACACCACCAGGCTCAGCTGTCCGCTCTTGAGATCGCTGGCCGCGGGCACCGCAGCGGCTTGCGGATAGGACCACAGGTTCGCCCAGTACACCTCCCCGCTCGCCGGCTGCTCCCGATTCGCGTGAAATGAAACCGGCTCACCGTCGCGGGCGCCGATCACGCCGCGGATGGCATCCGGTTGCGCAACCTGCGCCAGGTGCAGGATGCGGATGGCGAGGCGGCGGGGCATTACCAGAGCGTCTGACACTGAACTCGTCTCCACGATGTTGATTACACGATCCCGCAGACCGGGCATTGCGGGTCGGCGGTGATCTTATGCGAGCGCCACTGCATGTGCAGTGCGTTCCAGGTCCACAGCTGCGAAGCCTCTGCGCCCAGTCCCAGCAACAGCTTCAGCGCCTGCAGTGCCTGCAGGGTGCCGATGGTGCCGACGGTCGGCCCGAGGATACCGGCTTCTTCGCAGGTCTCGGCGGCCTCGCCGATTTCCGGATACAGGCAGCGATAGCACGGGCCGCCACGACGCAGGTCGAATGCCGCGAGCTGACCATTGAACCGGATCGCAGCGCCGCTGACCAAGGGCTTGCGTGCGCGCACGCAGACCTGATTGATCTGATCGCGCACCGGAAAATTGTCGGTGCAATCCAGCACCACATCGACCTCGCTGGCGGCCGCGGGCCAGCTGTCGGCGTCATGGCATTCGAGTTCGACCTCCGGATTCAGCGCCGCGAGCTGCTCGCGCGCCGCCTCGGTCTTGAGCTTGCCGAGATCGCCGTGGCGATACAGCAGCTGCCGCTGCAGGTTCGACAACTCCACGCGATCGCGATCCGCCAGCAGCAGGCGGCCGATACCAGCGCCGGCCAGATACGACGCAGCGGCCGTACCGAGGCCCCCGAGCCCGACGATCAGGGCGCTGGAGTCTCGCAACAGCTGCTGGCCGTTGACCCCGACTTCGCGCAGCACCACCTGACGCGCGTAACGCCGGAAGTCAGACATGCCAGCGCCCGCCACTGCAGCGTTCCTGTCCGCCGAGATCGCGACGCGTGGTGACGTCGACGAATCCGGCCTGGAGAAACAGTTCGCGCACCGGCTCGCCCTGGTCGTAGCCGTGCTCCACCAGCAGGCAGGCACCATCGTTCAGATGCGCCGGCACGTCGGCGATGATTTCACGCAGCGCGTTGAGACCATCGGCGCCGTCGGTCAGCGCCATCAGCGGCTCATGCAGCAGCGCACGCAGATGATCATCACCGCGCGCCACGTACGGCGGATTGGAAACCACCAGATCGAAACACTCGTCGTTCAGGGCCTGGGTCCAGCAGCCGCAGCGGAACTCGGTCTGGGTCAACCCCAGGGCGATGGCGTTGCCGCGCGCCACGCGCAGCGCATCATTGGACAGATCGGTGGCGACGATCGCGGCATCGCTGCGCTCGCTGGCCAGCGCCAGGGCGATCGCGCCGCTACCCGTGCCCAGATCGGCCACCCGCGGGCGCTCGCGCGCGGCGATGCATTCCAGCGCCCATTCCACCAGCAGTTCGGTCTCGGGCCGCGGCACCAGGACCGCAGGGCTGACCTTGAGCGTCAGCGTCCAGAAGCCCTTTTCACCGGTCAGGTATGCCACCGGCTCGCCCTGCTCACGACGTTGCAGGCACTGCTCGAACACCGTCAGATCACGGTCGCCGAGCAGCTCGCGATGACGCACGAACAGCTGCGCGCGCGTCAGCCCCAGCAGATGCCCCAGCAACAGTTCGGCGTCGGCGCGGGGGCTGTCGCTGACCGAGGTGAGTCGCGTCTGCGCGGCCAGCAACGCGTCGCCGATCAGCATCAGACGTCACCCAGTTCCGCGAGCTGCTCGGCGCGCGCTTCGGCCAGCAAGGGCTGGATCACCGGATCGAGCGCGCCGGTCATCACCTTCTCCAGCTGATACAGCGTCAGGTTGATGCGGTGATCGGTGATGCGGCCCTGCGGGAAATTGTAGGTGCGGATGCGATCGGAACGATCGCCGCTGCCGACCAGCTTCTTGCGTTCCGCAGCGCGCTCGCTCTGCTGCTTGTTGCGGCTGGCATCGAGCAGGCGCGCACCCAACAGCGCCATCGCCTTGGCGCGGTTCTTGTGCTGCGAGCGCTCTTCCTGGCACTCGACCACGACGCCGGTCGGGATATGCGTGACCCGGATCGCCGACTCGGTCTTGTTGACGTGCTGACCGCCAGCGCCGGAGGACCGGAAAGTGTCGAACTTGAGATCGGCCGGATTGATGTCGATCTGCGCCTCTTCGACTTCCGGCAGCACCGCGACCGTGGCGGCGGAAGTATGGATGCGCCCCTGCGATTCGGTCTCCGGCACGCGCTGCACGCGATGCGCGCCGGACTCGAACTTGAGCTGCGAATACGCGCCATAGCCGATCAGACGCGAAATGATTTCCTTGTAGCCGCCGTGTTCGCCCTCACTCGCGGACAGCATTTCCACCTGCCAGCCGCGGCTTTCGGCGTACTTGGAATACATGCGGAACAGATCGCCGGCGAAGATCGCCGCCTCGTCGCCGCCGGTGCCGGCACGGATTTCGAGAAACACGTTGCTGTCGTCGAGCGGATCGCGCGGCACCAGATAGCCCTGCAACTCCTTTTCCAGCTCGTCGCGACGTGCCTGCGCGGCGGGAAACTCCTCGTCGGCCATCGCGCGCAGCTCCGGGTCGGCGTCGTCGCGCATCTGGATCAGGTTGTCGATCTCCTGCACCGTGTCGCGATACGCGGTGAAGGCCTCCACCACCGGCCCCAATTGCGCGTACTCCTGCGACAGGCGCCGGAACTTGTCGTGGTCGGCAATCACGCTGGCATCGCCCAACTCGCCCGCCACTTCTTCGCGGCGATCGACCATCTGCTCGAGTTTCTGGATCAGGGACGCTTTCATTGAGGGGCACGGGGCAAACGGGAACGCGCGCGAGCAAACCCCGCACGCGGAGGCAGATCAGCTAAGCCTGATCGTCCGGGAGTTCGAACAACTTGCGCGTGGCGCTGAGCAGCATGGCCTGCTCCACCGCATCGGCGCGGCGCAGCGCCCGCGAAGGGCCATGCAGAATCTTGTTGCTGAGGGTATCGGCCACGAAGGCCAGCACCTCGTCCACCGACTCGCCGGCCGCCAGCTTGCGGCGTGCCTTGTCCAGCACTTCATCGCGGCTGGCGCGGGCGCGGGCGCGAATCTGCTGGATCGTGGTGCCGGCATCGCGGCTGTCCAGCCATTGCGCGAACTCGCGCGCCTGCATCTCCACCAGCGATTCCGCCTGGCGCGCCGCTTCGCTGCGCAGCTTCATGTTGTCCGCCACCACCGCGCGCAGATCGTCGATGCTGTAGAGGTAGACATCCTCCATGCCCGAGATCTTCGGATCGATGTCGCGCGGCACCGCCAGGTCGATCATGAACACCGGCTTGCGGCGGCGGGGGCGGGCCCCCCCCGCCCGCCCCGCCCCCCCCCGCCCCCCCCCCCGCGCGCCCCGCGCCGACACCAACAGAGACACCACCCCCACAAAAACCCGCACCGCCT
>JBEBWZ010000100.1:0-12638 GCA_040391865.1 Solimonas flava
TAACATCGGCAACAGCGGGCGCTTGCCGTAACAAAGGGGTCCCGGCGGGGGCGGCTTCGGGTTCTTGTTGGCCGCGTTTCGGCAGGACGCGGCCGCGCGACTCCAGGAAGCGGCCTTGGCCACGGCGTCGACACAGATGACGGCAGCAGGCGATCAATGGCGCAGATTCGCGCTGCTGGGTGCGCAGTTCAGCCGGCGCAAGGACGTCAGCCTGCAGCAGATCGCGGCGCAGTTGCGGCACTGTGCCGATGCCGAACAGCAGGCCTATCAGACGCTGAAGGCGTGGTCGCGCTAGTTCATTCCGCCGCGCGCACGCGCAGCAGGTAATAGCCGCCGTCGCCACTGCGATTCAGGTGCGCGAGGCCTGCGGCGTCGGGCTGCATCACGAAGGCACTGACGGCTGCGGCTACGTGACCGCTGCTCCAGCCCGCGTCCACGGGCAGCGTTTCCAGTTCGGCACGCACCCGGCGCAGTGCGGTGATGTCATCGCTGGCACAGCCGCTCCCCAGCCGCAGACGCCAGCCACGCGGCAGTTGCGCGACGGCGGCGGCCACTGCGACCCGGTCATGAAAACGCTGTGTCGGTTCCAGCCAGGCCAAGGGCGCCACGCAGTCGTCGTCCAGGTACAGCCAATGACTGCATTCCAGCATCGGTGTCTCCGGCGACAAACCCAGTCGCTCGCACTGCTGCGCCAGCGGCCAGACACCCTCTTCGACATAGCCGAGCAGACTGCGACGATGGAGCGCGCTGCGCAATGACAGCAGTTCGGCGGCCGCTTCAAGACCGGCGCCATGACGGTGCACCACCAACTGCGGTCCGTTCAGCTGCAGATGCTGTGCAATGTAGAACCCGGCCATGTTGCCGGAGATGTTCATGAACTCGAACGGCGTCGGCGGTCGACCTTCCGCCACCACGCCTTTCAGCGCCTTAACGCAATCGGCCAGCATCGGCGCTTCCGACGACACGTAGATCGCGGCATCGCCGGCGATGCCGCCGGCGCGCCGTGCGCACTGCAGCGCGCCATACAGGCCCAGTTCGATGAAGCGATTGATCCGGCGGAAGGACTGCCCGGTCAGCGCCTGCAGTTCCGCGCGCAGATTGCTCGCAGGTTCGGTCAACTGTTGCTGATGGTGAAACGCGGCGGCGATCTTCAGCGTCACGACGCGAGCTCCCGCTGCAGTACCAGTGCGCAGTTGTTGCCGCCAAAACCGAAGTGGTTGCACAACACGGTACCGCCACGCCAACGCGCATTGGCGCTCAACGGCACAACGCCGATCTCTTCATCCGGCTGTTCGAAATTTGCCGTGGCCGGAATCCAGCCCTGATCGAGACTGGCGGTGAATGCCAGTGTTTCCAGCACGCCGCAAGCACCCAGGGTATGGCCCAGCACCGGCTTGACGCTGGTCAGCGGCGGCATCCGCTGCGCGAAGATCGCGCGCAGACCAAGTCCTTCGGCGAGATCGTTGGCGCGAGTGCCGGTGCCGTGTGCCTTGATCGCGTTGATGTCGCCGGCACGCACGCCGGCGTCGTGCAATGCCAGTTGCAGCGTCTCGGCGATCTTGGCCGGCGCGGGATTGGTCGGATGCGTGGTGTCGCACAGCGTGCTGCCGCCGAGGATGCGCCAGGCGGGCCCTGCCAGTGACGCCTCGCGACTGAGCACCACGGCAGCGACACATTCGCCGAGCACGATGCCATCGCGACGACGATCGAACGGACGGCTGAGTTCGCGCGTCGCCAGCAGCATGCTGAAGAAGCCCTGCTGCGACAGACGGTTTTCGGTTTCAACGCCAATCACCAGTGCATCGTCGAGCTGGCCTTCACGCACCATCCAGCTGGCATACAGCAAGGCATTGGCGGCGCTGGAGCACGCCGTACTCAGCGAATAGCTGGGGCCATTCAACTGCAGCTGCCGATGCAGCCAGGTTGCGGTACGGCTTTGGTCGGGATGCAGGATGGCGATCGCATCGGGATCCGCGGCGACGCTGGCGCCGTAGTCCTGCTCGTGATCGCTGATGCCCCCCGAGGAAGTACCGACAAACAGCCCGATCCGGCGCCGCCGTTCCGCGCTCAGGCCCGCGTCATCAAGCGCGGTCTCGGCGACTTCGAGCAGTCGTTGGTCGTTGGGGGCGCTGGCCTCGATCCGGAAATACGGCAGTTCGATGCACTTGCCGAAGCTGTCGAACGACACCAGCGCCGGCTGCGTGTCGCGGTCGATGCAGGCCTGTGCCTGCGCCGCGAGTCCGCGACCGGCGGCCGACCAGGCATCGCCGGAACGCAGATAGACCGGACGCTGGATGCGGGCGGTCATCGTCAACCGGCTTGCACGAAGTCGGCGAGGGTATTGACGTCGGCGAGGATGCGGCGCATCGCTTTCGGATCTTCGACCCGCAGGCCGAACTGCATCTGCAGCGCCATCGAGATCTGCAGGCCGTCGACCGAATCGAGTTGCAGGAAGGAATCCGGTCCGAACAGAGGGCGGTCGTCGGGCACCGTGGCCGGATCAACGTCCTTGTCGCACTCCTGCACGATCAGTGTTTTCAGGCGCAACTTCAGCGCGGGGTCTTGAGAGCCCTTCATGGTGTCAATGGCGGTGATCTGAGTGGAGGCTGCGTCGATAGAGCACGGCAGCGAGCAGGAGGCACAGCAGGCCGAAAGCGGCGAGGGCGGCGGCTTCGGGAGCCGCGTCACGCCAGGTGCCATCGCGCAGCACGATATCCCAGAAGCCTTCGAGGCTCCAGGCCATCGGTGACAACTGTGTCGCGGTCTGCATCGCGGGCGGCATCACCAGCTTCGGCACCATCACGCCTCCGATCGCAGCCAGCAGCAGGCTGATGGCGCCGCCGGCGATGGTCGCCTGCAAGCTGCTGCGAACGCTGACCGCGACGCACAGCGCGAGGCCGATGGCCGCGAGACTGGTGGCACTGCCGATCAGCCACAGGCCGAATGGGCTGTTCCCCAGTGTCAAACGATCGCCGCCGAGCAAGGGCACGATCCAGACACCGACGGCCAGCATCACCGCCATCTGCAGGATGTTGACCAGGTAATAGGGCACGGCCTTGGCGGCGAGCAGCAGACCGCCGGAAACCTTCAGCACCCGCAACCGCAGCAGACTGCCTTCGCTGCGTTCGATCACGAACGCCGAAGCCAGCGGACTCACCGCAAAGAACATCGCGAAGATCAGCCAGGCCGGGACGTTCTGTTGCACCGAGGTCGGCGTGCGCAGCGCGCGGCCATCGTCGCCAACGAAACGCTCGTCCAGCGGCAGTTGCCGCGGATCGTTGAGATAGCGCATCGCCGTGCGTTGTTCCGGCGGATAGTCGAGTACGTTCTCCAGCAGCTCTTCGGCCTGCACCGACAACAAGGTCTGACGCACGCTCAGGGCGATCAGGGTGCGCAACTGCGGCAGCACGGCGGGCGCGTATTCCAGGCGCAGCAGGCTCGGCTCCGGTTCGCCGTCGGCGTAGTCCGCTGCCAGATCGCTGCGGGTCGCAAGCAGTTCGGAAAATCCGTCGAGCAGCACGATCCGCTGTTCAGCCCCGGCGTCGATCCGGAACCCGGCCTGCGTGGCCAGCGCCTGCGTGAAACTCCGCGCCAGTTCGCCGCCATCCTGATCGATCACGCTGATCGCGATCTCGGCCTGTGCGTCGGCACGAAACGCATCGCGCAACGCCAGCGACATGATCAGGATGAACAGGATCGGCACCGCAAACAGCACCAGCAATCCGTGGCGATCGCGGCTGAGCAAGCGCAACTCTTTCAGACACAGGGCGAGGAAGCGCCGCATCAACAGGTCTCTCGCAAGCGGCTGTGGGTCAGGCGCAGGAACACCGCTTCCAGACGCTCGTTGTCCCTACCGCGCAGATCCGCCAGCGGCTGGCAGGCAATGAGGTGCCCCTCGTCGAGGATCGCGACGTGATCGCAGATCCGCTCGATCTCTTCCATGTAATGCGTGCTGTACAGAATCGTGACGCCGGCAGCGCGCAGCGACTGCACCGTTTCCAGCAGGAAGTTTCGTGACTGCGGATCGACACCCGCCGTGGGTTCATCCAGACACAGCAATCGCGGACGTCCCAGCAAGGCGATCGCGAAGTTCAGACGCCGCTTCAGGCCGCCGGAAAGTGCGCCGGCACGCTGGTCCAGATGCCCGGCGAGATTGGCGGTGCGAATCGCCAGCGCCATGCTCTCCGCATCGGCGCCCGGCGTCAGGGTCGCGAACAGCGACAGGTTCTCGCGGATGCTCAAGCCCGGATAGAACGCCAGCTCCTGCGGTGCGTAGCCGATCTGTCGCTGGGCGCCCCCCATCGGCAAGCCATCGATTTCGACTTCGCCGCGATCGGGTTGCACCGTTCCGGTCAGGATCGACAGCAGGGTGGTCTTGCCGGCGCCATTCGGGCCCAACAGGCCGAAGATGCTGCCGGCGGGCACTTGCAGATCGACCGCCGCCAGGGCCGGGCGCGCGGTGTCGCGATACTGCTTGTGCAGGGCGTGGATACGGATCATGGACGGTGGTTGACGAGACTGAATCGGCGACAATGCGGGCTTCTGATGCTGGAGTGGCCCATGGTGTTTGTCCGTCTCGTGGTTATTGTGCCAGTTCTCGTCACGCTGCTTGCGCCGTCACTGGCCACGGCGGGCGGCGATGAGCAACGCGCACAGCAACTGGAACAGCGCCGAGAACGGCTGCAGCAGAAATGGGAGCAGCAGTTCCGGGCCGCCGATCTCGATGGCGACCGGCGCCTCAGCCGCGAGGAGGCCGTCAATGCACGATTGCCGAAAGCGCTGCTTGACCGATTCGACGCCATCGATCTCGATGGCGATTGCACGCTCAGTCCTGAAGAATTGCTGACAGCTCAGGAAAAGCGTGGCAAAAACAGGGTATTACCTGCCAACGAGGAAATCGGCGACGCGACGGTGAAAACGACGGCGCCATGAATCGGCTCGCCGCACCAGAAATGTGCAGGAGCGACCCGATTAATTGTGCGTTGCAATAAATTTGTCGCTATAATCCCGCGCCTTTTTCGGGCAGGCGCCGAGCCGGATTTACAGTTGAACGCTTGGTCTGGACGTGCGTGGTGCCGAAACACGCTTTCTTTTCACTTTCGATGAGGACTGCTGCACATGACGACTCGTGACGAGCAAATCAAGGCCCTGGAGCAGGACTGGGCGACCAACCCCCGCTGGAAGGGTGTGAAGCGCGGCTACTCCGCCGCCGACGTCGTCCGCCTGCGCGGCAACGTTCAGATCGAGTACACGCTCGCCAAGCAGGGCGCCGAGAAGCTCTGGGCCAAGGTCAATGGCGGCGCCAAGAAGGGCTACGTCAACGCTTTCGGCGCGATCACCGCCGGTCAGGCGATGCAGCAGGCCAAGGCTGGCCTCGAAGCCGTGTATCTGTCCGGCTGGCAGGTTGCTGCCGACGGCAACACCAGCGAAACCATGTACCCGGACCAGTCGCTGTACGCGTACGACTCCGTGCCGACCATGGTTCGCCGCATCAACAACACCTTCAAGCGCGCTGACGAAATTCAGTGGGCGCGTGGCATCGAAGCCGGTCACAAGGATTTCGTCGACTACTTCCTGCCGATCGTGGCGGACGCTGAAGCCGGTTTCGGCGGCGTGCTGAACGCCTTCGAACTGATGAAGAACATGATTGCCTCCGGCGCCGCCGGCGTGCACTTCGAAGACCAGCTGGCCGCGGTGAAGAAGTGCGGTCACATGGGCGGCAAGGTGCTGGTGCCGACCCAGGAAGCCTGCGAGAAGCTGATCGCCGCGCGCTTCGCTGCCGACGTCATGGGCGTGCCGACCATCGTTCTGGCCCGTACCGACGCCGAAGCCGCCAACCTGATCACCTCCGACCATGATGCGAACGACAAGCCGTTCCTGACGGGCGAGCGCACCCAGGAAGGTTTCTACCGCGTCAAGAACGGTCTCGAGCAGGCGATCTCGCGCGGCGTGGCGTATGCCCCGTACGCCGACCTCGTCTGGTGCGAAACCGGCGTGCCGGACATCGGCTTCGCGCGTGAATTCGCGCAGGCCGTGCTCAAGGCGAACCCGGGCAAGCTGCTGAGCTACAACTGCTCGCCCTCGTTCAACTGGAAGAAGAACCTCAACGACAGCCAGATCGCTTCCTTCCAGGAAGAGCTGAGCGCGCTGGGCTACAAGTACCAGTTCATCACCCTGGCCGGCATCCACATCAACTGGTTCAACACCTTCAAGTTCGCCCACGACTACGCCCGCGGCGAGGGCATGAAGCACTACGTCGAACAGGTGCAGGAGCCGGAATTCGCCGCACGCGAGAAGGGCTACACCTTCGTCTCGCACCAGCAGGAAGTGGGCGCTGGCTACTTCGACGACGTCACCACCGTGATCCAGGGCGGCAGCTCCTCGGTCAAGGCGCTGACCGGCTCGACCGAAGAAGAGCAGTTCCACTAAAGCCCGAGCAGCGTGAAGGGCCCCCGGCGCGAGCCGGGGATCCCAGCGTCGCAAGGGCGCCGGCGCGGAACCGAACCGGCAACCTGTTTGACCAGAAACCCCCGCTCTTGCGGGGGTTTCCTTTTGTGCGCTTGTTCTTGCGACGGCCGCCCGGTAACGTGCGCCGGCGGTCATCATTCGGTGGGGGAAAGCATGCGTGTCATCAAGGGATTGTTCATCGTCATCGTGGTGCTGATCGGTGGCGTGGTCGGCGTCAGTCTGCTGCTGCCGGACAGCGCGCACGCCGAGCGCTCGATCGTGATCGACGCCAGCCCCGCGACCGTCTACACCGCCTTGAACGGATTTCACCAGTTTGCCAAGTGGTCCCCCTGGGCCGGGCTGGATCCCAACACCGTGTACCGCAACGAAGGACCGTGGTTCGGCGTCGGCGCCAAGCAGTCCTGGGTCAGCGAAGATCCGAACGTCGGTGCCGGCAGCCAGGAAATCATCGAGGCCCAACCGTATCAGCGCATCCGCATCCGTCTGATCTTCAGCGGCTTCGATGCCGACAACTATTCCAGCTATGTGCTGCAGCCGGAAGGCAACGGCACACGGCTGACCTGGCACTACGACGCCAGCTTCAATGGCAATCTGCTCGGTCGCTACTTCGGCCTGATCCTCGACAAGATGATCGGCCCCGATTACGAGCAAGGCTTGCAGAAGTTGAAGGCACTGGTCGAAACGCTGCCACCGGTCGCCGCCGACACGCGTGCGGTCGAGGTGGCCGAGTTGTCCGCCAAACCCATCGTCTATCTCAGTGGCGTGACCCCGGCAGCGCAGGCCATGCCGGCGCTGGTTGCAGCACTTGGCGAACTGCGCGCCTACTTTGCCGCGCACGGACTCATTGAGGCCGAACCTCCGCTGGCGATCACCCGCGAATTCAACGACGAAGCCCGCAACTGGAGCTTCGAAGCCGCACTGGTGCCGACACAGGCCGTGACGATAGAAGACCAGAGCAGAATCAGGGCCGGCGTCTCATATGCCGGGCACGCGCTGCGGATGGTCTATCGAGGGCCATACGCCGACATGGACGAGGCCTATAACCAGCTGATGGCGTTCAAGACCACGGCGGGGCTGGAGGACAATGGCGCTTCCTGGGAGCAATATCCCACGGATCCGACAAGTACCGCGGACGCCGAGCGGGTCACCCACATTTACTGGCCGGTGAAGTAGTCGGGCCCCGGCCACGACGCTTGTCGGTCTCATTGCACGCGTTCGGCGGCCAGACGCTGCCAGGGTCCGCGTCAGCGGGCTACCATGCAGCGATTCAGGGGAGATATGCATGATAAAAATCATGTTGGTGGATGATCATCGGTTGGTGCGTGCCGGACTCAAGCGGGTCCTGCAGGAAACGGCGGACATGTCGGTGGTGGCCGAGGCCAGCAGCGGCGAAGAAGCGCTGGAAGCGATGCGCACGCATGCGCCGGACGTGATGTTGATGGACATCAACATGCCCGGAATCGGCGGTCTGGAAGCGACACGGCGCGTGATCCAGCGTTATCCGGCCACCAAGGTGATCGTGGTATCGATGCATCTCGAGGAGCCGTATCCGAGCCGCATGCTGGCTGCGGGCGCCTCGGGCTATCTGAGCAAGGATTCCGCTGCAGATGAAGTCGTCACCGCGATCCGCAGGGTCTACGCCGGCGGTCACTATGTGGCGGCCGATGTCGCCGGCAATCTGGCGGCCAGCATCGTCAAGGGGCCAAGCGGTGGCTCGCCGTTCGACCAGCTGTCGCAGCGCGAGACCCAGGTCATGCTGATGGTCACCAAGGGCCATTCGACCCAGGACATTTCCGATCGTCTGCACCTATCGCCGAAGACGGTCAGCACCTATCGTTACCGCCTGTTCGAGAAGCTCAACGTCAACAACGATGTGGAGCTGACGCGGATGGCGATGCGCTACGGTCTGCTGGAAGACAAACCGGACCCGGTCTGAGATCAGACGTGAGCCGCGGCAGACGATGAACGAACCCAGCGCGTCCTTCGACGCTCGTGCGTTTCTGTCGCAGCTGACCTCGCAGCCGGGCGTCTACCGCATGTACGGCGGCGCCGACGAACTGCTGTACGTCGGCAAAGCGCGCAACCTGCGCAAGCGGGTCTCCAGCTATTTCCTGCGCGCCAGCGGCAATCCGCGCATCGAGAGCATGGTGTCGCAGGTGCGGCGCGTCGAGGTGACGCTGACGCATACCGAAGACGAAGCGCTGCTGCTCGAAGCGACGCTGATCAAGGAACTGAACCCGCGCTACAACATCGTCTACCGCGACGACAAAAGCTATCCGTACGTGCGCTTCAGTGCGCACCGCTACCCGCGCATCAGCTACTACCGTGGCGCCAAGACCGGTGCCGATCGCTATTACGGACCGTTTCCGTCGGCATCGGCGGTCCGTGAAACGCTGTACACCCTGCAGAAGCTGTTCAAGCTGCGGCCCTGCACCGACAGTTTCTTCGCACACCGTACGCGGCCCTGCCTGCAGCATCAGATCAAACGCTGCTCGGCGCCCTGTGTCGATCTGATCAGTCCCGAGGACTACGGTCGCGACCTGCGCAATGCCAGCCGTCTGCTGGAAGGCAAGGGCGATGAGCTGGCATTGGAACTGACGCAGGAGATGGAGCGTGCCGCCGAGGCACTGGAGTTCGAGCGCGCAGCGCGGCTGCGCGACCAGATTTCCGCACTGCAACGCGTACGTGAAAGCCGCACGATCACCGGCGGTGCCGAAGACCTGGACGTGATCTCGGTAGCGCTGCATCCATCGAACAGTTGTGTCGTGGTGGTCAGTGTGCGCGACGGCTTGAACCTGGGCCACCGCAGTCATTTCCCGCGCCACCCTCAGCACGCCACAGCGGACGAACTGCTGGAGAGTTTCCTCAGTCAGCACTACCTCGATCAACCGGCACCGCCGGAAATCCTGCTCAGCCATGCCTTCGAGGAGGCGGAATTGCTCGAAGCCGCACTCGGCGCGCGCGCGGGCCGGCGCGTCAAGATCCACCGGCCACTGCGTGGCGTGAAACTGCGCCTGCTCGACATGACCATGAACACCGCCGCGCAAGCCTTGTCGGTACGACTGACCGAGGTGGCGAGCATGGACGAGCGCCTGCTCGAACTGCAGCGCGCACTGGATCTGGAACAGGTACCGCGTCGTCTGGAGTGTTTCGACATCTCCCATACGCAGGGCGAGAAGGCGGTCGCTTCGTGCGTGGTGTTCAACGAAGACGGACCACTGAAATCGGCGTACCGAAAATTCAATATCGACGGCATCGAGCCTGGCGATGATTACGCGGCCATCCGCCAGGCGGTGCTGCGGCGTTACGCGCGGATCAAGAGCGGCGAGGTCCAGACACCGGATGTGCTGTTCATCGACGGCGGGCAGGGGCAGCTCGGCTCGGCGCTCAGTGCGCTTGAGGAGCTGGAGTTCACCGAACTGCGCGTGGTCGCCATCGCCAAGGGGCCGACGCGCAAACCCGGGCTCGAAGAACTGATCCTGCCGGAAATGGAGCTGCCGTTGCGACTGCCTCCGGATTCACCGGCCCTGCATCTGATCCAGCGCATTCGCGACGAGGCGCATCGTTTTGCGATCACCGGGCATCGCGCGCGCCGCGACAAGGCGCGTGTCACCTCGGGGCTCGAATCGATCGAAGGTCTGGGTCCGGCGCGGCGAAGGGCCTTGCTGAAAACCTTCGGCGGACTGGCGCAGATCAAGCGTGCGGCGGTCGATGATCTTGCGCGCGTCGAAGGCATTTCACGCTTGCTGGCCGAGCGCATTTACGCGCATTTTCACTGAGTCGGCTATTCTTCCAGGCATCGCGACGCAGTGTGGCACTGCGTTTCATCCGTCCAGTCCAATCGGGAATGCCGGCTTTGCGCCTGACACTGCCTCTACTGCTGACGATGCTGCGGGTTGCTGTGATTCCCGTGGTGCTCGCCCTGTTCTATGTCGACCTGCCGTATGCGCGCCAGTTCGCGACCGTGCTGTACGCCGCCGCCTGCATCACCGACTGGCTCGACGGCTGGCTGGCACGCCGCTGGGGGCAGACCAGCCCCTTTGGCGCGTTTCTCGATCCGGTCGCCGACAAGCTGCTGGTCGCGGTATCGCTGATCATGGTGCTGAAGGACGATCCCGGCGGCGTGCTGGCGGTGCTGGTGGCGATCATCATCGGCCGCGAGATCACGATCTCGGCGCTGCGTGAATGGATGGCCGAGCTGGGGCAGCGCACCAGTGTTGCCGTGAGCTGGATTGGCAAATGGAAAACCGGCTTCCAGATGACCTCGATCGGGATGATGATCTGGCAGATCCCGACCTTTGGCCTGCCGTGGTATCAGATGGGCTACGCATTGCTGCTGGTGGCGGCGGCGCTGACCATCTGGAGCATGGTGATCTATCTGCGTGCGGCATGGCCGTTGATGCGCGATCACCACCAATAATCAAGTGTCTACGCGGTAATAAATCGCTTGACTTGGTTTTATCTGGCTCTAAAATACGCGCCATCGATGCGGGAATAGCTCAGTTGGTAGAGCGCGACCTTGCCAAGGTCGAGGTCGAGGGTTCGAGCCCCTTTTCCCGCTCCAATTTGTACGGAAACCCCGATGGGATGACCAGCGGGGTTTTTTTGTCTCAGGCCGTTGCTACAATCGTGCGGCATGTCGTACACAGGCTAGGTGGCAGAGTGGTCATGCAGCGGACTGCAAATCCGCGTACGCCGGTTCAATTCCGACCCAGGCCTCCAAATAGAAAGTAGCCCAGAGCCCGCGAAAGCGGGCTTTGTGCGTTGTGGGCCTCCATTCAGTTTCGGAGGCCAGAGCCGACAGGGCCTACACAACGCGCTTCGTATGCTGCGGCCGTCCACTTTGGCAGCCTTATGCAGACACAAAAAGCACGCGTAGCGACGGGTATCGAAGGCCTCGACAGCATCCTGGGCGGGGGCTTCCCGCAGGGGCGGCTGTACCTGCTTGAGGGGCCGCCCGGCTCGGGCAAGACCACGCTGTCCCTGCAGTTCCTGCTGCATGGGCTGACCAAGGGGGAGCGATGCCTGTACATCACGCTCTCCGAAACGGCTGACGAACTACGGGAAGTCGCCAATGCCCACGGCTGGTCACTGGAGGGCCTGGACCTGTTCGAGCTGGCCTCGGCCGAGGAAGCGCTGGGCGACGGCCGGATGCAGTCGGTACTGCACTCCTGGGAGGTCGAGCTGGATGAGACGGTCAAGCTGATCCTGGGCGAGGTGGAGCGGATCAAGCCCCACCGGGTAGTGTTCGATTCGCTCTCCGAGCTGCGCTTGCTCTCGCAGGATCCGCTGCGCTATCGCCGGCAGATCCTCTCGCTCAAGCAGTTCTTCGCGCCGAAGAGCGCGACGGTGGTGCTGGTCGATGACATGACCGCCTCCGGTGAAGAGCGCGATGGCCAGTTGCACAGTCTGTGTCATGGCGTGGTGTCGCTGGAGCGGCTCACGCTGGACTTCGGCCCGGCCCGCCGTCGGATGCATGTGCAGAAACTGCGTGGCGTGAACTTCACCGCCGGCTACCACGACATGACCATCCGCGAAGGCGGCCTGGAGGTGTTCCCGCGCTTGATCGCCTCGGACCACCACGCCACGTTCAACGGCACGCCGATCAGCAGCGGGGTCGGGGAGATCGACAGTCTGCTCGGCGGCGGACCGCTGCGGGGCACCAGCACGCTGCTGACCGGCCCGGCCGGCAGCGGCAAGACCAACGTGGCACTGCAATATGTGTGGGCTGCCTGCGAGCGCGGTGAACACTGCTGCATCTTCGAATTCGATGAGCGCATCGGCACCTTGCTGGCGCGCGCCGAGTCGCTGGACATCGACCTGAGCAAGCACCTGGCGTCGGGCCTGCTGGAGATCCAGCAGGTGGATCCGGCGGAGATTTCACCGGGCGAGTTCGCCTGGAACATGCAGCGTGCGGTCGAGGAACGTCACTGCCGTCTGCTGGTGATCGACAGCCTCAACGGCTACGTCACCGCGATGCCGCAGGAAAAGCAGCTGATGCTCCAGCTGCATGAGATGCTCTCCTACCTCAACCAGAACGGCGTGGCGACCATCCTGATCAATCCACAGCACGGCCTGGTCGGTACCATGTCCACGGGCAATCTCAACGTGTCCTACATTGCCGACTCGGTGGTGCTGTTCCGCTTCTTCGAATCGCAGGGGCGGATCCG
>JBEBWZ010000101.1:0-12600 GCA_040391865.1 Solimonas flava
GGCCGACGGCATCAAGCGCGCCACCGATGTGATGATGGCCGGCAAGGTCGCAGTCGTCTGCGGCTATGGCGACGTCGGCAAGGGCAGCGCGCACTCGCTGCGCGGCCTCGGCGCACGCGTGATCGTGACCGAGATCGATCCCATCAACGCGCTGCAGGCGGCGATGGAAGGCTTCCAGGTCACCACCGTGGAAGACTCGCTGGGCCTGGCTGACATCTACGTCACCACCACCGGCAACAAGGACATCATCACCCTCGAACACATGAAGGCGATGAAGCACAACGCGCTGGTCTGCAACATCGGCCACTTCGACAACGAGATCCAGATGGATCGTCTGAATGCCGAAAAGGGCGTGACCAAGATGAACATCAAGCCGCAGGTCGATCACTACACCTTCGCCAACGGCAAGAGCATCTACATCCTCGCCGAAGGCCGTCTGGTGAACCTCGGCTGCGCCAACGGCCACCCGGCGTTCGTGATGAGCAACTCCTTCTCCAATCAGACGCTGGCGCAGATCGACCTCTGGAAGAACAAGGACAGCTACGAAAAGACCGTGTATCGCCTGCCGAAGAAGCTCGACGAGGAAGTCGCCGCGCTGCACCTGGAGCAGATCGGCGTGAAGCTGACCAAGCTGACCGCCGATCAGGCTGCTTATCTCGGCGTGCCGGTTGAAGGTCCGTACAAGCCGGACCATTACCGCTACTGAAGCGCGTGAGGCGGGAGGAATGAGGGGTGAGGGGTGAGGCGACAGCCGCGGCGGCATCATGACCTTGAGGTCTGGCGCGATGCGCTGGATCTGGTCGAAGCCGTCTATCGCGTCACCGCCTCATTTCCTGCCGACGAACGCTTCGGACTGACCAGTCAGCTCCGCCGCGCGGCGGTCAGTGTGCCGTCGAACATCGCTGAAGGCTCGGCCCGCAGGACGCGGGCCGAGTTGCTGCAATCTCTATACATCGCACGCGGCTCGCTGGCGGAGATCGAGACGCAGATACAGATTGCACGCCGCCTGAGTTATCTCACCTCCGACGAGACCCTGGACGAGTTGCTGGATCGAACCTTTGCCAGACTCGGAGCCCTGCTGAACTCGCTCAAGGCCCCGGAATCATGACGCCTCACCCTTCACGCCTTACGCCTCACCGCTCGCGCATCCACCACCTCAACTGCGGCTCGATGTGCCCTCACGGCCGACGCCTGATGCAGGGTGAAGGCGGCTGGCTGGAATCGGCGCAGATCGTCTGCCACTGCTGGCTGATCGAAGGCCGCAACGGTCTCACGCTGGTCGACACCGGCCTGGGTACCGCGCAGGTCGCGGGCATGGTGCATGGTCACCTCAAGGCCCTGATGCGTCCGCAGCTCAGCTACGCGGAAACCGCCGTCGCGCAGATCGAGGCCCTCGGCTTCGCCGCTGCCGATGTGCGCAACATCGTGCTGACCCATCTGGATTTCGATCACGCCGGCGCGCTCGCCGACTTCCCGCAGGCGACGGTGCATGTGCATGCCCCCGAACTCGCCGCAGCGCAGGCACCGCGCACGCTGATCGAGAAGCAGCGCTACGAGACGCGGTTGTGGGCGCATGGTCCGAAGTGGCAGACGCATACGACCACTGGCGAACGCTGGAACGGCTTCGACGCGGTACGCGCGCTCGGCGACAGCGATGACGAGATCCTGCTGGTGCCGCTCAAGGGCCACACGCGCGGACACACCGGCGTCGCGGCCAGAGATGGCGACGGCTGGCGCCTGCATTGCGGCGATGCCTATTTCTTCCACACCGAAGTCGCAGCCGAGCCACACTGCCCGCCCGGCCTCCATGCATTCCAGACCCTGCTCGCCGTCGACAACACCGCGCGCAAGCACAACCAGGCCCGCCTCGTTGCGCTCAATGCGCAGGGCAGGATTACGCTCAACAGTGCGCACTGCCCGCACGAACTCACTCGCGCAACGAGCCGCACCTCATGAACGCCCAGACCATCACGTTTTCGTTTGAACTGTTTCCGCCCCGCACACCGGTAGGGGTGGAGAAGCTGCCGGGCATCGTCGCGCAACTGGCGACGGTGCAGCCATCGTTCTTCTCGGTAACCTACGGCGCCGGCGGCTCCGATCAGGACGGCACCTTTGAAACGGTGACGATGGCGCACAGCACCACAGGTATCGAAGCGGCACCGCACCTGACCTGCATCGGCTCCACGCGCGCAAAGATTGCGGAGCTGCTGCAGCGCTACCGCGACGCCGGCGTGAAGCGCATCGTCACCCTGCGCGGTGATCTGCCGGCAACGGCGACCACCACCGAGGCGCCAGGCGAACTGCGTTACGCGAACGAGCTGGTGTCGTTCATCCGCGAGACGCATGGCGATCACTTCAAGCTGGAAGTCGCGGCCTATCCGGAAACCCATCCGCAGGCCGCGAATCCGGATGCCGACTTCGAGGCGTTCAGGCGCAAGGTCGACGCCGGCGCGCATGGCGCGGTGACCCAATATTTCTACACCGCCGACAGCTATTTCGATTTCGTCGCGCGCTGCGACAAGGCCGGCATTCGCGTGCCGATCGTCGCCGGCATCATGCCGATCACCAATCACGCACAGCTGATCCGTTTCTCGGCCGCCTGCGGCGCCGATATCCCGCGCTGGATCCGCCTGCGCCTGGAGCAGTACCAGGACGACAAGCAGGCGCTGCAGGATTTCGGGCTCGATGTGGTCACGCGCCTGTGCACGACACTGCTCGACGGCGGTGCTCCGGGGCTGCACTTCTATACGCTGAATCAGGCCGAGCCGACCTTGCGCCTGTGGAAGAACCTGAGCCTGCCGACACCGATCTCCAGTTGAGGCGCAGCGTCGCGGCCGTGAATATCTGAAACAATCCGGCGACTCCTCTTTCCGATCCGCTCGCTCTTGAATCCTCCGTCGTCGCGGTATTCAGCTGACAACGATCCTGGTCGTGCCACGTACGACGGTGGCCGTCGCCGATGATTCTGCCGGCGCTGCTGCTGTTCATGCTCGCGGGGCTGGCACTGGCCTGGCTGACCGACCGCAGCTACCGCCGGCCGCTGCCCGAGCTGACCCGACGCTGGCTCGATCTGTTCCTGCTGCCGCTGGGCCGCGTGTTGGTGCTGCTGCTGTTCATCGTCTGTGCCTATCCGGCGCTGTTCGGTGCGCCGCAGGTCCCGTCATTGTCGAGCTTGCTGGCGGCGGAGCACGGCCGCGTCGACCGCCTGATCACCGTGCTGTTTGTCGCCGGCCTGCTGCTGCCGAGCATTCCCGGCACGCGCCAATGGCAGGGCCTGGTTTTGCCGCTGCAGGGAATGGCCGGGATCGCCTTGCTGGCGTCATGGCTGGCCGCGGCGCAGGGGATCCCCATTGCGCTGTGGCCGAGCACGCACACCTGGCTGCTGCTCGCGGTGCTGGCAACGCTGGCGGTGACCGCCGCGCATCTGCTCGCCGCCATCGTCGAGGACCCGGTGCTGCGTCAGGACGTCGCCGAACTGATGCTGCTGTGGCTGCAGGCGCCGGTGCTGCTGGTCTATGGCCACACGCTCGGCAAGGCGCTGCTGGGCGCAAGCTGAAACACGTTACTGCAGCAGGTAGCGCTGCGGCTGCAAGGGCGGTGGCAGATCGGTTTCGCCCAGCGCTTCCAGCAGGTCGATCTCGATGCCGCGCGCCAGGGCATTCAGCGGCAGGTCGTTGGCCTCCAGCCCGAACGGCTCTTCCAGTTCATCGCCGAGCCGGTCGAGACCGAATAAGGCGTAGGCGAGGATGATCGACACCACCGGCGTCGCCCACCCCAGCCCCCCGACCAGACCAAACGGCAGCAAGGCACAGAACACCATCGCCGTGCGATGCAGCAGCAAGGTATAGGCGAACGGCAGCGGTGTGTTGAGAATGCGCTCGCAGGCGGCCTGGATGCCGGCCATCGCACTCAGTCGCTGCTCGAACACCGGGTACAGGATGTCGCTCAGTTCCGCACGCTGCAGCAGGCCGCGCAGGTCGCGGCCCTGGGCCCGCAGCAGGGCGTCCGGAAGATTGCGCATGGCGACATGCTGCTGCCATTCGTCCGGCGTCACCCAGGCCGCCACGGCGCTCGGCTCGGTGCTGCGCAGGCGCGCCACGAGGGCGTAGGCAAAGCCGATCGCGCGCCGCACCATGCGTCGACGTGTCGCGACATCGGCCACCAGGGTTTCGCAGTCGCGCGCAAAGCTGCGCGCTTCGAGAATCAGTTGCCCCCATTGCCGCCGCGCCTCCCACCAGCGGTCGTAGCAGGCGTTGTTGCGAAAGCTCAGGAAGATCGACAGGGTCAGGCCGATCAAGGTGAACGGCGCCAGCGTCGCCTCGGGAAACCAGTTCGGATAGCGGTGTGCGATCGCCGCCGCCAGACAGGCGGACAGGCCGACCGCCAGCACCCGCGGCGCGATCGCCGGCACGATCGAACCGCGCAGGATGAACAACAGGGCCCAGGCACTGGGTTTGGGTCGGACGATCATGAAGAAAGCACCTGAGACGGAAGACGTGTCATCGCGAACTGCCGCGAGCGCGGATTATCGCTGCGATCAGCCGCGCCCGCCGCCGGTGATTGACCTGCCGCCGCGGCCCGGCGCAGGCTACGCGCCGTCATGACTGCCATCAAACTGCTGCATCTGCTCGATTACGTGGGCGTCGCGGTGTTCGCGATCTCCGGTGCGCTCGCCGCCGGCCGCAAGTCGCTGGACCTGCTCGGCGTGGTGGTGATCGCGATCGTCACCGCCATCGGCGGCGGCACCCTGCGCGATCTGCTGCTGGGCCGCACCGCGTTCTGGATCCTGGATACCGGCTACCTGGTCACCATCATCTGCGCCGCACTGTTCACCATCGTCTACGCGCGCTACCGGCGTCCGCCGGAACAGGCGCTGCTGGTCGCCGACGCTTTCGGACTCGCGTTGTTCTCGATCTCCGGCGCGCAGATCGCCGAAGCGCTGCAGCACCCGGGACTGATCATCGTGGTCATGGGAACCATCACCGGCGTCTTCGGCGGCATGCTGCGCGATGTGCTGTGTGCCGAGATTCCCATCATCCTGCGCAAGGGCAAGATCTACGCCACGGCGGTGATCGCCGGAGTGTCGCTGTACGTGGTGCTGCAAAAGACCGGCGTCGATCGCGGCATCGCCTCGCTTGCCGGCATGTCCACCATCGCCGGCCTGCGCCTGGCCGCGATCTACTTCAAGCTGACCCTGCCGGTGTTCAGTCTCAGCGAGCGCTCATGAGCGAGCGTCGCGAGCCCAGCCTGCGCCCGTCCACTGCTGCGCCTGCCGATCCCCTGACCGTGTCCAAGCGTTCCCGTCGTCCCCGCGCTGCGCAGCGCGCCCGTCCGCGGCGTCGGCCGCTGCTGCGGCTGTTCGTCTATCTGCTCATCGCGCTGCTGGCGCTGACGGTGCTGCCGGTCGTGGTGCTGCGCTGGCTGCCGCCACCCACCACGGCTTTCATGCTTCAGAGCGACACCACACCGGTGCGCTATCGCTGGGTCGCCCGCGACAGGATTGCGGAGACTGCGCGGCGCGCAGTCGTGGCGGCAGAGGATCAGAAATTCTGGGATCACCAGGGTTTCGATCTCGAAGCGATGGAAAAAGCCTATGCCCACAACCGGAAATCGAAGCGCAAGCGCGGCGCCTCCACGATCAGCCAGCAAACCGCCAAGAACCTGTTCCTCTGGTCCGGCGGCGGCTATTTCCGCAAGGGGCTCGAAGCGGGCTACACCCTCCTGATCGAAGCCCTGTGGCCGAAACAGCGCATCCTCGAGGTCTATCTCAACATCGCCGAATTCGGCCCCGGGATCTACGGCATCGAAGCGGCGGCGCAGGCCTATTTCAGGAAACCGGCCGCCAAGCTCAGCGCCAGCGAGGCCGCCAGACTGGCGGCCGTGTTGCCGAGCCCACGCCGCTGGAGCGTGCTGCAGCCCGGCCGCTATGTGCAGGCCCGCAGCCAGTGGATTCTCGGACAGATGGGCTACGGTCGCCGTGCCGCGCCACAGCAGGAGGAGCCGGAATTGCCGCCCGAGCTGGAGCGCGATCTCGACCCGGAATCGGCACCGGAGTCACCGAGCCCGTCCGGGCTTCAAACGCCCCCGGCAGGCACGCCGATGATCGGTGAGGACTCGCCCCCGAGTCCTGAAGCCGCGGCCGGCCCCCCGGGCAGCGGCGACGCTGCGGCCGCTGCCACCTCCGTACCGGAATCGCCGGCACCACCCACGACTGAAGCCGACGGTGCGGTTCCGCCAGCGGATTCGCCGCCGCCGGAAGCGCCCTCTACGCCCTGAATCGGGTCGCTGCTGGCGCGGCGGATCTTTTCGACCAGGTCATAGCCCAGCACCGACTGGATCTGGCTCCACAGCAGCGGCTGTTCGGCACGCACCTGTCGCAGCCAGGAAAACGACCAGGCCCGCAGTTCGACCACGCCCTGCGCGGTCACGTCGGCGGTCGCCACCCGGCCCGACAGCAGACTCATCTCGCCGACGAAATATCCGGCCGGCAGTTGCGCCAGCTCTCGGCCGTCGCGGTGCACGCGCACGCTGCCGCGGAGGATGAAGTACAGCAGCGACGGTTCATGATCGGCTTCGATGAGCCGCGCACCGGTCACCGTCTGTGCCTGTCCCTGGCGCCAGAACTTCAGGAACGCCGCCGCCGGCAAGGCGGCGAAATGCGACTGATGCCAGGCGCGCAATTCCGGCGGCACGCGTACCGCATGGCGCTCGCGCAGGATCAGCAACGTCCAGCCGCTGTTGATCAGCACGAACAGGCTGTTCCAGACGGTCACCGCGAGCAATTCATGGGTCCAGGCATAGGTCGCCAGGGCGCACTGGGCCAGGGTCAGCAGCAGGCGCAGCCACAACATGTCGCGCGCGAGCAACGCGCAGAGCATCAACAGGTATCCGAGATGGACCAGCAGATCGACCGACATGGCGCCATATTAGCGCGAAAAAACAGAGACTTGGCAGCAGCGGAGCAAGTCTGGTCAACGGCGCCCCGAAGGTCTGCGACAGTGCTGCGGCGCGTGTCGGCAAGGCCGGCGCCACACCGTACATTTCACATTAAGAGTGACTCTTAACTTCATCTAATACATAAGAAAGACTGGATTTGCCCACATCGCTTGTGGATATCTATGTGCACAATACCGGCATGACGTCGCTAAGTAGCGGTCACGACATCGTTTTCTGCGTGCAGGCGAGTTTCTGGCCACTCAAAAAACACGTTTTATATCAGTATCTTGAACAAACGTTGCAGCATTCTTACAGGAAAATGTCGCAGCAACGGCCCTCATCAAACAGAATGGCCCCGACTTGTGCATAACAGTTTTGCTCCGCCCCGGCCTGGAACGGCTTTGCCAGCAGCCGTCAAGCCCCCGAACACCCCTTCCATCGTCCCCCGTCCCGCGCCATGAAACGCCCCCAGGTTCTCTGCATCTCCGGCCACGATCCCAGCGGCGGCGCCGGCCTGCAGGCGGATATCGAAGCCGTTGCCGCACAGGGCGCCCATGCCCTGGTCGCCGTCACCAGCCTGACGGTGCAGAACACCAGCAATGTGCACCGCGTCGAAGCCACCGCCGCCGACCTGCTGGCACAGCAGCTCGAAGCGGTGCTGGACGACTGCCCGGTGCATGCGCTCAAGATCGGCCTGATCGGTGACGCCGCGCAGATCCCGCTGATCCTCGCGGCCATGCAGCGCAGCGGCGCGCCGACGGTGCTCGATCCGGTGCTGCGTGCCGGTGGCGGCGCCAACCTGTCGGCGGATGCCACCGCCAGCGCGCTGCGCAGCCAGTTGCTGCCACTGGCGACGGTGATCACGCCCAATGCCGCCGAAGCGCGACGCCTGACCGGCGAAGACGATCTCGACGTCTGCGGCGCGGCGCTGGTTGCCGCCGGTTGCGCCAACGTGCTGATCACCGGCGGCGACGAAGCGACGCCGGACGTGCTCAACAGCTGGTATCGCCGCGGCCAGGCGCCGCAGCGCTTCCGCCTGCCGCGGGTCGCCGGGCAGTTTCACGGCTCCGGCTGCACCCTGGCCGCGGCACTGGCCGCGCGTCTGGCGCTGGGCGAAGACCTCGCGACCGCACTCGCCACGGCGCAGCAATACGTGCATCAATGCCTGCTGCGTGCCCTGACCGTCGGTCAGGGCCGGCTGGTGCCGGGACGCCTGCCGTGAACACGGCGCTGCGCGGGCTGTACGCCATCACCTCCGAGTCCCTGTGCCGCGATCCGGCGCAATTTGATGCGCGCCTCGCCGGCGCACTGCGCGGCGGCGCGCGTCTGCTGCAGTACCGCGACAAGTGGAACGATCCCGTCACGCGCAGCGCACTGGCTCGCCGCGCACTGAGCCTGTGCCGTGAACACGGCGTCTGGCTGATCGTCAACGACGATCTCGCGCTCGCCGAACGGATCGGCGCCGACGGCGTGCATCTCGGCGCCGGCGACGGCAGCCTGCAGCAGGCGCGCGCGCGGCTCGGCGCGCACGCCATCATCGGCGCCACCTGCGGCAACTCGCTGCAGCGTGCCGAACAGGCCGCGCGCGAGGGGGCCAGTTATCTCGCTTTCGGCGCGTTCTTTCCGTCGCGCACCAAACCGGAAGCCGCACCGGCGCAGGCGGAAACGCTGCGCGCGGCGCGGCGCTTCGAGCTGCCGCTATGTGCGATCGGCGGCATTACTGCCATGAATGGCGCACCGCTGCTGCAGGCCGGGGCCGATCTGCTGGCGGCGGTCAGCGGCGTATTCGACAGCGGCGACAGCGAAACCGCGGCGCGCGCCTACACCGCATTGTTCTGAGCCGCGACATCGATCCTCAAGGGACGCATCACGATCCCTTAGAATCGCGCTTCTGAAATTCCTATTTCGTGGCGTGCGGCAACGCGCGCCACGCCGTGAGATCCATGAGCACCCAGTCCGAAACCCTGTTTGAACGCGCGCAGCGCAGCATTCCCGGTGGCGTCAACAGCCCGGTCCGCGCGTTTCGCGCGGTCGGCGGCACGCCGCGTTTCATCGTAGCGGCCGATGGCGCCTGGCTGACCGATGCCGATGGCCGGCGCTATATCGATTACGTCGGCTCCTGGGGCCCGATGATCACCGGCCATCAGGATCCCGACGTGATCGCGGCATTGCAGCAGCAGTTGCAGGTCGGGGTGTCCTACGGCGCGCCGACCGAACTCGAGATCGAGATGGCGGAACTGCTGTGCCGCCGTGTGCCGGGCCTCGACATGGTGCGCATGTGCAACAGCGGCACCGAAGCGACGATGTCGGCACTGCGCCTGGCGCGCGGCTACACCGGCCGCGATCACATCATCAAGTTCGAAGGCTGCTATCACGGCCACGGCGACGCGCTGCTGGTGAAGGCCGGCTCCGGTCTACTGACCTTCGGCGTACCGACGTCGCCGGGCGTGCCCGCCGATCTCGCCAAGTACACGCTGACGGCGCAGTTCAACGATCTCGATTCGGTCGCCGCACTGTTCGCCGCGCATCGCGATGACGTGGCCGCGATCATCGTCGAGCCGGTGGCCGGCAACATGAACTGCGTGCCGCCGACGCCCGGTTTTCTCGAAGGCCTGCGCGAGCTGTGCACGCGTCACGGCGCGGTGCTGATCTTCGACGAAGTGATGACCGGCTTCCGGGTCGGCCCGCGCGGTGCTTCCGGTCGCTACGGAGTCACTCCGGACCTGACCACGCTCGGCAAGATCATCGGCGCCGGCCTGCCGGTCGGAGCCTTCGGCGGTCGTCGCGAGATCATGCAGAAGCTGGCGCCGCTGGGCCCGGTGTATCAGGCCGGCACCCTGTCGGGGAATCCGCTGGCGATGGCCGCCGGTCTGGCGCTGCTGCGCAAGCTCGACGATGCCGCGCTGTACCAGCGGCTCGAGCAAAGCACCGCGCAATTGCTCGGCGGCCTCGAAGCAGCGGCGCGCGACGCCGGCATTCCGTTTCTGACCGTGCAGGTCGGCGCCATGTTCGGCCTGTACTTCACCGAGGCGCGTGCCATCACCGGCTACGCCGATGTCATGGCCTGCGATCCCGAAGCCTTCAAGCGCTTCTTCCACGCGATGCTGAACGAAGGGGTCTATCTCGCACCGTCCGCATATGAAGCCGGCTTCGTCTCCACCGCCCACGGCGCACAGGAGATCGAACGGACGCTGGCCGCGGCGCGCAACGCGTTCGGCAGCGGCGCATGACCGAAGCGGTACAGCAGTTCCTGGACTGGATCAACGCCCACCCCAACTGGGCGTTGTTGATTCTGGGTCTGTCTTCGCTGCTGGATGCGATCTTCATCGTCGGTGCCTTCGTGCCGGCCTCGATCGTGCTGTTCGCGGTCGGCGCGCTGGTGGCGCTGGGCTCGCTGGAACTGTGGGAGGCCGTGGTCGTGGCCGCGATCGGCGCCGTGATCGGCGACGGCGTCAGCTTCTGGCTCGGCAGACGCTACGGCGACGAGCTGTTCAACAACCGCTTCCTGCGCCGCTATCCCGATGCGATCGCCAATGCCCGCCGCTTCTTCGAACGCTACGGCGTGCAGGGGGTGATGCTGGCGCGGTTTCTCGGGCCTGTGCGCGCATTGACGCCAGCGCTGGCCGGCGCTGCCGGACAGCGTGCCTGGGTGTTCCTGACCGCCGACGGCATCGCTGCGCTGGCCTGGGCCTTCGCCTACATCATGCCCGGCGTGGTGTTCGGCGCATCGCTGGGTCTTGCAGCGGAAGTCGCCGGCCGACTGGCAACGCTGTTGCTGGCGCTGGTGGTGATGCTGTGGCTGGTGATCTGGCTGGTGAAATTGCTGGTGCGGCGTCTGCAGCCACGCACCGAAGCCTGGATCGGCCGCATCCTCGACTGGAGCCGCCGCCACCGCCGCCTCGGCAAATTCGGCGCCGTGCTGACCGATTCCAAGCAGCCGGAAACCCCGGCCCTGGCGTTGCTGGCCACCCTGCTGCTGGCCTTGAGCGGTGCCTGGCTGTATCTGGTGGCCGGGCCCGGGCTGCATCCCTATCCGAGCGCCGTCGACGCCACGGTGTTCCAGACCCTGCGCGATCTGCACACGCCCTGGGGCATGACCCTGGCGCATGGCTTGCTGCAGCTCGGCGAATGGACCGTCTACGGCCCGGTGGCGCTGGTCGGCTTCATCACCCTGGTGCTGCTGCGCAAGCGGCGCGCCGCCGCACACTGGCTGGCGGCGCTGGGCTTCGGTGCGCTGCTGTCGCTGGGTCTGTATGCGATACCGACGCTGTCACCGCCGTACCGGTATTTCGATCTGGTGCGACCACAGGGTTTCAGTGCGCGCGACCTGATCCTGGCCAGCGTCACCTACGCGTTCCTGCCGGTGCTGCTGGCAACCGGACGCGCGCCCTGGGTGCGGATGCTGTTCTACGGCACCAGCAGCGTGATCCTGGTGCTGGTGGCCCTGGCCCAGATCTATCTCGGCGCGCAGTGGTTCAGCACCGCCGTGTTCATGTTGTCGGTCGCCGCCATCTGGGCCGCACTGCTCGGTCTGGGCTATCGCCGTCATGGTCCGGAGCTGCTGCCGGCGCGGCGCGTGCTGCTGCCGATCCTGGTGGTCTTCGCGCTGGCAATGGCGCTGCAACTGCAGACCCTGCACACCGAGCAGCCGCAACCGCCGCCGGGTTACACCACCATCGACGCGCGCGACTGGCGCCAGTCGCTATGGCATACGCTGCCGATGCAGCGTCAGGACGTCGCCGGCCGACCGAAGCAGCCACTGCAGTTGCAGTGGGCCGGATCGCTGGCGGAGATCGACAGCGAACTGCGGGCGGCCGGCTGGCAGGATCCGGCGCCGCTGTCCGGCGGCAACCTGCTGCGCTGGCTCAGCAGCAACACCGTCATTTCCGAACTGCCGGTGTTGCCGCAGGTACATGCCGGACGCCATCCGGCGCTGATGCTGCGCCTGCCGCGCGACGACCGGCAGCAGTATCTGATCCGGCTGTGGCCGTCCGGCTACCGCCTCGACGAGCAGCGGCCGATCTGGGTCGGCAGCATCTCGACACAGCAGGCGCGCAGCTTCTATCGCGTGCTGCGCTATCCGGTGACCCGCCCGCAGCCGCCGGCACTGGCGCAGGTCCTGCAAACGCTGCCGACCATGCATCACGAGACGCGGAACGACGTCTGGCTGCTATGGTCCGAGCCGGCCCCCGCCGCCACGCCCTGATTCCCGACTGGAACCCCATTGCCTCATGTCCGAAGCCGGAATGTTTAGCAAACTGCGCAGCCGCCTGAACCGCGGCGATTCGTGGCTGACCCGCGATATCGGCACGCTGTTCAGCAGCGAAGGCCTGCGTGCCGACGCGATCGAAGAACTGGAAACACGGCTGCTGACCGCCGACGCCGGCCTGGAGGCCACCACCTGGCTGATCGAGCGCCTGCAGTCGGAGGTCAATGCCGGTCGCGTCAAGAACGAACAGCAGCTGCGCGCCACGCTGAAGAAAGCGCTGGTCGAACTGCTGCAGCCGGTGGCCAAGCCCTTGGTGATTCCCGACTTCATCCGGCCGTTCGTGCTGTTCGTCGCCGGCGTCAACGGCGTCGGCAAGACCACCACCCTCGGCAAGCTGGCGTCGTACTACAAGCGCAGCGGCCTGAGCGTGCTGCTGGCCGCCGGCGACACCGTCC
>JBEBWZ010000102.1:0-11833 GCA_040391865.1 Solimonas flava
ACTCAGACAGTTGCTCGCTGTGAACCCCGTTTGAGCCTGCGCTCCTCAGCGCGACATAAGGGGACCCAACGGCAACAACCGTTGCTGCGGGAGAAAAAGATCGGCACTCCATCGCGTTGGCCACTCCTCCTGATTGGGAGATGAGCCCAACGCAAGGTGGCGCTAGCTGCTTTTGATGTTGGGTCCCTTTATGCGTCGCCGAGAAGCGCAGTCAGGAAGGGATCAAGCGAGCGAGTGTCTGAGCCCGGCATTGCCGGGCGAGTTTCGCGAGCGCCCTTCCTGACGAGCATCGCAGGGAACCCTCGCGCAGCGAGGGCGGCGCATCAGGGTGTGCTTTTTCTTGCTGACTTCTTTTTGCACAAGCAAAAAGAAGTCAGACGCGCCGGCAAGGCGCGGAACACACAGGTCAGGAAGAAAAAAGCAGAAGTACGACGAAACACAACTCAAGCAATCGCAACTTCACTCGAATCAGGCAAGGGTAAGGGCCGGCCGAGAATCAGTTCTGCAGCGATACCAGCCGAGTAGTCTTGGGTGCAGCGAGCCTACTTCACGATCCGCAGTTGCGGGCGTCCTTTCGGAGGCTTTGGCGGTTCCGGCTCGGGCTGCGTTGCCAGCGGATCAACCGGTTCCACTTCGCCGAACATCACACCTTCACCATTCTCGCGGGCGAAGACAGCCAGCACGGCGCCGGTCGGGATGTGGATGTCGTGCGGCCGGCCGCCGAAGCGTGCCGAGAACCAGATCGGGTCCAGTTGCAGGTTGAGGTTCTGCACTGCGACCGGGCTGATGTTCAGGGTGATGCGGTTGTCCTCGGCAAATTCGCGAGGCACGACCACGCCGGGATAGTCGGTGGCGACCAGCAGATGCGGCGTATAGCCGGCGTCACAGGCCCAGTCGAAGATGGCGCGGATCAGGTAGGGGCGGCGGGAAAGAGACATGCGGATGGGTCGGGAAACGGGCGGCAACGGCGCTTCAGCGCAAGGCCGATTGTACCGCGCGGCGTGCCAGCACACGCTCGGCGTAGCGTGCCAGCTGCGCCTCGGGGGGCAACTTCAGGCCCATCGCCGGCAGGTACGCGAACAAGGCGGCCCAGGCGCAGTCGGCGAGGTTGTAATCGAGGCCGAGACACCAGCCGCGGGAGGGGAACAGCATGCTGCTGCCGATCAATGCTTCGCCGAGCTGTTTGCGAGCGGCCTTGGCATCGGCGGACTTGGGTTCGGCCAGGATGCGTGCGGCGAGCGGGAAGATCTCCTGTTCCATGCGCCCCACCACCATCCGGACCCGCGCCTTGGCGGCAGGATCGGGCGGAAGCAGGCCCGGGTGCGGATAGCGCTCGTCGAGATACTCGACGATCACGGCAGCCGGGTAGATGACGACGTCGCGGTCGGTCAGCGTGGGCAGGGTTCCCGACGGATTCAGCACCAGCATGTCGTCATGCGGACGGCCCGGTGTGACCCAGACCATGCGCGCACCATCGACATCCTTCTCGGCCAGCACGATATGGGCCCACAGGCTCGGCACATGCTCGCGCACGCCGAACAGGGTCAGCCCCGCACGCGGAGCCGGCCGTCCATCCATCACGTACTTGCTCTTTGCGGGGATTGCCATGATCGGGGGTTATCTGCGGCCGGAAAAAGAAACGGCGCCGTTCATGTTCATTGGGCTGAGCATGAACGGCGCCGCGTTGTTTCAGGCCTTGCGGGCCTGAGCCCTAGTGTACGTCCTTCCAGAATTCGCGCTTCAACAGATACGCGAGCACTGTGAAGACGATCAGGAACAGCCAGACCTTGATGCCGGTGGAGATGCGGCCAGCACGACCCGGCTCCGCGGCGTAAGCCATGAAGTTGACGGTATCACCGACGAACTTCTTGTACTCGTCCGGCTTCAGCTTGCCTTCGGTCAGCTGCACGAACTTGGGACCGGCATGGGCACCGTGCGCGGCTTCAGCGTCGTGAGACGGCTGTTCCAGCGCCTGCCAGCCCTGCAGTTCCCACAGCACGTGCGGCATCGACGCGCCTGCGAGCGCCAGATTGTTGGTGCCCAGCGGACGGTTGGTGTCGACGTAGAAGGTCATCAGGTAGTTGTAGACCCACTGCGGTCCGCGCAGACGCGTTTCCAGCGTCAGATCGGGCGGCTTCTGCCCGAACCAGCCGGTCGCCGCTTCCGGCATCGCGGTCTGGATCGCATCGCCGACCTTGTCCGAGGTGAACATCAGGTTGGCGCGCAGCAGGTTCTCGGGAATTGCGAGATCTTCGCCGAGACGGCCGTAACGCAGATGCTTCATCGCATGGCAGCCCGCGCAATAGTTCATGTAATTGCGCGCGCCGCGTTGCAGCGAGGCCTGGTTGCCCAGGTCGGGTTCGAACTTGTACGGCAGCGCGGCGTGGCCACCTGCCGCATGGACAGGGGCGCTGGCGAGCACGAGTGCGCTGGCGGCTAGGAAACCCCGGAACAGCGACCGGAGGTTCATGTTAGTGCGCTTCATAGGTCACGCGCTCCGGTTCTGGCTTGGTCTTGTCGAGCTTGCTGTACACAGGCATCAGCAGGAAGAAGGCGAAGTAGATGATGGTGCCGACGCGCGACACGACGGTGCCGAGTTCGCTCGGCGGCTGCATGCCGAAGTAACCCAGGGCGACGAAGCTGATCGAGAACAGGGTGATGGCAATCTTGGAGAGCGCCCCCTTGTAACGGATCGACTTGACCTTGGAGCGGTCCAGCCACGGCAGCAGGAAGAACATCGCCACCGCACCGAACATGCCGATCACGCCCAGCAGCTTGTCCGGGATCGCACGCAGGATTGCGTAGAACGGACCGAAGTACCAGGCCGGCGTGATGTGCTCCGGGGTGACCATCGGGTTGGCCGGTTCGAAGTTCGGCTTCTCCAACACCCAACCGCCGCCATCCGGCGCGAAGAACACGATGCCGAGGAAGATGAACAGGAACACGCCGACGCCGAACAGGTCCTTCACCGTGTAGTACGGGTGGAAACCGATGCCGTCGAGCGGTTTGCCGTTGGCGTCCTTGTGCTTCTTGATCTCGACGCCGTCGGGGTTGTTGGAACCCACTTCGTGCAGCGCGATCAGATGCGCGACCACCAGCCCGACCAGCACGAACGGCAGGGCGATGACGTGCAGCGCAAACAGGCGGTTCAGGGTCGCGTCGGCGGGAATGTAGTCGCCCTGCACCCAGACCACGAGGTCGGGACCGATCACCGGGATTGCGCCGAACAGCGAGATGATCACCTGAGCGCCCCAGTAGGACATCTGGCCCCAGGGCAGCACGTAGCCGGCGAAGGCTTCGGCCATCAGCACCAGGAAGATCAGTGAACCGAACAGCCAGATCAGCTCACGCGGCTTGCGGTAGGACCCGTAAAGGATGCCGCGATACATGTGCAGGTACACGACCAGGAAGAACGCGCTGGCGCCGGTCGAGTGCAGGTAGCGGATGACGTTGCCCCAGGGCACGTCGCGCATGATGTACTCGACGCTGTCCCAGGCCTGGGCGGCGTCGGGCTTGTAATGCATCGTCAGGAAGATGCCGGTCAGCAGCTGGTTGACCAGCACCAGCAGCGCCAGCGAGCCGAAGTAGTACCAGAAGTTGAAGTTCTTCGGTGCGTAGTACTCGGACAGATGGTCCTTCCACAGCTTGGTCAGCGGGAAACGATCATCGATCCAGCCGAGCACGCCGGTGGTCTTGTAAGGATTCGGGACGATAGCCATTACGCCGCTCCCTGCGTTGCGCTAGTGGGGTCCTCACCGATCACGACGGTGTGGTCACCCTCGTAGCGGTGCGGCGGCACGACCAGGTTGGTCGGCGCGGGCACGCCCTTGTAGACGCGACCGGCGAGGTCGAACATCGACCCGTGGCAGGGGCAGAAGAAGCCGCCTTGCCAGTTGCTGTGGATCTCCGGCGCCGGATGATCCGGGCGGAAGGTCGGCGAGCAACCCAGGTGAGTGCAGGAACCGACCATGATCAGCAGGTCCGGCTTGATCGAACGGGTTTCGTTCGTGGCATACGACGGCTGCTGGGCTTCCTTGGACTCAGGATCACGCAGCTCGCCGGTAACCTGGCCCAGGCTGGCGACCATTTCCGGGGTGCGACGCACGACCCAGACCGGTTTGCCACGCCATGCCACGGTGATGCGCTGACCGGCTTCTGCTTTGCTCACGTCTACGGAGACCGGAGCGCCCATGGCCTTGGCGCGTTCGCTAGGGGCCAGTGATGCCAGAAATGGCCAGGCGGCTGCTGCCACGCCTGCGCCGCCTACCACCGAAGTGGTCAGCGTCAGGAACCGGCGCCGGCCGGGATCCACGCCTTCATTGCTCATTAAAAACCCCTTCCAGGAGATGAACCGAATCTTTGGGTATTCGACCGATGGAGACGCCTGCCGTACCGGCACGAGGTAACGCGTCCCTATCGAACCACGCAAGTATAACGGCGCAGACGGTGCCGAAGTAAGCCGGCTGTGTGGCCGGGGGCTCTCCGGGCCCGCGCAAAGCCGCCAGGGAAACGCGGAAACGTCGATCAGGACAGCAATCCGGCGAGTGCGGCGAAGCGCACCACCTCCGCGGTATTGCGCAGGCCCAGCTTCTCCATCATCCGTGCGCGGTGGTTTTCGGCGGTCTTGACGCCGATATCGAGGATCTGCGCGATTTCCTTGGTGGTCTTGCCCTGGGTCACCAGATGAAAGGTCTCGCGCTCGCGCGCCGTGAGGCTGGTGTAGGGGTCGGTGCCGGGCTCGCCACGACTGCGAGACTGGCGATCGGCCAGCGCTTTGGCTGCGCGCGGCCCGTAGTACGGCTTGCCATCGTGGATCGACCTGATCGCGGTCATCAGCTCCGCCACCGAGGTGTCCTTGTTGAGAAAGCCGTGGGCTCCGGCGCGCAGGATCGGCAGGATGTACTCGTCCTCCTCGTGCACCGTCAACACGAGGGTGCGCGTGCCCGGTAGCTCGGCGCGGACCCGTTTGACCACGCCGAGCCCGGACAGGCGCGGCATCGAGATATCGGTCACGACCACATCGGGCTGCGTCTTCAGGGCCAGATTCATGGCTTCGATACCATCCGCGGCCTGGGCCGCCACCCAGCATTCGCCGGTTTCCTCCAGCATCGACACCAGGCCCTGACGGACGATGGTGTGGTCGTCGGCAAGCAGCAAGCGGATCGGGGTCATGAGATAGGGCGGGGTTCCGTGGTAGCCGGGATATCGGGCGTGTCCAGGACCAGCAGCAGCTGGACGACGGTGCCTTCGCCCGGAGCGGAGCGCAACTCGACACGGCCGCCAAACAGTTCGGCGCGATCGCGCATGCCGCGCAGGCCGCTGCAACTGCCGGCCGGTGGCAACTGCAGTGGCTCGAAGCCACAACCGTCATCCTCGATCCTCAGATCCAGCGCACGGCCGCGGTGATCGAGTTGTACCCGGACCTGCCGCGCCGCGCTGTGGCGGATGGCATTGGTCAGGGCCTCCTGGGTGATACGGAAGACCAGGGTCTCGACGTCCGGGTGCAGGCGGTGCTCGTCCAGCGTCGAGTGCACGGTGATCTTCAGGTCCGTGCGTTCGGACAAGGTGCGTGCCAGCCAGCTGAGCGCGGCATCGAGTCCGAGATCGTCGAGCAGGGTGGGGCGCAACAGGCGCGACAGTTCGCGGCTGTCGTGCAAGGTGCTGCGGGTCAGCGCCAGGGCATCGTTGAGCTTTTTCTGCAGGCTGGGCGTGTTGGCGCTGCCCTGATGGAGTTCATCCACGGCGCGTTGCAACTGATTGGCCAGTGCCGTCAGCGATTGCCCTAGTCCGTCATGCAGTTCACGCGCGAGCCGCCGACGCTCCTCCTCCTGTACATGCCAGACCGACTTCGCCAGCGTGCGGAAGCGCTGCTCGCTGCGCACCACCGATTGCAGCAGGCGTTGGTTGTCGGCATTGAGTTCGCCAATCTGGCGCAGGACCGCGGCACGAAACGCGGCGGAGGACTCGCTGCCGGTGGTGTCGGCGGGGATAGGAATCGCGCTATCGGCTTCGCGCGGCTCCACGGTTCAATCCTGTTGCCGTGCCGTGCCGAGGCTTGCCTCGAGGCGATGCAAGGCCCGCTGCTGGTTGGCGGCGGCCAGTGCCAGTGCTGCCTGTGCGGCCAGCGCGTCGAGAATTTCGAAATCGATGCGGTGCAGGGCCTGCTGCACGCAGGCCCGCAGCAGGCACAGCGTGCCGCGCTGTCGCAGGCCCAAATCCAGTGGCAGGCTGACGACTGCCGGGGACAGGGCATCGCCGCGCTGCGGCCACAAGGGGTTGCCGGCTTGATCGCACAGGCCGGTTTCACTGCGGGTCAGTGTCCGGTGCAGGGCGCGCGCGGCATGGCCGAACATCGTGTCGAGGATTTCCCGCGGCAGGATGCGGCGGGTACAGGCCACCTCGAAGGTGGTTTCCTGGCGCAGGACCAGCACGAAGGCCCGCTCGGCGCCCACCAGCTCGCAAGCCGATTGCAGCGTGTTGCGTAGAACCTGCTGCACGGGGGCATGGTGAACCGCATCGTGCCAGCCGATGGCGGGTTCGGTGGTTCGTGCCCTGTCGGCGCGGCGGCGAAAAACCACGCCGCGGGAGGGCAAGCTGTCGCCGCGAGTGGCGGCGGCAAGGAATCGATGTGTGCTCATCACAACATCCTCCTGACCAGCTAAAGGTCCGCTGCGAATTGCCCGCGTCGGACCGGGTGCCGCTTCGTGTTGCCAGCGGTTCTGTGTGAGGGCCAGTGTAGTGACAAGCCGCGTCGACGCCAAATGATGGTGCCGCGGTTCAGCGATCGTCGTCGAGGCCGAGCTTCTTGATGCGGTAACGCAGCGAGCGGAACGACATGCCGAGCAACTCCGCCGCCTTGGTCTTGTTATAGCGGGTTTTCTGCAGGGCCTCGCGAATGGCCTGCTTCTCGATCTCCTCGATCTGGTCCTCGAGGCCGCTGCCGGCGGGCGCAGGCAGCTGGTTGCGCAGCTGCAGATCGAGCAACTGGATGCGGTTACCGTCGCATAAGGTGATCGCGCGTTCGAGCACGTTCTCCAGTTCGCGCACGTTACCGGGGAACGCATACTGCGTCAGCGCCTGCAGCGCGTCGTCGTCGAGCTGCGGTGGCGGTGTCATTTCCAGTTCGCGGCCGAGACGCTCGACGATGTTCCGCGCCAGCAGCGGAATGTCGTTGGCACGCTCACGCAGCGGTGGGGTGCGCACCTCGATCACATTCAGGCGGTAGTACAGGTCCTGGCGGAAGGCGCCGCCGGCCACCAGATCGGCCAGGCATTTGTGCGTGGCCGAGATGACGCGGACGTTGACCGCGGCTTCCGTTTCGGCGCCCACCGGACGTACGGCGCGCTCCTGCAGGGCGCGCAGCAGCTTGACCTGCATGTGCACCGGCAGATCGGCGACCTCGTCAAGAAACAGGGTGCCGCCTTCAGCGGCCTGGAACAGTCCCACCTTGTCGCGATGGGCGCCGGTGAAGCTGCCTTTCAGATGGCCGAAGAACTCGCTTTCCATCAGCTCGGTGGGAATCGCACCGCAGTTCACCGGCACGAACGGGCCGCTGGCCCGCGGACTGCGTGCGTGGATCAGGCGTGCCACCAGTTCCTTGCCGGTGCCGGATTCTCCGGCGATGTGAACCGGTGCCTGGCTGCGTGCCAGACGCTCGACCATGCTGCGCAGCTGCCGGATCGATTCATGGTTGCCTAGCAGTCCACCACTGTCTTCGGTGGCCGCGATTTCGCGTGCGCGCAGTTGCAAGGCGGTATCGACCAGCTTGCGCAAGATCGCCAGATCGACCGGCTTGGAGACGAAGTCGAACGCACCCGCCTTGAGACTTTCCACCGCGGCTTCGGCGTTGCCGTAGGCGGTGATGACGGCCACCGGCGTTTGCGGGTACAGCTTCTGGATTTCACCGACCAGCGCAATGCCGTTGCCGTCCGGCAGGCGCATGTCGGTAATGCACAGGTCGAAGCGCTGCTGTGCCAGGCGTTGGCGTGCTTCGCCCAGGGTTGCAGCGGAATCGGTGCGCAGGCCCATCCGCGTCAGTGCGATCTCGACCAGTTCGCGGATATCCGGCTCGTCATCGACGATCAGGATGTTGGGTTTGCTCATGGGCTCGGCGTTCGGGTCGTGGCGTTCGGAAAGTCGCCAAACAGGATGCGGAAACAGGCGCCGCGCGTCTGCGGCCGGTAGACCAGCCGCGCGTGATTGTATTCGCACAGCTCACGCGACAGATAAAGCCCGAGGCCGGTGCCGCTGTGATAGGTGGTGAAAAACGGTTCGAACACACGGTCCTGCAGTGCGTCGGGAATGCCGGGGCCGTTGTCCGCGATCTCCAGCCACGCAGCCGTGCCGCTGCCCGAATGTGCGGCGCTCAGCGTGACGGTGATCGCCGTGTTCGCCTGAAGCCCGTGCTCGAAGCTGTTGTCCCAGAGGTTGAACAGGATCTGCTGCAGGTGCTCGGGGTCGAAGCGCACCACCAGATTGGCCGGCAACTCCAGCAATTCCATGCTGCGCGGCTGCTGCGGATGGCTCTCGTGATAGAGCGCGATGGTGCGCAGCAGCCACTCGCGCAAGCGCAGGGTCGCCTGTCGCGATGGATCGCGGCGCGACAGGTCGAGCACGTCGCGGATGATGCGGTCGATGCGCGCGGCATGGCGCTGGATCATCGACAGCAGCCGCTGGTTCTCGCCCGCGAGATCGGGAGCCTCGGCTAGCAGCTGTCCGGCCTGCGTGATCGCGGCCAGCGGATTGCGGATCTCGTGGGCAATGCTGGCGGACAGCCGCCCCAGCGACGCCAGCTTCATCTGTTGTGCCTGCTCGCGCAGCGCTGCGGCGTCTTCGAGCAGGATCAGTACCGGCGAGTCCTGACCCCAGCCCAGATGGGTGAAGCGCGGGATCAACTCGCGACCGCCGTCGGTTTCACTGTAAGGCGCGGCAACCGGCTCTCCGGCGCGCCAGTCCCGCAGTCGCGCATGCAGTCGCGGCAGGGTCAGGTCGATACGTTGCCCGGGAGTTACCGGCTCATTGCCGAGCAGACGCTGGGTTGCGGCGTTGACGGTGCGGACCCGCTGCTGGGAATCCACCACCAGTACCCCGGTCAGCATCGATTCGATGATGTTCTCGTTCAGCCGCGACAGGCTCATGAACTCGGAGCCGACGCGCTCGGCCCTGGCCTCGCTGCGCCGCGCGCGCTGCGCCACCGCATTGGTTGCCAGCGCGGTGACGAAAAACCCGAGTCCCAGCAATCCGGCCTGCGAGTAGTCGCTGGTGTCGAAGTACAGCGCCTGCAGCTGGCGCAAGGCTTCCTCGCCGAAGATCGCGAGGGTCGCGGCGGCGGCGTAGACCGCGGCCATCCGCGTCGACAGCAACAGGCTGCAACCGACCAGCGGCGTCAGCATCAGGATGCCGAGGCCGTTACCGACGCCGCCGGTGATGTACACCAGCAAGGTCAGCGCGATGATGTCGGTGATGAACTGCAGATGGGCCTGGAAGTGCAGTCGCGGCCAGCGCGCGACCACCAGGACCGTCAGCAGCAGTGCGGCCAGGGTATAGGCCAGGCAGCCGAGGTAGAACGGGGCCGGGCGCACCAGTTCGAAGAAATCGGGCGCGAGGCCAGCCCGGAACAGCGTGAACAGGGTCGCGACCAGCAGCAGCCGGTAGGGGCCGAGGACCGCCAGGATGCGCCAGTCTTCTGTGCGCTCGGTCAGCGGCTGCAGTGCAGGGTCACGCGCGGCGATCACTCGCTGCAGCGTCCGCACAGGCCCGATTTGGACAGGCTGCTGGCCGGGGCATGGATGCCGCAGCGCGCGCAGCGCACCATGACTTCGTAATCGTTGCCTGGGGTGCGCGGCATCGGGCTGCCACCCTCGGACCTTGCGCGCAGCGCGCGATACAGGCGCCACACGATATAGGCGGCAACCAGGAACAGCAGGATGCGGAACAGGTTCATTTCGGAGTCCTTGACGATCCCGATATTCTAGGCCTTAACGCCGCGTGCGGAGCCTGCGGCCGGCTGCGTCAATCGTCGCTGTCTTGGCCTGGCACGGGCATTCCCGGGGGCGGGCGATGGCCGAGGGCGTCCATGCAGACGGCGGCGGGGGTTGCAGGCTTGCGGTAGTTTCCGGCGGCATTTGCGGACTTGGCCCAACAGACCGGCGGCACGGCCATTGACCTGCGGCTTTGCTTCGGGGTCCGCCGTAAGCGAGAATGCCGCGCGTTCGAACTGGCCCCCCTTTGAAGGAAACGGCATGAATCTGCACGAATACCAAGCCAAAGAAATCTTTACGCGATACGGAATTCCGGTCCCGCAGGGCCAGCTCGCGGCGAGCCCCGAAGCGGCGCGCGCCGCGGCGAAGCAGCTCGGCGGCGACAAGTTTGTGGTCAAGGCCCAGGTTCACGCCGGCGGCCGTGGCAAGGTGGGTGGCGTCAAGCTGGTCGAAGGCTTTGATGCCGTTGAAGAAGCGGCCAAGAAGATGCTCGGCACGCGGCTGGTCACCAAGCAGACCGATGCTGCCGGCCTACCGATCAACACCGTCTATGTGGAAAAGCCCTCCAACATCGCCCGCGAGCTGTACGTCTCCGCGGTGGTGGATCGTTCTTCCGAGCGCATCGTGTTCATGGCTTCCCCGGCGGGCGGCATGGACATCGAGGAAGTGGCCGAGCACACCCCGGAGAAGCTGAAGTCGATCGCCGTGGAACCGGCGGCCGGCCTGCAGAACTTCCAGGCGCGCGAGCTGGGTTTCTTCATGGACCTGAACAAGGAGCAGGTGGATCAGTTCACCAAGATCCTGCAGGGGCTGTACCGTCTCTTTGTCGATCTCGATGCGGCGCTGGTCGAGATCAATCCGCTGATCGTCACCAACGAAGGCAATGTCGTCGCGCTCGACGCCAAGCTGAACTTCGACTCCAACGCGCTGTACCGTCAGAAAGCGATCGCCGAGCAGCGCGATTTCTCGCAGGAAGACGAACGTGAGCGCGAGGCCTCCAAGTTCGACCTCAACTACGTGACCCTGTCCGGCAACATCGGTTGCATGGTCAACGGCGCCGGTCTGGCGATGGCAACGATGGATATCGTCAAGCTGCATGGCGGCCAGCCGGCCAACTTCCTCGACGTTGGCGGCGGCACCACCGCGGAGAAGGTGACCGAAGCATTCAAGCTGATCACCAAGAGCCCGGATGTCAAAGCGATCTTCATCAACATCTTCGGCGGCATCGTGCGCTGCGACCTGATTGCCGAAGGCATCATCACCGCGGTCAAGCAGATCGGCCTCCAGGTGCCGGTGGTGGCGCGGCTGCAGGGTACGAACATGGAGAAGGGGCGTGAAATGCTGCAGGCCTCCGGCCTTGCGATCACGCCGGTCGCCGACCTCACCGAAGCCGCGCAGACCGTCGTTGCGCTGGCCAAGTCCGCCTAACTCCAGAGAACCCCATGAGCATTCTGATCGACAAGAACACCAAGGTGATCTGCCAGGGCTTCACCGGCAAGCAGGGCACCTTCCATTCCGAACAGGCGATCGCCTACGGCACCAAGATGGTCGGCGGCGTCTCGCCGGGCAAGGGCGGTGGCAAGCATCTCAATCTGCCGGTGTTCAACACCGCGCATGACGCGGTCAAGGCCACCGGTGCCGATGCGACGGTGATCTACGTGCCGGCGCCGGGCGCTGCCGATGCGATCCTCGAAGCCGCCGATGCCGGCGTGCGGGTGATCGTCTGCATCACCGAAGGCATTCCGGTCGTCGACATGGTCAAGGTCAAGGCCACGCTGCGCGCACAGTATCCGAACAGCGTGCTGATCGGGCCGAACTGCCCCGGCGTGATCACCCCGGGCGAGTGCAAGATC
>JBEBWZ010000103.1:0-11732 GCA_040391865.1 Solimonas flava
CCTACACGACGCTCTTCCGATCTACATCTGCCGCGCCCATGGCGGCTGCGCCCGGCTTCATCCGCAGCACGAAGGTCTTGCCGTTGACGAACTCCCACTCCAGGTCCGTGCCGATCAGCAACAGATTGAGTGCATCGCGAATGCTGTAGCTGCCGCTCAGCGGTGCTGCGGTCTTGCCTTCGACCAGATGCGAGTCGTAGATGATCTGCAGCTTGCTCTGTTCCGCGAGCTGATCCACTGCCGAAGCCAGATCGCCACCTCTGATCGAGTACTGGCGGGATGTCGCAAGCGAAGTTTCAGCCGTCGCGTCTGCGGCAATCAACGCCGGTTCTGCGGTATCTGCCGGTGCGGCTGCCGCTTCGGCCGCATCCTGCGCCCAGGCGGCCTGCGTGACCAGGCCCAGGCACAGCGCCGACCCCACAAGTACCGAGGTGAAGCCGGACGCCGTCCGGCCTTTGTGATCGTTCATTTCTCCTCCTGATTTTTCTCATCCCCGGCCTCGTGGCAGCAGCGATGCCACGAAACCCATGACACCTATAACGGTGCCCGGAGAAAAGTCGTCACTGTTTCGAATGAACTTTATCTGGAGGGATTTTCTGCGAGGATTTTTCCTGCCCTGCGACACCGCTGGCCACGCGACCGTGAACGATTGCCACGCCCAAGCAAACGCTACGGCGCGTCGAGCGGGGTGCTCGATAGCGCAATCTCGTCATCACCTACACGGCGCGCCTGAATCTGCCACTGATGCTGCAGTGCGAGGATCAGCGATTGCTGGTCACCGGCGCGGAAGCGGCCGTTGACCAGCAGCTCACGCAACGCAGGGTCCTCGATCCTGATCTTGGTGGTGGTGTGGCGATTCATCTCCGTGACCAGTTCATCCAGCGGCCATTTCTTGAAGACCAGATCGCCATGGGTCCAGCCCTGCGCCACTTCGATATCCGCCGCCTGTTTGGCGATGGGTGCGCGCCGGCTGTTGCCGTAACGAACCTGCTGGCCGGCAACGAGCAGTTCCGATTTTGCCGGCGCGACCAGACCGCCGAGTACCGCCGGAACGTCCACGCTGATCTTGCCTTCCAGCAGGGTGACAACGACCGCCTCACCTTCCAGGCGCACCTGAAACTCCGTGCCGATTGCACGGATGGCACCATCGGCCGCCTTGACCACGAACGGCCGCATCGCGTCCTTGGCCACCTTGAACTGCGCCTGGCCTTTTTCCAGCACGACATGGCGCGTGTGATCGTCGTAGCGCACCCTCAGGATCGATTCCGCATCGAGCAGCACTTCCGAGCCATCGGTCAAGGCGATGGTGCGCTGCTCGGCGGTCGCCGTCACGAAGCGCTCACCAGACCAGGCCACGGTCGACCAGACCGCAGGCACCACGGGCTCCGTCGTCATCAGCGCGACGATGCCACCCAAGGTCAACACCGCCACGGCAGCAGCCAGCCAGCGCCGACGCGCCGCGCTGCGGTTGCCGCGCGGGCGTGGCGCGCGGACCCGCAGCGCTTCACGCGTCGCGGCCTGTATCGCGGGATCATCACGCAAGGCGGCGCTGTCGTTCCATACCGCTTCGATGCGGCGGTAGGCGGTCGCGTTGTCGGCGGACTCGTTGAACCAGCGCCTGAACGCGGCACGCTCGAACTCGGTGCAAGTATCCATGCGCAAGCGCGCGAACCATTCGCCGGCCTGCTCTGCCGGGGACAAGCTGACAACGGCTTTCGGCTCTACCTTCATGACTGCCTTAGTGCAGGGCTCGCGTCATCCGCGTAGGCCCGTCCGACTTCACTCAGCGCGACAATCGCGCGGGATATGTATTTCTGCACCATGCTTTCGGAAATGCCGAGGCGCACGCCGATCTCGCCATAGGTCAGTCCTTCCATGCGGTGCAGCAGAAAAACCTGGCGGCAGCGCGGCGACAGCTGCAGGATCGCACCGCCCAGCAGCGACAGCGCCTGCTCGCGTTCCGCGATCTGCTCCGGCTGCGGCGCCTGCGAGACCAGATCGGCCTCATCCAGCGATACATGCTCGCTGTTGCGGTGGTTATGGCGCGAGCGCGCATGATCGACCACGGCATTGCTGGCAACGCGATACAGCAGCGGCTTCCAGGCTTGGGGTGGTTGCGATTCCCGATAGCGCAGCATCCGCATCAGGCTTTCCTGCGCCACGTCTTCGGCATCTTCTTCGGTGGGCAGTCGCCGCCTCAGAAAGCCGGCCAGTGCCGCACGCTGTTCACGCAGGAACGCAACGAAGTCGGCCGCACGTGCGGCTGTCGGCAGTTTCGGTGCATCGGCATCTGATGTTCCGTTGGCCACTGCGGCCTCCTCGCCTCGTCGGTATCCGGCTGTTCTATCGACAGACCTGGTGTCGCTGCGTATACGGCTCGGCACCGTGACGGCGCCAGCTCGGAGGCCACACTAATCAAGTTCCCCGGGCATCGCAAATCCTGTTCTTGCCGAAAAAATGGACCTTCGGCTTTTGGGTTCCCATGCGTTTACGGTGTGCGTAAAGCCTCGTCTCAGCCCTGCAGCGCTTCACGGATGCGTCGCGCCGTCGCATCAAACTTGGCCCTTTTGGCGGCGTCCTCGCGGCGTGGAAACGCCAGTGTGCTGACGTGCAGGATGATCCAGGCCACGGTTCTGACGATGTCCTTTCCATAACGCGGCATCACATGGATATGTACGTGCGGCACGCTCTGGCTGGCTCCCTTGCCGTCGTTGATCAGCAGGTGCTGCGCAAGACTGCCCAGACCACGCTGCTGCGCCTGACCGATGCGCTGCGCCACTTCCCAGAGGTGGCTGCGCGTCGCGGCATCCAGCTCCTGCAGCGTCGCCACCGATTGCCGCGGCACCACCAGGGTGTGGCCGTGCGTCACCGGGCTGATATCGAGGAAGGCCACGCAGCGTTCATCCTGATAGACAAAGCTGGCGGGCAGCGTGCCGGCGATGATGCGATCGAAAACAGTCGGGCGATGGGGCATGTCGGCACTCACGACGGACGGGGCAAGGATGGACGCATAATGCCCGCGCAGCGACATTACCGATATGGGGAGAACCGCATGAGCGGACGTGAACTGTTGTATGGCGTGTTGGCGCTTGCCGGCTTGCTGGGGACCGCCTACTTCAATCTGCAGTATTTCCAGGAGATGGGCGGCTTCGATGCCCGTCATTTCTTCAGCCAGGGATTCGTCAACGCGGCAGCGTCTTCGCTGACCGTGGATCTGCTGGTCGCGTTTCTGGCGTATGTCGTGTTTGTGGTGCCGGAATCACGGCGCATCGGCCTGCGTCATGGCTGGATCTTTCTGGTACTGGGTCTGTGCGTTGCCTTTGCGTTCGCGTTCCCGCTGTTTCTGCTGGTGCGCGAACGGAAGCTGCGCAACGCGGTCGCATAGGTTCAGCACACCTCAGCATTCGGATGCCATCTCCATGTCGACCATTCGTCCGGAAGCGCGCTATCTGCTGCTGCGACACAGCGGCGATATCGAGAATCTGGAAGGCGGTGCCGCGTTCTGGGCGCTACCGCCAGCGCAGTTGGATCGGCTCGGGCAGGACTGGCTGGTCAGCGAGTATTGCTTCAATGAGAACTGGTCCAGCTGGGAGAGGCATCCGAACGGCGATGAGGTGGTTTATCTGCTCGACGGCGCACTGGATCTGGTGCTGCAGCGTGACGGCCACGAGGAAGTGGTCGAGTTGCGCGGTAGGGGCGCGACCATTATCCCCCGCGGCACCTGGCACACCGCGCGGGTGCATGCACCCAGCCAGACCCTGTTCATGACCCTGGGACACGGCACCGAACACCGCCCTTTGATCACGGAGGAATCGACATGAGCTATGAAGGAAGCTGCCACTGCGGCGCCGTCGCCTACACGGTGGAAGGCGAGATCGATCAGGTGATCGAATGCAATTGCTCGCACTGCAGTCGCAAGGGATTTCTGCTGTGGTTCGTGCCGCGTGAACAGCTGCAACTGCGCACGCCGGAATCGGCGCTGTCGACCTATCGGTTCAACAAGCACGTGATCCAGCATCTGTTCTGCAAGACCTGCGGGACACAGTCCTTCGGCTTTGGCGAAAACCAGGGGGTCGCCATGGCCGCAATCAACGTGCGCTGCCTGGAGAACGTCGATCTCAAATCACTGAAGACGATCCCGGTGGATGGTCGCAGCTTCTGACGGCTGCGCGATGCTTCACCCCGTCAGCGCTTCGAGCAGGGCGAAGCCACCGCGCAAGGACAGCGTGCGCCCCAGCTGGAACCCGGAGGCCGCCAGCAGCTGATGATATTCGGCATGGCGCCGCTCACGACCGCCGAGCAGCACCAGCATGTCGAGATCGACCAGCGTCGCCGCACCATCGCCCTCGTCCAGTGGCATCTCGATCACCAGCAAGCGACCGTCGGCGGGCAGCACGGCACGGATGGTACGCAGCAGCGTCAGGCAGCGCGCATCATCGTAGTCATGCAGGATCTGTTTCAGCAGATAGGTGTCGCCACCCGCAGGCACCTGTTCGAAGAAATCGCCGGCAACAAAGCTCACACGTTCCTGCAGTGCACGTAACGCACTGCCTTCGCGCGCAGCGCTGACCACCGCAGCACGATCGTAGAGCACACCTACCGCCTGCGGTGCACGCAACAGCGCCGCCGCCAGCAGCACCCCTTGTGCGCCCCCGACATCGACGATGCGACGGCAGGCCGAGAAGTCGTACTGCACCGCGAGATCCAGTGCCACCAGCTGCGACAGATCGCCCATCGCACCACTGAAGATGCGGCCTTCGTCGGCGTTGCGCTCGAGATGGGTCCAGAGATCGGCACCCAATGCCGCATCGATCACCGGTGCGCCACTGCGCACCGCGTCTGCGAGCCGCGCCCAGCTTTGCCAGTGCGCGGGCCCGGCCATGGCCAGCGCGTAGTCGCGCAGCGATCCGAGCTTGCCACTGCGCAGCGTGCCGCCCAAGGCGGTGAGCTGGTAGTGGCCCTCGTCGTCCACCGTGACCAGATCCAGCGTGGCGGCGGCCTGCATCAGTCGCCTGAGGCCGTCGACGGAAACTTCACAGGCAGCGGCCAGGGTTTCCACCGCATAGCTGCCGCGACGCATGTGATCGGCCAGCGCCAGTTGCGCGAAAACCGCCACCACCTGCGTCCGCCAGTAGCCGGACACCAGGTCGATCAGCCGCTCCTGCGGCATGCGGTCATCGGCGGTGCAATCAGGAGACATGTTCATGGGGCGCGCAGCTTAGCGCCCGCTGTCACCACCGCAAACTGGCGACCTTAGGGATCGACCTTGCGCGCACGCGGCTTGCGCGGGGCCGCCGCTTTTTTCTTGCGCGGCCTGGCAGGCGCCTTGGCAGGCGCCGGATCGACCGCGGCCGCAGACTCGCGCTCGAGATTGCCGCGCAGCACCTGGCTGGCGACATCGCCGTCTTCGAGGTTTTCGATCTGGTCCGAGATCAGCTGCCCGATCTCGCTGTTGATGCGGCGGATCGCGTCGTAGACCATGCCGACGGTGCGGTTGTGGCGCTCCTGCAGGCCACGCGCGCGCTCGTCGAGCAGGCCCGCCTTGTCCAGCGCCTCGAACGGCAGGCTGGCGATGTAGCTGTGAATCTGTTCGATCGAGGTGGCGCCGCGCTCCACGCCCTGTTGCACCAGATCCTTGAGCAGCTCCAGACGCTTCAGTTTCGCACCCATGTCTTTCCCCTAATCCGAGGCCGGCATCCTAGCACCCAGTATCCGCTCTCAGGCCGGCAGCGGCGCCTTGCCGCCACGCGACGGCAGCGCCAGACGCAGGTTGTTCTTCAGCACGCTGACATACTGCCGGAAGAAGCTGCCGGTGTTGTAGGGAATGCCGTACTGCGCGCAGACCGCCTGTACCCGCGGCGCGATCTCCGGATAGCGGTGCGCCGGCAGATCCGGGAACAGGTGATGCTCGATCTGATGGCTGAGATGGCCGCTCATGATGTGCAGCGTGCGGCCGCCCTCGAAATTGCAGGAGCCCTGCAGCTGACGCAGATACCACTGGCCGCGGGTTTCGTTGCGGGTCTGCTCTTCGGTATAGACCTGCGAACCTTCGGGGAAGTGACCGCAGAAGATCACCACATTCGACCAGACATTGCGGATCAGATTGGCGGCGAGATTGCCGGCGAACACGCGCGGCGCATTCCACAGTGCGATCGCCGGGAACAACACGTAGTCCTTGCCCCACTGCTTGCGGATCTTTTTCAGGAACGGCCCGAATTGTTCCTGGTATTCGGCGCGCGTCATCTGCCCCTTCAGCGCCTTGCCCCAGTCGATGTCGTGCACGCCGACGCCGTACTGGAACAGCAGCGACAGCGCCACGTTCGAGACCGGCTGCAGCAGATGCTTGGGCTTCCAGCGCTGCTGCGCGTCGACGCGCAGCAGGCCGTAACCCACATCCTTGTCCTTGCCGAGAATGTTGGTGTAGGTGTGATGCATGACGTTGTGCGAATGCCGCCACTGCTCGGAGTCGGCCACGTTGTCCCACTCGTAGGTCTGGCCGTCGAGCGTGGGATCGTTCATCCAGTCGTACTGACCATGCATGACGTTATGGCCGATCTCCATGTTCTCCAGGATCTTGGCGGTGGACAGCGCCGCCACGCCCAGCGCCCAGGAGATGGGGGTAAAGCCGAACATCAGCAGGGAGCGGCCGGCGATGGCCGAGCCGCGCGACAGCCGCACCATGCGGCGGATGTGGCGCGCGTCGCGCTCGCCGAGATCCTTGCGCACGTCGTCGCGGATCTGATCCAGCTGCGCCTGGAAGCCCTCGAGCTGCTGGGCGCTGAGTTTGATTGCGGTCATGGGAAGCTCCTTACAGCTCGAGAGTGAGGTCGGAACGCGCAGCGGAAATGCACAGCTGGATGGCTTCATCCGGTGCGTCCGAGATTTCGCCGGTCAGCAGGTTCTGCACGCTGCCGCTGCGCTTGATGCATTTGCAGCTGTGGCAGATGCCGATGCGGCAACCGCTGCGCGGGCGCAGACCCGCGCCTTCGGCCTCGCTCAACAGCGGCTGGCCCGGTGCCGCCGTGAACACTTGTTCCGAACGCGTGCAGCGCACGTCCGCGGTCGCGCCTTCTGCAACAACCTTGGGGATCGCCAGCGAAAACGCTTCGGTCTGCAGACGATGGCCCAGCTGCTGCGCTTGCCAGGCCGTGCGCAGCTCCTCCATGTACGCCGCCGGACCACACAACAGCGTGTGCCGTTGCGCGTAATCCGGAACCAGGGCCATCAACTGCGCGGCAGACAAACGCCCCGCCTGCGAACTCAGATGCAGCGACACCTTCAAGGCCGGCCATGCCGCCGCCAGCGCCCGCAGTTCATCGCCGAACAGCACATCGCTTTCGGTGCGGCACAGCTGCACCAGCTGCACCTCGCCGGCATAGCCGTTGGCATGCAGTTGCTGCACCTGCGCCATCAGCGGCGTCATGCCGCTGCCGGCACCGACCAGCAGCAGGCCCGCAGGCGGATCCAGCGGCAGGGTGAAATCCCCGGCGGGCTGGCCCAGCGTCAGGACGTCGCCGACCTTGATCTGCCGATGCAAGGCATTCGAGACACGCCCACCCGGCTGGCGCTTGATCGTGATCCGCAAGGTCTGCGCCTGCGGCGCCGAGGACAGGCTGTAGCAGCGCTGCTGGCGCACGCCGTCGATCTCGATGAAGACCGACACGTACTGTCCCGCCGCAAAGCCGGGCCAACGCGCGTTCGGCTGCAGCACCAGACTGCGGGTATCGGCGGTTTCGTCGATCACCTCGATCACGCGGGCGCGGATCTCGCCCAGCGACCACAGCGGATTCACCAGACCCAGCAGATCGTCCAGCGCCGCCGTGTCGTTGAACGGATGCAGCCAGGCACTGCGCAGCCAGTTGCGTGCGGGCGCCTTGGAAGTCGTTGTATGCATCGCCATTCCCTCGGTTGAGTGCACATATGTTCACTGCCCCTGGAAGCATTGTCAACACTTGTACACTGAAATTCAGGAGCCGAGTAAATATCTCTTATTAATCAACGATTAATTACCAGCTATACTGTCACCCATATTCGGCCTACGGAGACCGGAAGATGGCCGGTACTGAGAAGAAACGCGGCAGCGCCACCGCCGCACAAGCGCACGAGGGCACACTGATCACGCGTGGCGAGCGCAAGCAACGCACGCGCGGCACGCTGCTGGATGCGGCACTGAAACTGATGGGAGAAGGCCGCAGCTTCACCAGCCTGGGCCTGCGCGAGATCACCCGCGAAGCCGGACTGGTGCCGACCTCGTTCTACCGACACTTCCGCGACATGGATGAACTCGGCCTGGCCCTGGTCGAGGAAGGCGGATTGACCCTGCGCCGTTTGCTGCGCGAAGCCCGCAAGGACGGCATGCCGGTCGACGACATCATCCGCGGCTCGGTGCGCGTCTACCTGCAGTACGTCCGCGAACACCATCTGCAGTTCCTGTTCATCGTCGGTGAACGCATGGGCGGTTCGGCGGCGATCCGTCGCGCGATCCGCACCGAGGTCACGCACTTCACCAACGAGATGGCGCAGGACATCCAGCAGTTGCGCCTGCTGCCGCGCGAGCTGGCGACCAACACTCTGCAGATGATCTGCGGCCTCGTCGTCAGCACCATGCTCAATGCCGCCGGCGACATCCTCGATCTGCCACCGAAACAGGCGCAGCTCGAACACGAACTGATCGAGCAGTACGTACAGCAATTGCGACTGGTGTTTCTCGGTGCAACACAGTGGCGGGAAAAAGCGTGAGTCAGGAAAGGTGTCGGCACGGACGATCGCGTCATGCCCGCACCCTCGATAGACACGCCGGAAATTTTTGATCTCCACAAAAGAAAAACCCCGGTCTTGGCCGGGGCTTTAATGCTGAATCTGGATAAAGCGTCAAATCACAGTGGCCGGATGGCTGCAGCCTGCAAACCCTTGGGGCCAGTGCGGACTTCGAACTGCACCTTCTGTCCTTCCTTCAAGGTCTTGAAGCCGGTGCCCTGAATTTCGCGGAAATGTGCGAACAGGTCTTCACCGCCGGCGTCCGGCGTAATGAAGCCAAAGCCCTTAGCGTCGTTGAACCACTTGACGGTGCCATTAACGACATTCGACATGAAACGTTCCCTCTAACGATGAATAAACCGGGCCCCAGCCCGGGGTTTGCAAGCGCTCAAGAAACACAGCCGGAGGCCTGACAGCACCATCCACTCAGACGGACAATAAGCCACGGTTTTCAGACTTGAAACGACTGCGTTTTGGACTCTACACAGTTGTTTTAAAGCTGTCGATCCATCATTTTGGCTCACTAACGCGGCGCGAATCCGCCATCGGATTCCTGAATTTCCGCGTATTCGGACAGATGCTTGACGCTGTCGGCCAAGGGGCTTTTACATTCCCGCCGGGCACGGAAATTGGATGGGCTCCAAACCATCCCGTCAGCCCACAACGGCCGCAATCCCGGTTTCCGATGTAAGCACGCGCGAAACCATTGCCCGGTAAATCGTCATCCGCAAGCCGCACATGGCTTTTCTCCGCAGAAACGCGGCACCATAGCGGCCCCGATCCGGCCGAATTGCAGCCGGAGCCATTCCCCCTGCGGATGTCGATTCAATGCGCGTACTTCACACCATGCTTCGTGTCGGCGATCTCGATCGCTCGATCAATTTCTATACCGAAGTCCTCGGCATGAAACTGCTGAGCCTCAAGGACTACCCGGACGGTCAGTTCACATTGGCGTTCGTGGGCTTCGGCGATGGTGGCGCCGAAATCGAGCTGACCTACAACTACGGTGTCGACCATTACGAACTGGGCAACGGCTACGGCCATATCGCACTCGAAGTCGAAGACGCCGCGCGCAGTTGTGATCTCGCACGCCGTCGCGGCGGCAAGGTCACCCGCGAGGCCGGGCCGATGAAACACGGCACCACAGTGATCGCGTTCGTCGAGGATCCGGACGGCTACAAGATCGAGTTCATCCAGAAAGGCAGCGCCTGAGACATCCACCATGGACCCCGCCGTTCAGGCTTTCAGAACCGAATATCGCGCTAGCATCGCGCCCTGGTACAACGGCTGGGTTCATGGCGCTTTCATCTTTGGCGTCAGCGGCGGAGGCATGGTGTACAGCCTGCTTCAGGTCGCGGAGGGCGGCGGCGGCTGGTCCTGGCTCAGCGTGCTGCCGGCGTTCCTGTTTGCCAACTTCGGCGAATGGTGGTTGCACAAGCACGCGCTGCACCGGCGCATTCCCGCATTGAAGGCGCTGTGGCAGCGGCATACGGTGCAGCACCATCACTACTTCACCTCGGCGCACATGACGGTCAGCTCGCATCGCGAGTACCGCATCATTTTCTTTCCGCCCTATGCGGTGCTCGGCATCGCGCTGATTCATGCCGGCCTCGGCGCGCTGTGGGCGCTACCGTTCGGCGCGGCGGCGGGCTGGGCCTGGATGGCCGGCGGCATGAGCCATTACCTGATGTACGAGACGCTGCACACCGCCGCGCATCTGCATGAGCGGCGATGGCTACGCCATCTGCCGCTGGTGAACACCATGCGCCGCAATCACTGGTTGCATCACCATCCGGCACTGATGTCGGAATACAACATGAACCTGACGCTGCCGATCGCCGACTGGGCCCTGCGCAGCAGCGATCTGCAACGCGGGCTGCTGGGCACGCTGTTCAACGGCTATCGCATGGATCGGCTTCGCCCGGAGCTGCGCGCGAAACTCGGCCGCAGTGAAGAACAATTTCCGCCAGCGCCTTGACGTTGATACAAGTGTGGGATTAGGCTGCGCGCCGCATGAACAATTTCAAACAGATTTCCCTCGCCGCCGTAGTGGTCGTCGTTACCGACGCGCCGTAGGGGAGCTGTACGCATTCAAAACCCCCGCCGGCGCAACATCCGGCGGGGGTTTCTTGTTTCTGCAGCACTCACGCCGACTGTTGAACCCGCGGGTCTACTTCGAGACTCGACCATGGACATCACAGGCGCAGAACTGATCACCCGCTATCTGGAAACCCAGGGCGTGAAGCAGGTCGTCGGCATCCCCGGCGGCGCGCTGCTGCCGCTCTATCGGGCGCTCGCGGATTCGCGTCTGCAGCACGTGCTGGCGCGGCACGAACAGGGCGCCGGTTTCATCGCGCAGGGCATGGCGCGTGTCAGCGGCCGCGCCGGCGTGTGTCTGGCCACCTCCGGCCCCGGCGTCACCAACACCCTCACCGCGATTGCCGACGCCAAGGCCGACTCGGTGCCGCTGGTGTGCATCGCCGGCCAGGTGCCGCGCGCACTGATCGGCACCGATGCGTTCCAGGAGGTGAAGACCGGGCATCTGGTGGACACGATCACCAAGGCGCATTTCGAGATCCGCGCCGCCGAGGATCTGGTCGATCTGCTGCCGGAAGCCTTCCGCATCGCCGAGAGCGGGCGCCCCGGTCCGGTGCTGCTGGATGTTCCGAAGGACGTGCAGACCGAACGCCTGCGTCTGGACAGGTTGCCGGAGGCGGTGACGCCACGGCGCGCGGCCGATGCCGATCCGGCGCTGATCGCCCAGGCCGTGCAGATGATCGCGCGGGCGCAGAAGCCGGTGCTGTACCTCGGCGGCGGTGTCACCCAGGCGCGCGCGCATGCAACCGCGCGGGCGCTGGCCGAACGCGCCTCGCTGCCGACCACCACCACGCTGATGGCGCTGGGGACGCTGCCGCAGGACCATCCGCTGGCCTTGGGAATGCTGGGCATGCAGGGTGCCCGCGGCAGCAATCTGG
>JBEBWZ010000104.1:0-11718 GCA_040391865.1 Solimonas flava
AGGGACACCTTGTCCTTCTTCTTGAGCGCCTTGCCGACCACTTCAAAGAAGGCGTCGACTGCACGGCCCGCGTCAGCCTTGGAGATGTCGGCCTTGTCGGCAACAGCGTTAATCAGTTCCGTCTTGTTCATTGAAAACGTCCCCTCGAGAAAGTGGATGGCGTAGACGCCGGATGAATCGTGTGCGTGCTGCCCGTCATTACGACGATGGATTGCGTCCAGCGCTGCCTTGTGCAGCGCAAGACCTAGCAGGAATGCGGGTTCCGGCGCTTTATAGCAAGCAGGTTTTTGAAGGTCAACCGCTTTTCCGAGTGCCCGCGAGCGCCTCCCGAAATGACGCTTTGTCAACTGGCAGAATCCTGTCAGTCACCACTCACCGTGCGAACACTGCCGAACAGGTGCGCGCAACCCGAAAGCCCCTGTGCGTGTAGGACGATTCCTGCACGCGCAGCCGCTCATCGTTTTCGCCGCACCGGCCGTCACGACAGGCTTCTCCCACACAGCCTTTTGCTACACTCGGTCCGTTCACTTTCGATCAGGTTCCCGATGCACAACACACGAGGCCACAAGGCCCACGGCGTGCTAGTCGCTGTCGCTCTCTGCCTTACGGCGCCGGCGTTTGCGGCGGAAACGGACGAGCAGGCCATCAAGCTCGATCAGGCCGTCCAAACGCTCAAACAAGAAGTGCTGGAGTTCAATGCGCAGGCGCAGGCGGTCGAGAACGAAGCCTTGCTTCCCTCGCATGCTCGCGTGTCGGTCTATGTCGGCGTCCGCGTCGGCGGGCTGCTGCTCAGCGAAGTCAGCGTGATGATCGACGACCGTCGTCCCGAGATCTATCACTACGACGAAACCGATGCGCGTGCCCTGTTGCACGAGAAAAGCGTGCAGCGGATCGTCAACACCACCTTGCCGCCGGGCGCTCATCGTATCCGCATCAGCTTCCGCGGCCAGTTCGCCGACGACAAGGCCGACGCCGCCCCCGTGACCGACAGCTTCGAAGCAATCTTCGACAAGGATCAGCGCCCTGCCGAACTCGAATTCACGATCGCGCGCGAGCGCCGCTTCGGCGGCAAGCCCAGGATCACGATGCAGCAGTGGAGAGCCGCAAAATGATCCGTCGCTGCCTGCTGTTGCTGAGCCTGCTGCCGCTGACATCCTTTGCCGCCGATCTGTATGCGCCCGGCACCGCGGCCGATCCGCGTGTACGCACGGCGCATTATCTGGATCGCGACGACCGTCATTTTTCCGCATTGGTGGAACTGCGCCTGCTGGACCCGGCCGACGACCCGGGCCGGATGCCGGCCGAGTACCAGTGGCGTCTGGCTGAAAACTATCTGGCATTCGGCATGCGTGATCGGGCCGAAGCGGTTTATCGCCAGCTCGCTGCTGCCAGCGCGGATCCATTACTGATCGCGCGCGCACGCCTGCGTCTGGCCGAGTTCGAGTATGAGCGCGGCTATCTCGCCGAAGCCCGCGCGACCCTGTACCGCATGCGCGAGAGCCTGCCGTCCACGGTCATCGAGGACTGGCAGGATCTGCTCTCCCGGGTCCTGCTGGCAGAAGGTCGCTACAGCGAAGCCGTCGAAGTCATCAGCGACCTCGACAATGCCCGCAAGCAGTCGTTCTACACCCGCTACAACCTCGCGGTTGCACTGATCAATGACGGTCGCGCGCCGCAAGGACAGACGGTGCTGGATCGCGTCGGCCGCATGACCCCGACCACCAAGGAAGAGCTGGCGCTGCGCGATCGTGCCAATCTCAGCCTCGGCTGGCACTTCCTGCAGTCGCAGCAAGGCGGCACCGCGAAACCGGTGTTTTCCCGCGTCCGCGTCGAAGGGCCGTTCTCGAACCGGGCACTGCTCGGTCTGGGCTGGGCGGAGCTGGCTCCGCAAGGTGCGCGCGTGCTGCGAGCGGAGGTCGGTGACGAAGCGCAGACCGAGGCCAGCCCGTTCTCGACGTTCTCGACGCTGGGCGTGCTGCTGCGCCCCGGCTTCATGGAAGACGATGTCTTCAAGCGTGCCGGCCTGCGCAATTTCCGTTTCAGCAAGGTGAAACAGGGTGAAGAAGAAGCCCTGCGCAAGGCGCTGGTGCCTTGGGTCGAACTGATTTCCCGCGATCCGATGGATCCGGCCGTGCTGGAGGCCTGGCTGGCCATTCCGTTCTCGCTGGATCGGCTGGGCGCGCATACGCAGGCCTTGCAGTACTACGAGAAAGCGGTCGAAACGCTGGAAGTCAGTCGCAAGCGCATGGATGAAGCGATCGTCTCGATCCGGCAGGGGCGCATGGTCGAAACCATCGTGCGCCGTGAAGTGGACTCCGAAGCCGGCTGGGACTGGAAACTGCTGGACCTGCCGGACGCGCCGGAAACCTACTTCCTGCAGAGTCTGCTGGCCGAGCACCGCTTCCAGGAAGCACTGAAGAACTACCGAGACCTGCGCCTGATGTCGCGCAATCTCGACACCTGGGAACAGCGACTGAACACGATCGAGACCCAGCTGAGCGACGACAAGCGCCCCGCCCCGGCAGCAGGCGATCTGCTGGCGCGCGCACGACAGGACTGGGTGGAACCGTGGCGTGGCCTCAAGATTCGGCTGCGCAACGAAACGTCGTTGGCGGCGCCCGGAAGTTATCAGCAAAGCCTCGTCCCTCCGAGCTCCACCATGGCGGAACTGACCCTGGCACCGCTGCCGGAAAAATTCGTCGGCGGATACGAAAGCGCGCAGAAGCTGCGTGCGCGTCTGGCCAATCTTCGCGGCCTGGTGAGCAACGCCAGCGACGAACAGTCGCGCCTGCTGCAGGCGATGGCCACCAAGGAGCTGGAAGGCCAGAAAAAGCAGATCGAACGCTATCTGGTGGAAGCGCGCTTCGCGCTCGCCCGCCTGTATGACCGTCAGCGCAAGGGCGAACTCGCCGAATGAACAAACGCCATCTCCCTATCCCGCTGGCGCTCGCCCTGTGCCTCTCGGCCTGCACGCCTGCGGCCGTCAAGAACGCAGCGCCGTCGATCGGCAAAAGCATCGGCAAGATGGATGCGCCGGCACAGGACGTGCTGCCGATCATCGCGTCCGAGCCCGTGGCCGCTGACGCGGAAAAAGCCGCCGAGAATTATCGCAAGCTGCTGGCACTGACACCCGACACCGATACCAAGATCGAAGCCAAGCGACGCCTTGCCGACTTGCAGGTACAGATGGAGGACGTACGCGGCAACACTGCAGACTCCGAAAAGGCACTGCGCGAATCGATCAAGCTCTACAACGAGCTGCTGTACGCCAACCCCGACGACAAAAAGAATGATCGCGTGTTCTATCAGTTGGCGCGCGCGCAGCAGAACATGGGCGAGGTCGATGCCGCCATCGACACCTTGCAGCGGCTGTCGGAGCGGTTTCCCGATTCCGCGCTGACCCACGACGGGCATTTCCGCCGCGCCGAACTGCTGTTCGCCAGAGGTCGCTACGCCGAGGCCGAGAAGGAATACCGGACGGTCATGGATCTGGCCGACAAGACGCCGTTCTTCGAGCAGGCGCAGTACAAGTACGGCTGGTCGCTGTACAAGCAATCCAATTACGAACCGGCGATCCAGACCTTCTTCGCGATTCTCGACCGCGAATTGCCGCAGGGCGATCTGTTCGAGGTCGAGGCCGCGCTTGAAGGCGTCGACAAGACCAAGTACGACCTCGCCAAGGATTCGCTGCGCGTCGTGACCCTGTCGCTGGCGACGCTGGGCGGCGGTTCGGCGCTGAACGAATATCTCGCCAAGAACGGCGACCCGCGGTTCTATCCGCTGGTCTACGTCGCACTCGGCGAATCGCTGCTGGAAAAGCGCCGCTACACCGATGCCGCGCAGTCCTATGCCGCGTTCATCCAGCGCTACGCACGGTCGGCGCACGCGCCGGCATTCCAGTCGCGCGTGATCGGCGCCTATGGCGAAGGCGGTTTCCGCGATCTGGTGGTGCAGGAGAAGGAACGCTACGCCGTGACCTACGATCCGGCCGCCGCGTACTGGAACGGCCAGCCGGCCACCGCCGAGGTGATGGCGGAACTACGCACGCATCTCGAAGATCTCGCCAAGCATCATCATGCCCTGGCGCAGCAACAGCGCACCGCGAGCCCGACCGCAGGGCAAGCCGAGTACCTGGTTGCGGCCCGCTGGTACAAGCGCATCATCGAGTTGTACCCGCAGGACACCCGCCTGGCGGAAATCAATTTCCTGCTCGGCGATACGCTGCTGGATGGCGGCCAGACGCTGGACGCCGCGCTCGAGTACAGCAAGACCGCGTACGAGTACCCCGCACATGCGCGTTCGGCCGAGGCAGCCTACGCGGCAGTGCTGGCGTATCAGAAGCACGCCAAGGAAGTCCCGGGCACCGAGCGTGCAACGGCGCTGCGTGCGGCGATCGATTCCAGCCTGAAGCTGGCCTCGACCTTCCCGACGCATGCACAGCTGTATCCGGTACTGACGCAATCGACGCAGGACCTGTTCGAGCTGAAGGCCTACGACGAAGCCATCGAAGTGGCCGATCGCGTGATTCGTGCGCCAGCCGCAATCGCTCCCGATCTGCGCCGTATCGCCTGGAGCGTGACCGGCGACGCGCATTTCGCGCAGGCGCGTTACCCGCAGGCGGAGTCGGCCTTCAATGAAGAGCTGAAGCTGACCGCCGCCGATGCCCCGCGCCGCATCGAAGTCGTCGAGCAGCTCGCTGCTTCGATCTACAAGCAGGGCGAAGCCGCACGCGATGCTGGCGACAACAAGAATGCCGCGTTCCATTTCCTGCGCGTCGGCAAGGTCACGCCGCAAGCGAAGATCCGTGCCACCGCCGAATACGACGGCGCCGCAGCATTGATCGCGCTGGAAGATTGGGCGGGCGCCGCACTGGTACTCGAAAGCTTCCGCGGACTGTTCCCGGCGCACACGCTGGAAGCGGACGTCGACAAGAAACTGGCCGTCGCCTATCAGAAGGACAACAAGCCGTTCAAGGCAGCGCAGACTTACGGCCGGATTGCCAATCGCGCCAGCGAAACGCCTGAAATCCGCCGTGAAGCGGCCTGGCTGTCGGCGACGCTGTTCGATGAAGCCAAGGCCGATGCCGAAGCGGCACGCGCCTACGAGTTCTACGTGCGCACCTTCCCGCGACCGCTGCCGCGCGCACTGGATGCTCGGGATCGGCTGGTCGCCTACGCTCGCCTCAGCGGCGATCGCGATCGTCTGACCTTTTGGTTGCGTGAGCTCGTGGCAGCGGACGAGACCGCTGGTAATGAGCGCAGCGATCGCTCGCGTGCATTGGCGGCACAGGCCGCGCTCGACCTCGGTCGCCTGAGCGCTTCCGACACGGTCGCGTTGCGACTGACGCAGCCGGTGGACAAGAGCCTGCCGCGCAAGAAACAGGCGATGGAAGCAACGATCCAGTGGCTGGATCGCGCCGCAGCCTACGGCTTTGCCGATATCACCACCGCCGCCACCTATGAGCTCGGTGCGCTGTATCAGGACTTCGGCCGCTCGCTGATCGACTCCGAACGCCCGCGCAATCTGTCCGCGCTGGAGCGTGAACAATACGACCTGCTGCTCGAAGAACAGGCGTTCCCCTTCGAGGAGAAAGCCATCGAGACCCACGAAACCAACCTCAAGCGCATTGCGCAGGGCCTGTATGACGACTGGATCGCCAAGAGCGCGAAGGCGCTGGCGCAGATCTCGCCAGCCCGCTACGGCAAGCGCGAACAGGGCGAGGAGCGCTATGAAAGCCTCAAGTAAGCTGCTGCTGGTGCTGGCACTGGGCCTGACACTGTCGGCCTGCGAACTGCTGCCGAAACGGGAGGCCGGCACGTCGACATCGGGCCCCACCGACGGCTCGGTCACCGCTCCCAAGCCACCGGACAAGGGGGATCCCGAGGCCCGGTTCAAGGCTGCGCTGGAGCTGTGGAAACAGAACCAGATCGCCGAAACCGAAACCGCGCTGAAGGACCTGACGGTCGACTTCCCGCAGTATTCCGGTCCCTGGACCAACCTCGGCATTCTCTATGCGAAGTCGAACCGGCGTGACCTGGCACTGTCAGCGTTCAACAATGCGATCTCGCTGAATGCCGGCAACGATGTCGCGTACAACTGGCAGGGCATGCTGTACCGTGAAGCGCGCGACTACCCTCGCGCGCATGCGGCTTACGACCAGGCCCTGAAGATCAATCCGGATTCGGCGCTGGCGCACTACAACCTGGCGATCCTGTACGACGCGCATCTGAAACAGCCGCAACTCGCACTGCCGCACTACCGCAGCTACCAGAAGCTGTCGGGCAAGCAGGATCTGAAAGTGCTGGCCTGGGTCGCCGAGATCGAAGCGAAAGCGGCGCCCGCCGCTGCGCCCGTACCGGTTGCGCCCAAGGTCGCGCCGCAGGCACCGGGAGCCGGCCAATGAGCCGAGTCTCGATGCGCAGTGCAACACTGCTGTTATTGTCGCTATCGCTTCCGGCGCTGGCGCAGGACGAGATGCCGGCGGTCGGCGGCAAGCCCCCTGCCCCCGCTTCGGTAGTCGCCGAGCCCGGCGTCGGCACGACCATCATCGGCGAGCGTGAATCACCGATCGGCCTGTACATCACGCCGTGGCGCGATGCCGACGCCGAGTCCGACATCGATCGCCCTGCACGCTTGCTGCAAGAGAAACTGCAGCCGATCGACGAGAAGGTTTTCCTGCGGCAGGTTGAATATCACGAAGCGCTCAGCGGCGCTTTGAAGAGCAAGGGCAAGGTCACGCCCGGCAACTCGCGCTGATTGCGGCAAGCGGCTCATCCAAACATTCTTAATGACTTTTTGAGGAACACACGATGGATTTCTTTGCAACCGTCCTTGGCTTTTTCCAGAAAGGCGGCGCGTTCATGTACCCGATCGCGCTTGTTCTGGTGCTGACTGCCGCTATCGCCATCGAACGCTGGCTGTTCCTGTCGCGCCTCGAACGTGAGAACGCCAAGATCTGGAAGACCGTCGGTCCGATGATCGCCCGCGGCGACGTGACGGCCGCCGGCAACGTTACCGAAGGCTCGTCCACCGCGATTGGTCGCATCCTCAACAACGGGATTGCGCAGGCGCGTCAGGACAAGCGTCGCAGCGAGATCGAGATCGCGACCGAAGAAGGCCTGATGGAGGTGCTGCCGGCGATCGAAAAACGCACGCACTACCTCGGTACCTTCTCGAATCTGGCCGTGCTGCTCGGCCTACTCGGCACCGTGATCGGCCTGATTGGAGCGTTCGCCGCGCTCGGCGCCGCGGATCCGGCGGAAAAGGCCGACCTGCTGTCCGCCGGCATTTCCGAAGCCATGAACTGCACCGCGTTCGGCCTGATCGTCGCGATTCCGGCCCTGGTGCTGCATTCCTACCTGCAGGCCAAGGCCACCGAGCTGATCGATAGCCTGGAAGCGGTTTGCGCCAAGTTCGTCAGCGCTATCTGTGCCCGCGGCTAAGCGCCGGAACCCACGCCCCATGAGCCGTTCTTCCCGCCGTTCGCGGCGACTGCAGCGCCACGCCAGACAGCGCGGCCGCACCACGCACCTGAATATCGTGTCCTTGATCGATATTTTTGCGGTGCTGGTGTTCTTTCTGCTGACCAGTGCGTCGATCACCGCATCGCGCCTGAATGTCATCAGTCTGAATCTGCCGTCGCCAGACCAAACCGTGGCGCCACAGGACAATGTGCCGTTGCAGCTGACCGTGACCCTGCGTGCTTCGGGCATCACGGTCAGCGACCGCAACGGTGCCTTGCGCCACCTCGACAACACCCCTTCGGGCTACAACATCCAGGCGCTGGCCGATGTGCTGGTCGAAGCGAAGAAAGCCGCCCCCACCGAGCAGAGCCTGACGCTGCTGCTGGAGCCGGACATCGCTTACGACAACATCGTCCAGGTGATGGATGCGGCCCGCGTGACCTCCGCGGAGGCGCGCGCCAGTGGTTTGCCGCGCGAGTTGTTCCCGCAGATCTCGATCGGCGATGCGCCGGCAAATGCCGGAGGTAAAGCCCCGTGAGAGATTCACAACGCAAAGCGCGCAAGCTGAAACGCCTGTCCCGTTTCGCTGATGTCGAAATCAACATCGTGTCGCTGATCGACATCTTCGCGATCCTGGTGTTCTACCTGCTGGTCAATGCCCTGGCCGTCGAGATCCTGCCGAGCACGCAGGCCCTGAAGCTGCCGGAAAGCGCCATCCAGGAACAGCCGCGACAGACCACGGTGATTCTGATCACCAATGACGACATCCTGGTGAACAGCCGCCGCGTGATGAGTACCGCCGATGCCAAGGCGACCGAAGCGGCCTTTCTTGCAGCACTGAAGATCGAACTGCAGGGCACGCCGCTGCTGCAGGTCGAGGAGGTTGCGGGCCAGATGTCGCGTGGTGAAGTGAACATCATGGCGGACAAGGCCATCCCCTACAGTCTGCTGAAGAAAGTGATGGCGACCTGCACCGAGACACGCTTCTCGCGGATCTCGCTGGCCGTGGTCGAGAAAACGCATGGAGGCGCGCCATGAGCACGTTCTCCGTGGGTCTCGACGGCTGGGATCTGGGCACCAACGCCGACCGCCGTTTCCGGCGCGTCACCATGGTCATGGTGCTGCTGTGGCTGATCGTCGGCGTGATCATTCCGTTTCTGGAACTGAGCGGATTGACGCGCGGCGGCGGCGATACGCTGGATCAGCGCTTTGTCAGTCTGGTCCCGGATGCAACACCGGCGCAGCAGGTGGAGGAACCCGCCCCCGCACCGGAAGAGCAGCCGCAGCCTGAAGAAGCCAAGCCCAAGCGTCCCGATCCCAAGCCGAAGGAGAAGCCGACTGAAGTGGTTGCACCGCAACCCACCGAAGCCGAGCGGCAGGCCGCTGCACGCCAGGTCGCACAGCGTTCCGGCGTGTTGGCGATGGCCGATCAGCTGGCCGAACTGCGCGACCGTTCGCTGCAGGGGATGGATGCCGCACGCCCGCTGTCCAGCGACATGGTGTCCGCGAAAGCCGGCACCGGTGCCTCCGGTGGCGCACCGGCACCCAACTTCGCGCAATCGGCGGCGGCTTCATCCGGCGGTATCGGCCAGACCGGCACGGCAGATCAGCGTCGTTCGGAATCCGGCGCCGGCCTCGGCCAGCGGCGAACGACCACCGTCGAAAGCCCGGTTGGATTCGGGCAGGACCGCAGCAAGCCTGGCCAGGATGGCGACAAGCTGATTGCGGGCCGCACGCTGGAAGAAATCCAGCTGACCTTCGACCGCAACAAGGGCGCGTTCTACGCGATCTTCAATCGCGCGATGCGCGACAACCCCAACCTCGGGGCCGGGAAGATCGTCGTCAGCCTGACCATTGCACCCAATGGGGCCGTGGTCGATTGCAAGCTGGTTTCCAGCACCTTCAATGATTCGGACCTGGAACGTAAGGTTGTTCAGCGCGTGATGCTGCTGAACTTCGGTGCCAAATCGGTACCGACCTACACCTATCCGAACTATCCGATCAACTTCCTGCCGTCCTGATTGAAAGGCCGGATACTGCATCAGTATCCGGCCTTTTTCGCTGTCTGCGATCCAGGACACACCACCAACTAGCATTGTCAGGGAGAGACAAGCATGGGTTTTCTCGCGGGTAAAAAAGCACTGATCACCGGTGTCGCCAGTGATCGCTCGATCGCAACCGGCATCGCCGAAGCATTCAAGCGCGAAGGTGCCGAACTGGCCTTCACCTATCAGGGCGAACGGCTGAAGTCGCGGGTCGAAGAGTTCGCGGCCGAATGTGGCTCGAAGCTGGTCATGCCGCTGGATGTGTCGGAAGACCGGCAGATCGATGAAGTCATGAGCGAACTGCAGAACGCCTGGGGCGGCCTCGATATCCTGATCCATTCGATCGGATTCGCACCACGCGACCAGCTGGCCGGCAAATATCTGGACGCCGTGACCCGCGAAGGCTTCCGCATCTCGCACGACATCTCCGCCTACTCGTTCGCCGCGCTCGGCAAGGCTGCTCGGCCGCTGATGAAAGGTCGTGCCGCATCGCTGCTGACGCTGACCTATCTCGGCGCCGTCCGCGCGGTGCCGATGTACAACGTGATGGGCCCGGCCAAGGCTTCGCTGGAAGCCAACGTGCGCTTCATGGCGGCGGATCTGGGTGAAGAAGGTATCCGCGTCAACGGTATTTCCGCGGGTCCGATCAAGACCTTGGCCGCCGCCGGGATCACCGGTTTCCGCAGCATGCTGGCCTCAGCCGCCGGGGCCTCGCCGCTCAAGCGCAATGTCAGCGTCGAGGAAGTGGCCAATGCGGCGGCTTTCCTGTCGTCCGATCTCGCCTCCGGCATCACCGGCGAGATCCTGTACGTCGACGGTGGCTACAACATCATGGGCATGAGCTTCGGCGAGTAAGCCGCAAACAGGTCCGATTCAATCCGGGGGGCCGGACCGCTGTACCGGCTCCCCGTTCAGCTTGGCGATGATCACCGCAACCACGGTGTCGCAGTAAACATTGACCGCCGTGCGACACATATCCAGCACACGGTCGACGGCGAGAATCAGACCCACGCCTTCCAGCGGCAACCCCACCGCCGACAGAATCACCGCGATCGCCACCAGGCTCGCCGATGGAATGCCCGCCACGCCGATCGAGGTGACCAGCGCGAGCACCACCACCACGAACTGCGTCACCAGCGACAGTTCCAGCCCGTAGGCCTGCGCGATGAAGATCGCGGCCGCGCACTCGTAGAGTGCTGTGCCATTCATGTTGACGGTGGCGCCGAGAGGAAGCACGAAGCCCGCCACGCCATCGGAAACGCCCGTCCGTTTCACATGGTCCAGCGTCACCGGCAGCGTCGCTGCCGAGGAACTGGTCGAGAACGCAGTCAACAGTACCGGCAGCATCGCCTGCAGATGCCGCCACGACGACAGACCGAAGCTGCGCAGCAGCAATGACAGCCAGAGAAACGTCTGTAGCGCCAGCCCGATCAGCACACAAAGGAAGAACAGCAGCAGCGGCTGCATCGCGCCCCAGCCGGTCTGGGCAATGGTCTTGGCAACCAGCGCGAAGACCCCGATGGGGGCGAACTTCATCACCCATCCGGTGATTGCAATCATCACCTCGTAAATCCCCGACCAGAACTGGCGCTGCGTCACCGCCATCGCGCCGGGCAGGCGCGATGCGAAGTAGCCGAACAGCAGACTGAAGAAGATCAGGCCCAGCATCTCCCCATCGGCCGCGGCCTGGAACAGGTTCGGAGGCACCATGCGCAGCAGGACCGAGATGATGTCGCCGCCACCGCGACCCTCGATACTGCTCAGCACCGCTGCCGTATGCTCCGACAATCCCAGGCGCTCGCCCGCCGGAATGCCGTCGATGATCCCGGGCTGCAGCAGGTTCAGAACCGCGAGTCCGGTCACCACCGAGACCAGGGTCGTCCCTATGAAAAGCAGCGCGGTCTTGCTGCCCATGCGCGTCAACGCGCCGGTGTCATCGATCCCCAGTACCGCGTGAATCATGGCGCTGACAATCAGCGGCACGATCAGCATCTTCAAGCCATTCAGGAACAGCGTACCGACGAAGCCGGTCGCTTCAATGAACCAGGGCACATTTCCGATGGACGCGCCGGCAATCGCGGCCGCCACCAACGCCAGCACGATCTGCCAGTGGAGTTTCATGGGGGCAAGGCAACAAATAAGCCGTTCATGGTCCATTGAACCATGAACGGCTTTGAAAATCCGCCGTGGTCCGCGGACGACGGCAATCT
>JBEBWZ010000105.1:0-11602 GCA_040391865.1 Solimonas flava
GCTTCAAGTTCTGCGCAGCACCAATCCCGGAAAGCTCCAGCAGCTGTGGCGTGTTGATCGCGCCGCCGCACAGGATCACTTCCTGCTGGCAACGCACCTGCCACAGGCTGCCGTCACCGCGACGGAACTCGACGCCGACGACCCGCCGCCCTTCGAACAGCAAGCGCGTGACCATGGCATGGGTGAGGATCTCCAGATTGTCGCGACCTCGCACCGGATTCAGGAACCCGACAGCAGTGCTGCAACGGCGACCGTTGCGCGCCGTGGCCTGGAAGTAACCCGCGCCCTCCTGGCTGGCACCGTTGAAGTCCTCGTTGCGCGGATAGCCGGACTCTTCGGCGGCGGTAATGAACGCGTCGCACAAGGGGTGTGGCTCGGTCGGATTCGAGACCGCCAGCGGCCCGCCGACACCGTGGTAATCATTGGCGCCGCGTTGCTGGTCCTCGGAGCGGATGAAGTACGGCAGCACGTCGTCGTAGCCCCAGCCCGCTGCGCCCTGATCGCGCCAGTCGTCGAAATCCTCGCGCTGCCCACGGATGTAGACCAGCCCGTTGATCGAACTGGAACCGCCGAGCACCTTGCCGCGCGGTACGCCGATGCGGCGATCGTTGAGTTCCGGCTGCGGTTCGGTCTGGTACAGCCAGTTCACCGAACGGTCATTGAACAACTTGCCGTAACCGAGCGGCACATGGATCCACGGATTCCAGTCGCGGCCGCCGGCTTCCAGCAGCAGCACACGATGGCAACCATCGGCGCTGAGGCGGTTGGCGAGCACGCAACCGGCGGAGCCGGCCCCCACGATCACGAAATCGAAATTGCCCGGCAAGGTCCTGGCACTGTGGCTCTGGTCTTTCACTGAAACATACTCTCGGCTAGCTGGCCAACCTCATCGGCAATCGCGAGTGAGGCGGTAAGGCCAGGGGACTCGATTCCGAACAGATTGATCAAACCCGGGATGGCATGCACCGCGGGGGCGTCAATACGAAAATCTGCAGCGGCTTCGCCCGGACCTGAAATCTTGGGGCGAATGCCGGAATAGCCGGGCGCGAGACTGTCATCGCGCAAGGCCGGCCAATAGCGGCGAATCACGGCGTAGAAACTGTCGGCCCGACGCGGATCGACCGGATAGTGCGGTTGCTGCAGCCACTCCACGTCCGGCCCGAAGCGCGCCTGCCCCGCCAGATCCAGTGTCAGATGCACGCCAAGCCCCCCCGGCTCCGGTGCCGGGTAGATCAGTCGCGAAAACGGTGCGCGGCCACTGAGCGTGAAGTAGCTGCCCTTGGCGTAATAGGTCTGCGGCAATTGCGAGGCATCGATACCATCGACGCGACGCGCAATCTCCGGCGCATCGAGCCCCGCGCTGTTGATCACGCAACGCGCCTTGAGGATCGGCTCCGGATCATCACCCGACACGATGGCAATGCCGTCTCTCCCGGGAATCAGCCGCGTCACCGGACTCAGATAGGCGAGCATCGCGCCGGCGATCTCCGCCTGTCCCAGCAACGACAGCATGTAGCCATGCGAATCGATGATGCCGGTCGAGGGCGACAGCAGGGCCGCGGTGCAGTTCAGTGCCGGTTCCAGGGCCAGCGCCTGCGCGCGATCGAGGCGCTGCAGGTCATCGACGCCATTGGCGGCCGCGGCCACGGCGATCCCGTCCAGCTCCAGATCCTGTGCCGCATCGGTGGCCACGATCAGCTTGCCGCAGCGGCGATGCTCGACGCCGTAGCGCGCACAGTAGTCGTACAGCAGATCGCGGCCGCGCACGCACAGCTGTGCCTTCAGCGATCCGCGCGGGTAATAGATGCCGGCATGAATGACTTCGCTGTTGCGCGAACTGGTCATCGTCCCGAAAGCATTTTCCTTTTCGAGAATCAGGACCTCACGGCCATCCATGGCCAGGCGTCTTGCTATCGCAAGACCGACCACGCCGGCACCGATTACCACGCAATCGACAGTATCCACTCGCCCCTCTTCAGCGCTTCGGTACCGGGCCGGTACTGGCGCGGACCACCAAACGGGTTTCGATTTCCAGCGGCGCTTCGAGCACCGCGCCCTTCAGGGCCGCCAGCATCTGTTCGCCGGCAATGCGTCCGATCTCGTCGGTACGCACCTGCAGCGAGGTCAGGGGCGGTTCCAGCAGCGATGCAAAGGAAATGTCGTCAAAGCCGCTGATCGACAATCTTCCCGGCACCTCGAGCTGCATCTGCCGCGCTTCCGCCATCGCTCCGGCGGCCAGCAGATCGGTCGCGCAAATCAGCGCCGTCGGCCGCGGCTTCAAGGCCATCGCTTTGCGCAGACCTTCACGTCCGGCCTCGATCGAGAACGGACCACAGAAGATCCGCTCCTGCGGCAGCCGGATATCGGCCATCGCCAGCGCATCGAGCACGCCATCGATGCGCGCGCGTGCGCGTTCGTTGTGTTCGGTTTCACCGGAGAGCACCGCAAACTCGCGATGCCCGAGATCCAGCAGGTGGCGCACCACGCGATGCATCGCACGGCGATTGGAGATCCCGACACAGGGATGCTTGTGCGCCTCATCCACCGACCAGGCACAGATATAGGGCATCCGCGCCTGCTCGATGCGCTTGAACACCGCGGCAGGATGATCGGTACCGATCAACACCAGACCATCGATACCGCGCTGCACCAGCCGCTCGACAATCGACAGCTCTTCCTTCAGGTCATACTCGTGCGCGGCCACCAGCAGGTAGTAGCCGCGACTGCCCAGCGCCTTCTGCAGCGCATGAACGAAACTGGAATCGATCGGATTGTTGATCGTCGGCAGCACCGCGCCGATGGTCATGCTGCGGCGCAGGGCCAGGGCACGCGCCGCGCCATCCGGCACATAGCCGAGACGTTCCGCCGCCTCGCGCACGCTGCGCAAGGTCTGCGGGCGTACCGCATCCGGCGACGACAGGGCGCGCGACGCACTGCCCAGCGAAACCCCCGCCAGCAAGGCCACATCCACCAGCCGTGGGCGGCCGCTGCCCGCCAACGGTGCCGACACGCTCGGCTCCGCGGCTGCGGCAGGTACTGCCGCCGGCGCCACGGACTTCGGTTTGCGTCCCCGCGACTTCTTCACTGCTCCGGTCTTCTTGGTCACGACACTCCCCTCGTTTCTGATTTGCGTCATTCGCCAGCAAGCTACCGCCCGCACGCACCACGCCCTGAAACGACATCGAGACACCGCTGCGAAATACGCTCGCATCGGCGGCAATTGGAGACCGCTTTCAATAGCCGTCCCTGCCGCCGCCGCTGCCACTCACCTCACGGCGCCCTTCCACAACCGCTTTACGCACAAAAAACAGATAAATATCCGTTTAAAAACAACAATAAAAGCAAGCAATAAACTTCCATATCCTGCCGAAGCGAGCGATCAACGCCTGCCCCAAGGGGGCTTCAAGCCATCGCTACAAACGCTCATTCCAGATCCTAAATAGCATACTACTTAAAGCGATTTCAATTTCCAACATCCCGGTTAACGAAATCCACCCCACCGGGATCCGTAATTTAGTATCCTAATTACCGATGCGAATGGCCGCCACCGGCTCAAGGTCGGCTCCAGATCGTCCGATTCATCATTCGAGGAGGCTTTACCGTGTCCAACGTGGAGTACCGCAACGACGGCGATGTGGCCGTCATCACCCTGATCAACCCCCCGGTCAACGCCATCAGTCAGGGCCTGCGCAGCGGCCTGCATGAAGCGCTGCAGCGGCTGGCGAATGACGCGTCGGCCAAGGCCGCCGTACTGATCGGCGCCAACAACTGCTTCATCGCCGGCGCCGACATCCGCGACTTCGGCAAGCCGGTCCAGCCCCCGAGCACGCCGGAATGTCAGGCGCTGATGGAAGCCTCGAGCAAGCCGATCGTGGCCGCGATCGACGGCTTTGCGCTGGGCGGTGGTCTCGAGATCGCCATGACCTGCCACTATCGGGTCGCCACGCCCAAGGCCAAGCTCGGCCTGCCCGAGGTCAAGCTCGGCATCCTCCCCGGCGCTGGCGGCACACAGCGCCTGCCACGCCTGATCGGTGCGCAGCGCGCACTGGACCTGATTCTCAGCGGCGATCACTTCAGCGCCGAGAAGGGACTGGAACTGGGCGTGATCGATGCGCTGGCCGATGGCGATCTGCTGGCAGGCGCCCTCGCCTTCGCCCGCAAACAGGTGGCCGCGCAGGCACCGCTGCCGCTGGCCAGCCAGCGCCAGGACAAGATTGCCAACACCGATCCGGCGATCTTCGCCAATGTGCGCAAGAAGAACGAAAAGAAGTGGAAGGGCCTGTTCTCGCCGTGGAAGATCGTCGACTGCGTCGAAAAGGCCTGCACCGTGCCGTTCGCCGAGGGTGCGCAGTTCGAGCGTGAAGCCTATTTCCAGACCGTGGAAAGCCCGCAGCGCAAGGCGCTGGGTTATCTATTCTTTGCCGAGCGCGAAGCGGTCAAGATCCCTGGCGTGCCAGCCGATCTGAAGCCTGCGCCGGTCAAGTCGGCAGCGGTCATCGGTGCCGGCACCATGGGCGGTGGCATCGCCATGTCGTTCGCCAACGTCGGCGTGCCGGTGAAGCTGCTCGAAGCCAGCCGCGAAGCGCTGGACAAGGGTATCGAGCGGATCCGCGGCAACTACACGACCTCGGTCTCGCGCGGCTCGATCACCCAGGCGCAGATGGATCAGCGTCTGGCACTGATCACGCCTACCACTGAATACAGCGAGATCGGCAGCTCCGATGTCGTGGTCGAGGCGGTATTCGAGGACATGGGCGTCAAGCAGACGGTGTTCCGCAAGCTCGACGAAGTGATGAAGCCGGGCGCGCTGCTCGGTACCAACACCTCGACCCTGGACATCGATCAGATCGCCAACGTCACCCAGCGTCCCCAGGACGTGATCGGCATGCATTTCTTCTCGCCGGCCAACGTCATGAAGCTGCTCGAGAACGTGCGTGGCGGCAGCAGCTCGCCGGAGACCATTGCCCGCGCGATGGCGCTGGCGAAGCAGATCGGCAAGGTGCCGGTACTCGCCGGCAACTGCGACGGCTTCATCGGCAATCGCATCCTCGCGACCTATGGCCGCGAATGCGATTTCCTGCTCGAAGACGGCGCCACGCCCTGGCAGATCGACCGCGCGCTGCAGGGTTTCGGTTTCCCGATGGGTCTGTATCTGATGCGCGACATGGCCGGACTCGACGTCGGCTATCGCATCCGCCAGTACCGCGAACAGTTCCGCGACAAGAGCGAGCGCTATTCACCGATTGCGGACCGCATCTGCGAACTGGGCCGCTTCGGTCAAAAGACCGGCGCCGGTTACTACAAGTACGACGGTCGCGAGGCCTCCGCCGATCCGGAAATCGAACAGCTGATCGTGAAGGTGTCTGCGGACCTGGGCATTACCCGTCGCGAGATCAGCGACGAGGAAATCGTCTGGCGCGTGCTGTCGGCGATGGTCAACGAGGGCGCGAAGATCGTCGGCGAAGGCATCGCGATCCGCGCGTCCGACGTCGACGTCACCTACATCTTCGGCTACGGCTTCCCGCGTTATCAGGGCGGACCGATGTTCTGGGCCGAGCAGCAAGGGCTCGACAAGGTGTTGGCGAAGGTTCGCGAGATGCATGCCGAGCAGGGCGCGCGCTGGGCCCCGGCACCGTTGCTGGAGCAGGCGGTTGCCGCCGGCGCCAAGCAATGGAAGGACGCTGTCATTCGCTGAATCAACAGGGCGCCGCTAAATCCGGCGCCCTTTTTCTTTGCGTGGATCACTCGCATATGCAAGACATCTATCAGCAACTGTTCGGCGTTCATGGTCAGCGCGCAGTCGTCACCGGCGGCGCCCGCGGTCTGGGGCGCGAGATTTCCCAGGTGTTGGCTGCGGCCGGTGCGCAAGTGGTGATCGTCGACATCGACGACGATGCAGCACGGCAGACCGCTGCCGCCATCGTCGCTCAGGGTCACCAAGCCCGCGCCTGCTGCGCCGATCTGTGCGATGAAGCGCAGCTGCAGCAATGCCTGACCGAGGTCATCGCCACACACGGCGGTATCGACATCCTGATCAACAACGCCGGCAATTATCCGAAGTACGATTTTCTCAGCGTCACCCGCGAACAATGGGAAAGCGTGCATCAGCTGAATCTGCGCGCCAGCTTTCTGTGTATGCAGATCGCGATCCGCGACATGCTGGCACGCGGTCGTGGTGGTCGCATCGTCAATATCTCATCGGTTGCCGCGGTGCATCCGGCGACCCATGCCAATACGCACTATGCCGCGGCCAAGGCCGGACTCAATGCACTGACGCGCGGCGCGGCGCTGGAATACAGCGGCCACGGCATCACCATCAACACGGTGATGCCCGGCGCCATCGCAGGCGACACCGCCGCGACGAGTAACGCGGCTCCCTCCGTCGCGGTAACCGGTCCGGCGGCCGACCGCAGTCGCTGGCTTGCAGGGCGTGCTGGCACCGCACGTGAAGTCGCGGCCGCGGTGCTGTTTCTCGTGGGGCCCGGCGGCGCCTACACCAGCGGCCAGGCGCTGGCCGTCGACGGCGGTTTTCTGATCAGTTAAAGGGAATCCGGCAGCTCGCGGGCTGCAAGGCGAGGAATCTATTTCAGGCGTGATGCACGCCGTGATAGGAATGACTGAGGGGAACCCGTGCAACGATCATGAACTGTCGTTGCGGATTTCGATGCCCCATATTCCTGGTCAAACAAACGAGAAGCGGTAGCCGTCGCGACACACGGCTACCGCGCTCGCATCCCATAAAACCTCTACTGCACCAGCCCCTCGGTGCTGCGAGGGCCATGGAACTGCACCAACTGCACCAGCGCGCCAGCAAACCGCTCGTCCCTGAAAAACTGGAAATCGACTACCGGCGATGAAAACTCACTGACCATCGCGACGCCCTCCGCCTCCAGACGTGCCCGTTCTGCGGCCAGATCGTCGACCGCAAACGCGAGATGAGAAAGCCCCTCGCGATCGCCCAGAATCAGAGAGTCGGCCGAGATGCCGGCGATATTCTCGACCATCTCGAATTCAAATCCGTTGTCGCTATAACCGTGGGTCACACGCGCACGGCTCGGGTTTTCGCGACCACCGATACGACTGGTGATCGCAAATTCCCTGACCGGCTCCCAGCGGATACCAAAGAGCTTGGCGTACAGCGCAACGGCACGCTCAATATCCTTGACCGCGAATCCGACGTGCAGAAACTTCATCGCTGACTCCTGGTGGGCTGTTTGCGCGGTTCCGTGAAGGGCGGCATTCAACTCAACCACCGCCCAGCGCGCCGAAGCGATACTTCAGCTCCAGACCGACAATCCGCGGCTCGCCGGCTGACCGTGACGAGAAGCCCAGTGAGGATGTCGGCGCGGTGAAGTTCGCCATCAGATACTCCTCATCCAGGGCATTGCGCACGAAGATCGCAACGTCAAAGGAGCTGCGCAGAACCGACGCCCAATCGGCTCGCAGATTCAACAGCTGATGCCCCTGAATCGAGAGCACCGGGTCATAGCTGTCGCTGGGCTCATAACCGTCACTCTTGTACCAGTTCGCCATCATTGAAAGCTCGCCCAGCCCGGCCGGCACCGGCAAGGTGTAACGCGCCGTGATGCTGTAAATATTCTTCGGTGCGCGTGCAAAGGGGCTTCCGGACAGATCCTGCCCGGTCATGCTCACGTACTCGATGAACTTCGGATCGACATAAGAGTAGAAGCCCGATAGCTCGAGGCCATCCAACGGCAGCAGATTGAATTCGAACTCGCCACCACGGACCCGCGCCTTGGCGGCGTTGCGGGTAAGGGTCTGAGGGGGGGTCAGCGACGTATCCAATTCCAGACGCTGCACGTTCTCATAGTCCGCCGAGAACACGGCAAGATTGGTTCGCAACGGCATACCCGCCAGCTGCCAGTCAGCCTTGAGTCCGAACTCATAATCGGTAACGCGCTCGGCATCGTATGGCTTCTCCAGCGCCTGCTGCGTGCTGGCACGGACAAAACCGCCCGACCGGTAGCCGCGCCGAGTGGCCAGATAAACCAGCTTTCCCGGTTCGAAGGCGTACTCGAGGCTCAGGTTGTAGGTCGGCTCACTGAATGCCTTGTCACTGGTGACCGCACAATCCGCCACCGCAGGTGTGGTGTTGGGCGTTGCCGGATCGTTGTCTTCATCCACGGTGATCCGGCAGACCGTCGGAGTACGCGACTTGATCGTTGCTTCACGCTCATCGCGGGTAATACGGCCACCAGCCGTGACGGACAAGCCATCGAGCACCGAATCCAGGCGTTGTGTCGCTTGAAAGAACGCTGCCTGGCTGACATTTTCACCTTCAACCCAGGTCACACCCCACGCCGGAAAAGCACTGGCCGCAGGCTGCGGACGCTGCGTGGCAAGCGGTGCATTCGCGGCCACTGCCGTGATGCTGTAATCCTGAGTGCGTCCCTTCTCTTCAAAGTAGTAGAGACCGAAAATCCAGTCCAAGCTGCCGTGGTTCCCCAGCAGCTGCAGCTCATTGGAGAACTGATCAAAGGCATACGTGCGCTGAATCTGCAGATACGGGATCGGCATACCGTCCGAATCATCAGAACTGTCACCGCGCACGCGGCGCTGACCGACGATATTGCGCACGCTCAACCAGTCGTTGATCTCGTAGCGCGTATCGTTGGACCAGTCGCGGGTGGAAATGCGCGAATACTGATCGGCGCCGCTGGCGACGTCGTAAATGCCGCGGCTTTTTTGATCCTGCAACAGCTGTGCCGGATCCAGTGCTCCCACATAGCCCAGGGCCACCGCATTCTGGTTCAACAGCGTGGTCGCGGTAGGGCTGATGTAATCGATAAAGATGCCGGTCCCGCCGCTATCTTCGATATAACGACTGAACGAGAACACGGTTTCCAGACCATCCAGCGGCTGCAACGCCAACGACACACGGGCGGCCTTGTTGTGGTCATGATTGACCATGCGGTCCAACACCACGTCGCGGATGTAGCCGTCGCTGTCGGACAGTTTTCCTGCCACCCGCAACTGCGCCCAATCGGCCAGCGGCTGGTTGAGCATCACATCGACGTTCTGCTGACCATAGCTGCCGACACCAGCCGCAACATAGCCCTCGAAATCGTTGCCGGGACGCCGTGGGCGGATATTGATCGCACCGCCGGTGGAGTTACGACCAAACAGCGTGCCCTGCGGTCCCTTGAGAACTTCGACCGACTCGAGATCGAACATGGCCTGATTGAGACCCTGCTGTCGTGAGACCACGACATCGCCGAAATAGACCGACACCGAAGGATCAGACAGCACCGTGAAATCCTGCTGGCTTTGACCTCGAATCGAAAACACAGGGATGGAACGATTGGCTGAGGCGCCGGGAACCACCAGCAGACTGGGCACCTGCGAAGCCAGCGCGGCGACATCGTCGACATTGTTGCGCTCAAGCGCCTCACCACTCATCGCAGTCACCGCCACCGGCACCGACTGCACCCGCTCCTCACGGCGGCGCGATGTCACCACGATTTCCTCGATGATGCGCGGCGCAGGTGCCGATTCGACGCTATCGGTCGGTACCGCCTCTGGCACAGAAGTCTGTGCATCCAGTGACGTGGCCTCTTCCGGATTGGCCGCAGCTCCCTGAAACATTCCCATACAGATGGCCGACAGCAATATCAGCTTATGCTTTTTCAACGCGTGTGCCCTCCTCTCTCGCAACTTCGGTAGCAGCGGTAAATCCTGCGTCTCTCGACGACAAAACCTGCCGCGGCCGCTCGTGGCGGAACCGTACACACCGCAAGGGTCGGTTGATCAGCGGCCTAAGCCACCGCGATCGCTACCAAGCACTTGCTGAAAATGCCGACTCCGCCATCTCTTCGTCGGACGTTATTACGTCCATATTTAGTATCCTATTTCGATTCTGCATGGCAAGGTCGGTAGCTGCAAATTTGCAGACGCATAGACGGACTTTCCCGGACGACGCGTTGCCTCCCAGGACACTTCTGCATGCAAAGGGACAGGAATCGCACTCGATAAATTTTTTGTCTTTCGTTCTATTTGTCGAGTTTCTATTGGAAATAGCTGCGGTTACATGATGAGAGTCCGTCGAAAACCCGTTTGACTCCTGGCAGCGCGTTATCTGCGGCGCTGTCAGAAACAACTCCTTCACTGCGCAGATTCAGTTTTATTGGGATAGCGCTGACTAACCTGACATCGGCTGGTACCAGCGGTCATCTGCACGGCGGCATGCCCACGGCAGTGGTCAATGCCTGCGGCAGCGACGCCGTTGCGGGGCGCCTGGGACATAAGGTGCTGACGGTGGATCTACGCTGCGATTTCGATAGCCCCGGCAAGCCGGGCGATCTGCAGGTGCTGGCGCGTCCCTTGCGTATTGGTGCAACGCTGGCCAGCGTCTCGGTCGAGATTCGCGTTACCGACGAGAACCGTCTTGCCAGTGGACGCGCGGTCTATCTGACCCGCGCGCCCTGAAGCAAGCAGTTACCAGTCGAAGCGTGTCGCCGTCATCTTCACGCGGGTATAGAACTTCAGACCTTCAAGCCCCTGCTCCTTGAACGGCGAGCCGGATTCCTTGAAGCCGCCGAAGGGCTGATGCACATCCCAACCCGAGGTCGGCAGGTTGACCGACACCTGGCCGGTGTCCGCTTCATCGAGGAAGCGCTGCGCATGGCGCAAACTGTTGGTGAACAGCGCTGCCGACAGGCCGTATTCGGAATCGTTGACCGCGGCCATGGCCTGGTCGAAACCCGATACCGCGCACACCACCACCACCGGCCCGAACACTTCGTCGCGCCAGATCGGCATGCTGGCATCGACATCGGCAATCACGGTCGGCTCGACGAAGCAGCCGTGCGCAAATGCATCGCCCTGCGGCTGGCCGCCGCCCGCGACGATGCGCGCGCCGGACTGCCGCGCACCCGCAATATGCGCCAGCACTTCAGACTGCTGCCGACGGCTGACCACCGGTCCGATCTGGGTCCCTGCCGCATCGCCGGCACCGAGCTTGAGGCTGCGCGCGGCATCGGCCAGACGCGACACCACGCTCTCGTAAACCGTTTCGTCGACAATCACGCGGCTGGTCGCGGTGCAGCGCTGGCCGGCCTGACCGAACGATGCGGCAGCGATCGTGCTGACCGCCAGATCGAGATCGGCATCGGCCAACACTACCGAAGCGTTCTTGCCGCCCATCTCGGTTTGCAACCGCACGTTGCGACCGCCCAACGTGCGCCCCAGCCCCAGGCCGACTGCGGTAGAGCCGGTGAAGGTCACCGCGGCCAGCCGGCGATCGGCCAGCACTTCGGCATCGAAAGTCGCGTGATCGGTCATCACCAGATTCAGCACGCCGTCCGGCAGGCCGGCTTCGATCAGCGCGCGGGTGATATGCCAGGCCGCCAGCGGCGTTTCCCGCGCCGGCTTCAGGATCACTGCGTTGCCGCTGATCAGCGCCGGTCCGAGCTTGCGTGCCGGCGTCAGCAAGGGATCGTTCCACGGCGTGATCATTGCCACGATGCCGATCGGTTCGATCAGCACCAGCGCCCGCGTGTTGGCGCGACCATCGGCAATCATCCCGCCCTGAGGCAAGCGTGCGGTCGCCGCGTAGAAATCGAGAAAATCCGCGCTTTTCTCC